>NZ_JAWDIY010000031.1:0-58723 GCF_032380655.1 Diplocloster hominis | reverse complement strand
GGGGTTCTTTCTGAGAGTTGGGTATAGCCTGGTAGCCGGAATGCCCGCAACCGGCTTAATGTATAAGTATGCGGGCATTCCGGTTACCAGGCTATACCCAACTCTCAGAAAGAACCGTCCCGGCCCTGCGAGGTTCTCCCTCCTTCTGCGTAAGCCGTTCTAAGGCCCGGTCTCAAGTGATTTGGCCTCACGAGAGGAGCCCCCCGGTTCCGAAGCCCCCGCCGCTTCCCTCTCTTCCCTGCTTTATAAAAAGCCATCTTGCAGGTTCTGACAGATAACGGTATCTCGTTAAAAACTAAGATTCTAAAAGGACTAAACTTCTTCGCTTTCTCCAAAACAGGGAAGAACCCTGGGAGGCGGGAGAAGCCCTCCCAGGGTTCTTCCCGGACCGGCCCTAAGTCACAAAAAATCTTCTACTCCCCGCCACCCCTACGGTCTTCCTGTTTCTTCCGCTCAACAAAACGCCCCATAAGAAAGGCGATGATGCCTACCCCAATTCCGGTCTGGAGACAGAAGAACAGGCTCTCCACTTCTCCGGGAAGCTCTCCGCCGATGATCGTCTCGAGCACCGGCTCGAACCAAGGCTGGTAATCTGTGTGAACCTCGGCAATCATTTGGCTTCCCGCATCGTCAGAGCCCCCGAATTCAGCGCCCTTTAATGCGAATAATGGAACTCCCGCCAGAAGGACTGCTATTACCAGCAGGACCAGTACAAGTTTTGTATCTTTACTCATCTATTTTACCTCCTTATAAAATCCGACGGATTTCAGCTCGGCTTTGGCATAGGTCTCCAGCGCGATCATGATGACCAGCGTCAGGATTCCTTCCAGAATGGCCAATGGCAGCTGGGTCGGAGCGAATACTCCCAGAAACTTTGCCGCGGATACGGCGACACCGCCATTTTCTGCCGGATGCGCCAGGGCCAGTTGAAAGCTGGTTACACAGTAGGTAAAGATGTCACCTAAAAAGGCGGCCAGGAAGATACTTACCCGGCGGTTCACCTTACATTTTATACATAGTCTGTATATTCCGTAAGCTAGAAACGGGCCGGCGATGGCCATGGAAAAGGTATTGGCTCCCAGCGTGGTCAGCCCGCCATGGGCCAGTAGAAGCGCCTGGAACAGCAGGACAATGATACCTAAAATGCCCACCACACTGGGGCCGAATAGGATCGCACCCAATCCGGTACCGGTCATATGGGAACAGCTCCCCGTTACGGACGGGATCTTCAGCGAAGAAATGACGAAAATGAATGCCCCGGACATGGCCAGTATGGTCATAGCCCTCCGGTTTTCCTTCAAAATCTTCTTCAGTGAGAAGAACCCGGCAGACAGAAACGGCAGGCAGATCACTCCCCATGCGATACAGTAGCCGGCCGGGAGATAGCCCTCCATGATATGCATTGCATTGACAGCCGGCACCACGGCGAATATGGCCGCAAACACCGTTACTAACTTTACTACTCTTTTTTGTTTTTTTGACATTTCTCTTCTCCTTTCTTCCTTGATCCCACATGCATGTTTCCCGGACATGAAGCGGAATCATAGGCAGTCCGTCATTCTGATACGGACCAGCTCTGCATACGGCCATCTTCCGTGACCGATCTGCAGTTTTGCCGCGGGCCATATGGCCTGGACAGAATCGGAAGGGCAGGTCTTCTGACTTGAGTATCCACATTTGCGTCCTCTCTCTTCCCGGTTTCCCAGTGATACCCGTATCCGTGAGAAAATACGGGGCCGGACGAAACTCCTCTCTTACAGCGGCGGGACCGTAAGGGCTTTTCACCCTTTTCCCTATTATCCTGCGGAGAAATGCAGGCACCTCTTCCTTTGAAATGCACCCGAAGACCGGGCGGCGCGCAGTCTGTACTGTGCGTCTGTCTATATGCAAAAGCGGACTTATCACTTACCGCGTATTGCCTTTTTCAAATCCCTTTCGGTCATCTTTGTCTCACAATCATTCTTTGACTCAAAATCATTCTTTGTCTCAAAAGGCAAGACTTCTTCCAGTTGATTTGACCGGGGGAGAGTAATTTATATTTCCTCTAATAATACCCTGAACATTTCCGTATCCCTGGGATAGTTTCCCTGATCCGGCAGCAGACGCTTTTCTACCAGCATCTCATAGATATCCATCAGGACCGGCCTCTTCAGATGCGCCCTTTTCAGCATCTCTGTGTCGGAGAACACGTCCAGTGCCGTCCCATCCCCGATCACTTTCCCTTCACAGAACACCAGAATCCTCTGTGCCCAGCGGTAGGCAAAATCCACATCGTGTGTGGATATAATGATCGTTTTATTTTCGGATCCGAGCTTTTCCAGTACATCCTCCAGCATACCGGCGTTGACCGGGTCCAGAGAAGCGGTGGGTTCATCGAAGATAATCACTTCCGGCTTCATCGCAATGATGTCCGCGATACTGACCCGTTTCTTTTCCCCTCCGCTCAGATAATGGGGCGGTCTGTCCCGGAATTCCTCAAGCTCCATATAATCCAGTGCCTCATCCACCCGCGCGGCCACCTCCGGCTTAGCCAGTTTCAGATTCATGGGGCCAAAAGACACCTCGGCCAATACCGTAGATGCGATGATCTGGTTATCCGCATCCTGGAAAACGATCCCGACCTGTCTGCGCAGCTCTTTTACATTTTTCTTATTCACTTTTTCGCCGTGAAAATAGAGCTCCCCATGATCCGGTGACAGCACCCCGTTCATATTGAGAAATAACGTGGATTTACCTGCCCCATTGGCTCCAAGCACCGCAATACGTTCTCCCCTGCGTATCCTTAAACTGACACCGTCAAGGGCCTGTGTTCCGGTTTCATATTGATAGGTGAGATCCCTGATTTCCAGTATGACGGAATCCTCTTTCCCGCGTTGCCGTAATTCCATATTTTCCTCCAGCAGCGCATTTACTGCGCCATGAATTCAGGTATGGGGGAACCTCTTTTGGTTCAACCGTTCCTCCAGCGGCGCATTTACTGCGCCATAAATTTAAGTATGGGGGAACTTCTTTTTGTTCAACCGTTCCTCCATGCCTGCGTTTTTCCTCACACAGTTACAGCCAGGATGATCAGCGCCAGTATATACCCGGCAGCCGCCGTAACCTGCCAGGATTTTACTTTTTTCTCTTCTTCCAAAAACTTAAGTTCCCCATCATATCCCCGGGATTCCAGTGCGTCATAGTAAATCCCCGCTTTCCGAAAGGACAGGATCAACAGATTCCCGGCTATATTTCCAAAGGTATAGCAGCTCCTCCTGAAATCCACATACCCGAGCCTTGCTCTGGCCGCCGTACTCATTTTACTCTGCACATCCATCAGAATAAATATAAAGCGGTAAATCATATGCATCAGTTCAATCAGCAGTTTCGGCAGGCGGGCCCGTCCCAGGACCGATATAATCTCACTGGCAGGTGTGGAAAGAGTCAGCATATACATGGCGCTGACCGCTCCCAGAGCCTTTAAGCCCAGCCGCACCGCCCGCAGGATATCCGGCCTGTCGGTATATAAATAAAACAGATGCAGATCCAGACGAAACTCGCCAAACGGCCTGGCGGAGACACCCGCGGCGATGGCGATGCTTCCCATCACAATAAACGCGATGGGGATGCTCATCAGGGACAGATACCTGCGGATGCTTAAGCCTCCCACGCAGATGGTCAGCAGGGCCATGCTGACCATCACCGCCGCAGATACCCATATGTGGTCCAAAACGAGGCATAAAACCAAAAGTGTCACGGAAAACAGTACTTTAAAGGAGGCGTTAACGTTTCTCATCCCGGATGTGAAGGCATAGGAATCGATCGATTCCGCCCCCTGATGTTTGTGAGGGTGCCTGCTCATACACACAGATACAGCAGGGCGTTGCAGATCGCAGCCGCCACATTGCTGCCGCCTTTTCTTCCTCTGGCGACGATATAGGGAACATCCGCCTCCATCAGATACTCCTTGGCCTCCGCCACATTTACAAAGCCAACCGGGACTCCGATCACCAGGCGGGGATGAACACGGCCTTCGTCGATCAGCTCACGCAGGCGGATCAGTGCCGTAGGCGCATTGCCGATGGCAAAGATAAAATCTTCCCCCAAAGAGGCCGCTTTTTCCATGCTGACGGCTGCCCGGGTAACCCCTCTTCGCTTCGCTTCCACGGCCACATCCTCATCGGCCATGAAGCAGCGGACCTGGCCGCCGAATCCGGCCAGGGTCTGTTTGCTGATCCCCGCCTTTCCCATATTCGTGTCCGTCACGATCGACACGCCGCTTCGGATCGCTGCCAGCGCTTTTTCCACCGCCTGTTCGGAAAAACACAGGGTATCCGCGTAGGAAAAATCCGCCGTCGTATGGATGACCCGTTTGATCACCGGTTTTTGTACCGGGTCCAGCTCCCGTCCAAGCTCCTGCTCGATTATCTCGAAACTTCTCTGTTCTATTTTCTGAGGGTCCATCGTATCAAAACGCAAAAGAAACCGCCTCCTTCTTCCTGCCCTTATATTCCGATCACGCGGTAAATCTCTTTTATATCCAGATTTTCCCGCACCGCATCCGCCAGCAGATCATACTGCCTGCGCTTATATTCCGCCATATCCATACGCCTGCCGTCATCAAAGGATAATCCTTTCCGCTGATAGACCAGGCGCAGAAAACGGTTTGTAAATTCATTGTTTTCAAATATCCCGTGCACATAGGTGCCGGCAGCATTTCGGCAGACACATCCATCCGCCTTCCCGGTATTTTCTTTCACCGTATTTTCTTTTGCCGTATTTCCTTTCACTGTATTTTCTTTTACCATAATCTTGGAAAAACCGGATACCTGTTCTGGCTCCCTGCCGTATTGTCGGGCATCAGAGCCCCTGGTCCCGAATGCCGGGGCGTCCATGATCTGCGACGTCCCCATGTGGATCTCATATCCGGTAAAAGAGCTGCCCGACAGCCCCTGGTAAAAGCCCGTGAGGCCTGACACGGTGCCGTGGACTCTGGTTCTGACCTTCTGCTCTTCAAATACCGTCTGTACCGGCAAAAGCCCCATACCCTGCATCTGTCCGCCATGCTCCACATTACAGGGATCACAAAGCCTCTCCCCCATCATCTGGTAGCCGCCGCAGATTCCGAATACCGGAACCCCTTTCGCCGCACACTTGAGGACCGCTGCTTCCAGTCCGTTCTGCCGCAGCCATTTGAGGTCCCCCATGGTATTTTTCGTTCCCGGCAGCAGGATCAGATCCGGATCTCCCAGTTCGTTCACAGAGGATACATACGCAACCTCCAGCCCTTCCACGGTTTCCAGCGGGTTAAAATCCGTAAAGTTGGAAATATGCGGAAACCGGATTACCGCAGCTCTTACCTCCCCTGCCATGCCCTTCCTGTGGAACCGCTCCGTCAGGCTGTCCTCGTCCTCGATATCCACGCTGATCCACGGCATCACGCCCACGACCGGCAGCCGGCACTTATCCTCCAGCATGGCGATTCCCGGTTCCAATATCCCCCGGTCCCCCCGGAACTTGTTGATAATCAGTCCCTTTACCCGTTCCCGCTCATGCGGTTCCAGCAGCTCCACCGTACCGTACAGCTGGGCAAAGACACCGCCCCGGTCGATATCCCCGGCCAGCAAAACCGGCGCGTCCACCATCTCCGCCAGTCCCATGTTGACGATATCATGTGCCTTCAGATTAATCTCCGCCGGGCTGCCCGCGCCTTCGATCACGAGAATGTCCCGGTCTTTTTCCAGTTCCCGGTAGGCTTCCAGGATCACCGGTACCAGCTTCTGTTTATAGCGGAAATACTCAGCCGCGGGCATATTTCCCTGAACCTCACCGCATACGATCACCTGGCTGCCCACGTCACTGACCGGTTTTAACAGGATCGGGTTCATCTGTACCGAAGGTTCGATACCGGCTGCCTCCGCCTGTACGACCTGCGCCCGCCCCATCTCCAGGCCCTCCGCCGTTATGTAGGAGTTTAACGCCATGTTCTGGGATTTGAACGGCGCCACCCGGAAGCCATCCTGGGCAAATACCCGGAGCAATCCGGCTGTCAGGAGGCTTTTTCCCGCATTGGACATGGTCCCCTGTATCATTATGTTTTTAGCCACAACACTCACCTGCCTGTTCCCGGACTGTCTTTTCTTTCCCCGGGGCGCTTACGATACGCTGAATCTCCCGGATCAATATCCTGTTTTCTTCCGGCTTCTTCACTGCCGCCCGGTAGTAACCGGAGGTAAGCCCCCGGTAATTCGCGCAGGAACGGATCAGTATCCCGGCCTTCTCCAATTCTTCAAACAAGGGGATGCCGCTGTGAAAACAGATGAAATCCGCGGCCGGGGCAAACACTTCCATTCCCAGTTCACGAAGCCGCCGGGCCATCTCTTCCCGTTCCTTTCTGATCAGTTCCCTGGTTCTCTTCAAATAATCCCACCGGAGATCCCGCACCCTGTGTCCGGCTATGCTGGTACCGGCCGTCTGGGCAGCCTGGGACACACTCCATTCGGGGATCTGTTCCCGCAATCCATACAGCAGCGCTTCATCGCTGCACATGCCATAGCCCAGGCGGATTCCCGGCATTGCATAGATCTTCGTAAAGGCGTTCAGCACGAACAGCAGCGGATTTTCTTTTAATTCCCGTTTCCCGCTGGCAGTCTCATAATCCTCACAAAATGGAAGAAAACATTCATCCAGCATCACGACGGTTCCCATCTCCCGGCATTGCCTTAGGATCTTAGACAACAGCTCCCTTTCCAGCCGGCTGCCGATGGGATTCGCAGGATTGCACAGATACAATAGGTCCATATCCGGCGTCAGTTTGTCCAGGATTTCTTCCGTGATCCGGAAGCCATTCTCTTTTTTTAGCGCGAAGGATACGGTGTGCCCGCCGGCAGCGTCCACAGCCCGCTCATATTCGGAGAAGGAAGGCTGGGGAATCAGCGCCCGGACCGGTCTCCCCTTGCGCTTCGCCAATGCCCTTGGAAGGGCGTAGATTAATTCCGACGCGCCGTTTCCGCAGATTACCCACTCTTGGGGTACCTGCTCCATCCGGGCTATGGCCGCCTTTAGTTCCCGGTATTCCGGGTCCGGATACCGTTCACAACAGACCGCTTCCTCCTGAAGCTTCTTCAGGGCAAATGCCGGTATCCCAAGCGGATTGATATTGCTGGAAAAATCATATCGGATCTGTCTGTTGTATATATTGCCCCCATGCCTGTCCTGGTCCCTTAGTCTCATTCTGGTAAACTCCTTCAGATCATTCAGAAATTATTAATAATTACAAGCATTCTAGCTGTGCCGGAGCGCCTTTCCCGGCACTGAGCATTTCCTGGCACTAAGCATTTCCTGGAACTGAACATTCCCCGGCACTGAGTATTCCCAGTCCAGTATCATAAGGCTAGTATCATAAGGCTAGTATCATAAGGCCAACCTCAGGATACAGCCAACACCCGCTCTGACTGCGCACACCACCAGAAGGGTCAGAACCGCGGACCCATACAGCAGTCGGTTGGCCAGCCTGATATCCTCCGCGCATACCGGCCGGATCGGATCACCGATGGTCGGCTTCTCTTTCTTATGCCCGAAGTACCAGGCGTCTCCGGCCAGCTGGATCTGAAGCGCCCCGGCGCAGGCAGCCTCAGTCTGAGCCGAGTTGGGACTGTCATGCTTCCTGCCGTCCCGTCTTAAGATCCGCCACGCATTCTTTCCATCCATTCCCAAAAGAAATGAAACCGCCGTCATGCACAGGCCGCTGATCCTGGACGGAAGGTAATTCAATATATCATCCATTCTGGCCGCTGCTCTGCCAAAATACAGGTATTTTTCATTTTTATAACCAATCATAGAATCCATCGTATTCACCGCTTTGTAGAAAAAGCCCAGCAGAGGGCCTCCTAACGCCATGTAAAGAAGAGGCGCGATACTGCCGTCCGAAGCATTCTCCGCCACGGTTTCCACCGCCGCCTTCGTAATACCCGTCTCATCCAGCACAGCGGTATCTCTTCCCACGATCATAGACACCGCAGTTCTGGCTCCCTTAACATCACCGGCCTTCAATGCCTGATATACCTTCATGCTTTCCACCTTCAGGCATTTCGTCGCCAAAAGCTGATAACACATAAAAGCTCCCAAAGCTATCCCCAGATACCGGTGTATCCTGTAAGCCACGAGCAGCAGCGCTCCCGGAATCAGAACCGATAAGAGGCAGACCGATACCGCCAGGACCGCCCCTTTCCACAACTGACTCCCCGGTGAATCTTCCCCGCTTCGCAGCCGCTGTTCCAGCTTTTGAATCACCCAACCGATTCCCCGTACCGGATGCGGCATCCAGTATGGATCCCCAAACAGCAGATCCAGTATAAATCCCGTCACCAGACTAATCATAATCTCCTCACAATCTTAAGCCGCCATCCACAGCCGCGCTCTGTCTGCACAGCATCATCGAATCCACCGCGGCCCTCTGTCTTAACATCGCCGTTTGTAATCAAAACGCATTCAAACCCGCCGCCGTTGGCGCATTGATAATCGAAATAATCACCTTTTGGTTCCCCCAGAGCTTCCATGACCGCCATGATGGTACCTCCATGTACGATCATGACCAAATTCTTCTGCACCTGCTGCAGCTCATGATTCCATTTGGCTGCTGCCTGGTTCATTACATGAAGAAATCCTCCGACACATCTCTCCTTAAAGTGCGCCCTGTCCTCCCCTTCCGGAAACGGAAGCGTACCGCCGCTGTCTATCCATTCCTGGTACTCTCTGCACCCGCTTAATTCCAGATAATTCTTTCCTTCGAACAGGCCGAAGCTGCATTCCTTCCATGAGCTGACCCGGCAGAATTCCATTCCCGGATAGAGCAGGCCTGCCGTCTGTACACAGCGCTTCATGGGACTTAGATACAGCAGGTCCGCTTTTGGGTAGAGCCCCGCTTCTTTTGCCTCCAGCAGCGCGCGCACTCCTGATGGGCTCAGATCCTCATCCGTGGTTCCTATATACCGCTTTTCTTCATTGCCCTTTGTCATCCCATGCCGGATCATTGTGATCTTCATTTTATCTTCTGTCCGATTCCGCATACGATCCGAACCACCGTCTGCGCCGCCTGCGCCGCTTCACACATGGTCCGTCCCACCGCTTCCCGGAACTCTCTTTCTTCTTTTTCTACGGGTACCACTCCATATCCCACTTCATCACAGATGATCACCACATCCGGTTTTTCTGACAGCAGATCCTTAAGGCACCTGATGGGATCCTGCTGCTGTTGAAGCTGCCGCCGGATCACTTCCTGATAATCGGAAATGATATCCGCCCCGCTTCCTTCCGCCATTTCCACATAGGCCCGTTTTCCCTGTGCCTTTCCTCCAATATATAAATGCATTCGGCATCCTCCTGTTCTTCTATAGGAAACGCTGCAACACCACCAGAACCAGCAGCATACAAAGCTCCGCGCATGCCAGGAACCAGCCGGCCAGATCACCGGTCACCCCGCCGAACTCTTTGTAAGCCTTATAGCGGTAGTAGATAAAACACAAACCGCCGGCCGCGCACATCCCGATCCCCAGCACCCGCTGCACAGCCGCCATCACAGCCGCCGTAACCGCCAGCACAAGCAGCAGGACCAGCCGTACCGTCCTTTTATGAGCGGTTGAGGAAAATGCGTAGAGCAGCCCTTCTTTCCTGGCTCCCCGAAACCATACGACCGAAAGGCCGCTCAGTGTCCTGGACCAGACAAAGCTGCATCCGTACAAAACCCAGGCCGTCTGATCCTTAAGCTCCGTCAAAGCCCCATAGGTCAAAAGGACATATGGGATGAGCATTAACACCGCAAACGCGCCGATATGGGAATCTTTCAGAATCTCTAACTTCCTCTCCTTCGGCTGATAGGAATGCAGCGCGTCCATCGTATCCATATATCCGTCCAGATGAATGCCTCCGGTAACGAGGACTGACAAAGTCAGAACCCCGGCTCCCAGGAACGCCTGGCTGAAACCGGCCAGACGGCAGATGGAGTAAAAACCGAATATAAGCAGCCCCAGCACCACGCCGACCAATGGGAAAAAGCAGATACTGTAACGCATATTTTTTTCAGACCACTCAACACCCGGCATCGGAATTTTGCTGTACATCCCAAAGGCGATGATACATGATTTCAGGATTGTCATCGTTCTTCCCCTTTCCCTGCGGGCACTGCCGATGTGGTTTTCAGCAGAACCGGAATCGAATAGACGACCTCATATACCTGATCCATCCAGGCTCCCAGCATGGTATTCAGAAAGCCGAGACTCTCTATATACCCCTCCGTTTCCGGCGGATAGATATGGCCGTCGGAAAATATCTCATTGGTGACGATGACCAGGTGACGGCACCGCCGGCCCAGATCCTTTATCTGGCGGAAGATGCGTTCTGCCAGCGCCTTTGGCTCTTCCTTAAGCGATTGTTCCCCATACATCTCATTTGCCAGCAGATTCGAAAGGCATTCCAAAAGGACTGTCGGGGAAATGCAGCCGCCCGCGGCATCCGCAACGGCTCTGTCCATCCCTGCTGCGTCTGGATGCAGTGCAAACGCCTGATGAATATTCCGGTAACACTCGATCGTCTGAAATCCCTTTGCCTCCCGAAGCCTGCGATGACGTCGTATCCTCTTTCCTGCCTCCTCGCCATAGGGTTCCATGGTTGCCAGGTAATAGAGGGATACGCCTCTTGAGAGCTCTACGGCCAGGTTTTCCGCATATTCCGATTTCCCGCTGGCGCTTCCGCCGGTCACCAGGCATCTCATCTAATATCTCCTATGCATTCTTTTTTGGATATATCAATAGTTACCTTCGTGTTTTCATTTCCGTTTTTCCCGCTGTCCTCATACTCCTGGTATGCCTCTATCCCGATTTCGGAAAAACTGTCATTTTCCCGGTAGACTTCCAGCGCCATATCAAGCATCGGCACCAGCAGCACCGCTCCGGTCCCCTCTCCCAGGGCCAGATGACCGTCTATGACGGGAGAAAGCCCCAGTTCCCTCATCACCGGTTCTGCCGCCGGTTCACGGCTCAGATGGGAAGCCAGCAGGAACGGCCTCACCTGCGGGCAGATGCGGACAGCCGCCAGCGCGGCGGCAGCGGAGATTAATCCATCCACGATCACCGGAATCCGGTAAACGGCGCCACCGATAAAGATACCGGCCATACCGGCCAGATCCAGCCCTCCCAGGGTCTGAAGGATCTCCAATGGACTCATACGGTCCACCGGATAGGTTTCCAGAGCCCGTGCGATGACCCCGCGTTTTCTGGCAAGTCCTTCATCATCGAGGCCTGCGCCTCTTCCCACGGTATCTTTGGCGGAAAGTCCCAGATAAGCGGCAATCAGCGCGCTGCTGGTTGTCGTATTTCCGATGCCCATCTCTCCGGTTGCCAGCAGTTCATATCCCTGCTCCCGGCATTCCCGGACCAGACGTATCCCGGTGTCTACGGCACGGCAGACTTCCTCTTCAGACATGGCCGGACCTTTCAGAAAGTTTCTGGTACCATCCGCAACTTTCATTGCCCGCAGATTTGGATGCGTGATCCCCCGGGCGATCCCTATATCGACCGGAATCACATCGATCCCGGCCCTGTCCGACATCCGGTTGATGCTTGCGGTTCCTTTGGCTATATTTAATGACACGACAGCGGTCACTTCAGAATCCGTCTGTGTAACCCCCTCTTCCACAATCCCGTTATCCGCGCACATAACGATGACCGCACGCTTTCCGATCCGCACATTTTCATCCCCGGTAATACCCGCGATCTGTATCACCAGCTCTTCCAGCCTTCCCAACCCTTTCAGCGGTTTGGCTATACTGTCCCATCGGTCTGCCGCCCGTCCTGCTGCCGCCTCATCGATTCCGCAGGGCATCTGTCCTGCCAGATATGCGGTATACTGCTCCCGTGTAAACTCCGGTATATTCTCCATTCCAATCCTTCTTTCTAGCGTATGCTCCTTTTGCTCCCCCGCGGTTCCCCATGCCTCTGCGCTCTTTCTCTATGATACTCCCTGGCCTTCGCAATAAAACGATCCGCGGCCTTCTCATTTCCATAGAAATACAGATGCGGAAAACCTGCATACATTGTATCTGAAGAGATTCCTTCCTGCCACTGTCTGCCGCTGCCCGGCTTCACCGCCAGAAACGCGCTGCCCTTGTGTTCACTGTCCCAGTAATGGAAACTGTGGGCTCTGATGGTATCCCCCGTTTCCCCCAACAGGCAGTCTGCTTCCGGCTTAAGTTCCAGATACCCGAACCGCTGCAGATGTTCCGTCTTATAGCAGCGTCCTTTTAGCACTCCCGCCATGGGATGATATATGCCGTCCGCTCCCTCCAGCTCCTCATGCAGATATAGGAAACCGCCGCACTCCGCAATACAGGGCAGGCCATTTTCTATCTGCCTCCTGATCTGGCGGCGCATCGGTTCATTGGATGCCAGTTTTTCCGCATAGAGCTCCGGATAGCCGCCGCTCAATATCAGTCCATCGATATCCTCCCCGGGGCCGGAATCCTTAAGCGGGCTGAAGTATACGATCTCGCAGCCATGCTCCTGCAGATAGTCCATATTGTCCCTGTACAGGAAGCAGAAAGCTTCATCCTTTGCCACAGCGATCCTTAGTGGCTCTGCGATCCGTTCCCCGCATTCTATCCTGCCGTTTCGCACGGATACCGCCTTACTGCCGATCGGAGGAGCAGACTTCGCCAATGTCAGCAGACCGTCAAGATCAACAGTCTGTTCCAATTGATCCGAAAACCGGTCTACGATCTCCTTAAAGTTCTCTATCTCCCTGGCTGTAACCAGTCCCAGATGCCGGCTCTGGAAGAGAAGTTCCTGTTTCTGCCGGGGTACATAGCCAAATACGCTAAGTCCCATTTCCTCCGCCTGCTTCTTAGCTTCCGGATACAGACTTTCCGGCATCCTATTGAAAATAACTCCCCGGATCATAGACGGTTTCCGGAATTCCAGAAATCCCTTCAGCACTGCCAGCACGGAGCACCCCATCCCCTGGCAATTCACCAGAAGAACGACGGGGGTATCGGTCAGCTTTGCAATATCACGGCTGCTGCCCTGATCTGTGAACCCGATCCCGTCATAATATCCCATAACCCCTTCCACGATACTGATCTCTTTCTCTCTGCCATTTTTCCAGATTAAATACAGCAACTTATCCCGGTCCGTAAAAAAACTGTCCAGATTACCCGTACTCACGCCCAGCACCCGGCTGTGGAACATGGTATCAATATAATCCGGCCCGCACTTAAAAGCCGCAGCCGAATGCCCCCGCCGGATCAGGCTGTTCAGAATCCCGCAGGTGATAGAGGTTTTGCCGGCTCCGCTTCCGGTTCCGGCGATCAGTATTCTGGGCACCCGCTCTTCCCCTTCTAAAGTTCCGGGAATTTTCTCACTGTGATAATGAACACCGGATTCTGCCCTGTCATCATGTGATAGTTGCCCGCCACGCGGGTTTTGTTCACCTGCACCTGTACCATATCCATCCGTAGCTGCATCTGTGTGCATATCGTAAGAACCTCCGTTACCGTTTCTAAAGCGATGGCATCCATCACTACCTGCATCTGTGGGTTCTGCCGGAACAGACTTGCAAGTATCATGGAAAGTCTGCCTTTGCTGCCCCCGATGAAAGCAGCGTCCGGCACCGGCAGGCCTTCCAATGCCTCCGGAGCCATGCCGTCCACAATCTCCAGATTCCGCAGGCCAAAATGATCTGCGTTTTTTTTGATCAGTTCCACTGCTTCCGGCTTACACTCAATCGCATAGACTTTGCCCCGGTCCGCAGCCATGGCCATCTCTACCGACACAGAGCCGGTTCCGGCCCCGATATCGTATACGATATCGGTTTCCTTAAGCGCCAGTTTGCTCATGACCACCGCCCGGATCTCCGGCTTGGTCATCGGCACGTTTCCCCGGATGAACGCTTCTTCGGGAATGCCCACACAGGTTTTGCCTTCTCTGATTCTATTCCCCTTCTCATCTTCCGGCAGGATCATGAAAACGCACAGCGGCTCAAATTCCTTATCCAGAAAATCCTGTACCCGGCCGGAAGATATCCGCTCTTCCGGGTAGGACAGGTTCTCCCCGATCCATAAGCCGCAGCTGCCGAAACCAGCTTCTGCGAGGCCTTGCAAATGTTCTGCCGCATCTTCCCCGGTCAGTACAAAGACCTTGCTGTGCTTTCGTACGGCTGTAGCCAGACTTTGCTTTCTGCCATGCAGGCTTAGGATGTAGGCATCCTCCCACGGAATACCGATCTTCGCGGAAAAATAAGCGAGGGAGGAAATACCTGGTATCACTGCTGTGTGATAGCCTTCCAGCGCTTTTTCCAGATTCCGTGTATTGCTGTAGAATCCCGTGTCGCCGGACAGGAGGACGGCAAACCGCTGCCTGGGGGACTGATCAATGATCTCCCGGATCTGTTCCGCCTGGTACTGTACCCATATCTCTTTTTTGCTGTCCGCATAGGGTCTGACCAGCCGCTCAGGCCCGATCAGCACCTCGGCCTGTGTGATCCGGCATTTTCCCTCAACGGTCAGGGTATCGGGCGTGCCCATTCCGCATCCCACCAAAGCGATCTCTTTCCTCATCCAACCAATTCTCCTATCTGTATTTTCATCTCTTCCAGGGAATAACCGCTCTCCTGCACCGGCCTGTCGATCAGCAGGACACGGATATCCGCTTTTCTGGCTGCGTTTATCTTTTCCTGAAAACCTCCCTGCCTGCCTGATTCTTTCGTCAGCAGCCAGCGGATGTCGAATTCCCGGATCAGGGCTAAGTTGAGCTCTTCGGAAAAAGGACCCTGCATCGCGATCAGATGTCTCCCTTTGATGCCGCGGTCATGACAGGCTTCCAGTATATCCGGCACAGGAAGCACCCGCACAAAAAGCCGTTCTTCATAATGAGGAATGGTGCACAGCGGTTTTAACTCTTTGCTTCCGGTAGTCACCAGGATATTCCCTTCGGTATCGGCAAGTATCTTTGCGGCTGTATCTATGTCTGCCGCATGGATTATATGCTCTGCGTGCACTCTGTCTGCTTTACTTATCCTGTCTGATTCATTTATACGATCTGTTTTATTTATACTGCCCACTTCACTTATTCGATTTATTTTATTTATAATATCCGCTCCGCTTATTGTATCCGCTTTATTTATACGATCTGCTTCACGTTTTCCATCCGCTCTTTCTTTTATAGCTGCCTCATTCTTCCCATCCGCTGCATTTTTAGCAATGTCTCCCGCCTGTGTGGGACGAAGCAGCCTTCTGTATGATATATCCGCCATCCCACAGGCTTTGCGGATATTCTGCGTAACAGCGCTGGCATAGGGATGGGTGGCATCCACCACTACCTCCGGCTGTTCCTGCATAAAAAGCCTGCTCATCTCTTCCAGGCCCAGCCGTCCCGTACGGACATCCAGCATCCCCGGAACTTCCCGGATCAATTCTTCGCCGTAGGACGTGGCCACACAGACCAGGGACGGAATCCCCTGCGCGCTTAGATATTCGCTCAGCTCCCGGCCCTCCGACGTACCGCCGAACAGAATAACCTTATACCGATGCATAATGGTATCCACGTGGAGTCACCATCCAATTCCCGATTTTCTTCGTCTGGCTGCTGCCTATGTATACAGTGGTAAACATGTCCACCTGGGTTTCCCGCATTTCCCTGAGGGTACAGATCACAGCCTCTTCTCCTTCCCTGCCGATCTGCTTCACATAACCGCAGACCGTATCCGGCGCCTGATACTGAAGGATAATATCACAGGCTTCCTTCAGATAATCTTTCCGTTTGCGGCTGGACGGATTGTAAATACACAAAACCATATCCGCCTGGGCGCACAGCGCGATGCGCTGCCTGATCCGTTCCATGGGGGTCAGCAGATCACTTAAGCTGATCACCGCGAAGTCGTGGGATAATGGGGCTCCCAGTACCGCGCCGCCGCTGCAGGCCGCCGTCACTCCGGCTATAAACTTAAGTGTGGTCCCCGGTTCCTCTCCGGCCAGTTCACAGAGCAGGCTCGCCATCCCATACACACCGCTGTCGCCGCTGCATACCACCGCCACCTCCCTGCCCTCACGGGCTTTCGTAAGCGCATACCGGCACCGCTCGGTTTCCTGTTTCATAGGTGTGGTATAATATTCTTTCCCCGGAAAATATTCCCGGACCAAATCCGCATAGACCGTGTAGCCCACAATCAGATCGCTGGCTTCCATAGCCTCCTTTGCCTCAATCGTCATATATTCATAGCCTCCGGGGCCAAAACCGATCACTCTCAGCATGTTATCTGCTCCTTCTATCATTCACTTATTTAATGATCCTTCCTCTGGTCTTCACGTAATTATATGGTGAGGGGACTGGCACCTTTCGGCTGTAGAGCCAAATATTCCGGTAACTGCGTAGAGAAAGGGGCCTGTCCCCGGATATTGACGTGGATTAATCCTATATACGGGGAAACAGGCGTTTTTTCTTCGTATAGACCGGCATCCTGGGACAGGCCCCTTTCTCTACGCAGTTACCGGAATATTTGGCTCTACTGCCGAAAGGTGCCAGTCCCATCCCATCTGGCTGTGAATATCAGGGATGTCAGAACTCTTCCCTCGGTCATGACCAGCGGAGCCGATATGGCTTCTGCGCAACGGCCAGTGTCATACCGTTTTCCGCCTGTTTGGGAATCAATAATACACCGCCCTCACTTCCAAGCACCGCACTTCTCTCGCAGACATTATCCACTCCGACTGTGTGTTCCACGAAGGCGGAGCCCTGATATTCTCCTTCTGCCTTCCGAAGCTCGTCCTCTGAGAATGTCACAAACGGGACCCCGAGTCTGCGCGCCAGCTGTACCAGGCCCTCTTCCTCCCTTTTCCGGTCAATGGAGTAAATCGCCCGGATTCGTTCAGATGCCATCCCCCGCTCCCTGAAAGCACGGTCTAAGAAACCGGCCAGCCGGGGGAGCGGTGTGCCCTTTCTGCATCCCATCCCCACGAACAGATCCCGGGGGATCAGGTGCACAGTAGTCTGAAACGGCTGTGCCGTTTTGTCATAACCGATATAGAAACCTACCTCCTCCGGCACCCCTGTGCTGACTAAATGATCCCGCTTCTCTGACCTCACGGCCCCTTCCCGCGAAGATATGGGAGAATACTGTAAGCCGTCCGGGACCGGCCCTAAGATCTCCGCTTCCGCTGCCACTCCCACCTTTTTCCCTTCCAGGATACGGCCGGAGATTTCCTTAATTTTACCGATCTCGCTAACCTTAAGAAAATTCTTTGCCGCGAAGACATCTACCGCAAAACATTGTTCGCAGTCCGTAGCCGTGGTAATCACCGGTTGGGCTCCGGCGCATTCGGCAACTTCCAGGCACCATTCGTTGGCGCCTCCCAGATGTCCGGATAAAACGCTGACACAATATCTCCCCAGCTCATCCATCACCAGCACCGCCGGATCCCGGTCTTTGCCCGCGATCAGCGGCGCAATGCTCCGCACGGCAATACCCATAGCTCCGATGAACAGAATCCCGTCCATACTGGGGAAGAGCTCACGCATCAGCTTTGCAACACTTGTAAACGGCCTGCATTCTCCCGATGCGAACCGGCTGACCGCATAGTTCTCTATCGTCATATCAGGGTATTGCCCGCGGAGCTTTTCACCCAGCCACAGATTCCGTCCGGTGCCTATTTCCGTAAATGACAGGATGGCCCCCCGCTTCATGCCTCTGTCCCCTTTCGGAACTCTGTGGTAAAGGACGCATCATACAGCTTCGACAGTTCATAATCATCCCCCAGGCATTCTCCTACCACGATCAGCGCGGTTTTCCGGATTCCATGGGTGATGGCCATCTGCGGCAGATCTTTTAACATTCCCCGGACGATCTGTTCCTCTTTCCAGCTGGCTTTATACACGATCGCGCAGGGCGTATCCCCTGAATAAGCGCCCCGCAGCAATTCCTGCTGTACTTTTTCCGCCATGCCCACACTCAAAAATATCACCATGGTGCAGCCATGTCCCGCCAGAAGATGCAGCTGTTCCAACTCCGGCACCGGCGTCCTCCCTTCCATTCTGGTGATGATCACCGACTGGGAAACCGCTGGAAGTGTATATTCTGCCTGTAAAGCCGCTGCTGCCGCACAAAAGCTGCTGACTCCAGGGCATACCTGACAGGGAATTCCCGCTTCTTTCAGCCTGTCCATCTGTTCCCGGATGGCTCCATATAAGGACGGGTCTCCGGTGTGCAGGCGCACCACGCTGTACCCGGCCCGGTCCCCATCGACCATCACCTGCACCACCTCGTCCAGTGTCATATAAGCACTGTTATAGATCCGGCAGCCGGCATTCGCCTCCTCAAGAAGCTTCGGATTAACCAAAGACCCGGCGTAGATAATGATATCCGCCGTACGGAGCAGTTCCCGCCCCCGCACCGTGATCAGATCCTCTGCGCCGGGACCTGCTCCCACAATATTTACCATACTTTCACCTGCTCTCCTGTTCTGCGGCTCCATCGCGAAACCGCTTAAGCAAACGGTCCGCGTTTTGCGTTTGTCCCAATAATCCATACTTGTTAGAAAACAGGATCACGCCTGTTTCCAACTCCCGGCCCGTCCGGTGGTTCAGATGAGCCTCGATCTTATTTACCAATACGTTCATCACCGCTTCTGTCATTCCCGCTGTCTTAAGGATCTTAAGCGCCTCGTCTGTGGCCGCGCAGTCCAGAATCCGTCTTCCCAGCTGCGCGTCTCCCCCCGCCTGCAGCAGACAGGCGGACAAGGTCTCCATTCTGGCATCTGCGAAACGGGAATGTGTGTTCATAACCCCGGCTCCGATCTTCACCAGTTTTCCGATATGCCCGATGAGAAGCAGGCTGTGAAACTCCATCTGACACGCCAGATCCAGGGTGTCCCCTATAAAATTACTGCATTTCACACAGTTATCCAGATCAATCCCCAGCTGTTCCGAAGCAAAATCCCTTCCGTAATTTCCTGGAGCCACCATCACTTCCCGGATACCGGCCGCTGCCTTCACCTGGAGCTCTAAACGGATCGTCTCCACCAGCGCTGCCTCACTCATCGGCTCCACAATCCCGGTAGAACCCAGGATAGAGATACCGCCCTCGATTCCCAGTCTGGAATTAAAGGTTTTTTCCGCGATCTGCTTTCCTTCCGGCGCGGACAAAATGATATCAAAACCCCCTTCATAACCATACCGGTCCGCGATCTCTTCCACCGCCTGCCGGATCATATTTTGCGGGCCCTGGTTAATCGCCGGCTGTCCCGGCTTTTGCTGAAGTCCCTCCCGTGTCACCCGGCCGATGCCTTCTCCCGCGTCCAGACGGATTTCCTGCTCTGTTTTACGTACAGTGGCATAGATCATAATTCCGTCCGTGACATCGGCATCGTCTCCCGCGTCTTTTTTCACCCCGCAGGTTACCGCACCGTTCTGCAGCCGGACACCATACAGCGGCAGCCGCAGTAGCACGCCTCCCGGCGTCGCGAGCTCCACAGCTTCGATCCGGTTCCCGCCAAGCAGCATTTGGGCGGCCGCCTTGGCCGCTGCGGCCGCGCAGGACCCGGTGGTGTAACCGCATCTTAATTTCTTTTTATCCTTATATCTGTATTCTTCCAGCATTTTGATCACCCGAAAATTTTACTTTTCAATCTTTCCAACCCATGATACAATGCAGATAATTTGTGGCCGATATCCTTTTGGATTCCTCTGCCGCCATAGGAAAGGAGAATAATCCATGAATGGTACTTTATACGGCGTAGGCGTCGGTCCCGGAGATCCGGAACTGCTGACTCTAAAAGCCGTCCGGATTCTTACGGATACTGCGTGGCTCGCGATCCCCGGCGTGGACAAAGAAAGCTGCGCCGCCTATCAGATCGCCGTCCAGGCAGTTCCTGCGATTAAAAACAAGCCCTGTCTGTACATACGGATGCCCATGACCAAAGATGAATCCCGGCTTCAGGCCAGCCACGAAGCCGGCTGCACACAGATCGAGGAGATATTGTCCAAAGGAGAATCCGTGTGTTTTCTCACCCTGGGAGACCCGGTGATCTACTCCACCTATCTGTATCTGAAAAAGCTCGCTTCCTCCCACGGCTATCCGACAGAAATCATAAGCGGGATTCCCTCGTTCTGCGCCGCGGCCGCCGCTTTAAACATCGGTCTGGTGGAAAGGGCACAGCCCCTGGTCATCATCCCCGGAGCCTATCCCATGGAGCATGTGCTTGATTTTCCCGGCACTAAGGTTCTGATGAAATCCGGAAAACAGCTGGCACAGGTGCGGGACCAGTTAAAAAATCGAAGCCTTACCGCATCCATGGTGGAAAACTGCGGCCTGCCGACAGAAAGAATCTACCCTGCCCTTAAGGATATTCCGGATTCCGCGGGTTATCTGTCTCTTATTGTGGCAAAGCCCGGCGAAGATGGGAGATAAACAGCTCCTGTATCGCCGGATTTTCCCCCAGGCCTTTTAACCTGCATTGAACCTGGTATCCCCGCGCCCGAAAGAGCTGGCACCAGGAGTCTTCCTCACCGGCCATATCATTTTTCGCATGGTCGCCGGCTACGATCATAAAAGGGACCAGCGAGACGGATTCGTAGCCGCCGCTGCGCACCTGCCCCAGGGTCTCATGGATATCCGGCTTTCCTTCCACGGTCGATATGTAGTAGTCCTCACGGCCTCTGCCGTGCAGTACTTTTTGCAGACGCCGGTAAGAGCAATTTGCCAGATGCTCGCTGCCATGTCCCATAAATACAACTGCCTGTCCCTTCTCCGGTCTTTCCTGCTCCAATATGTCCGCTACGATCTCATAATCCCCTTCACTTTTCAGCAGAGGTTCTCCTATCCCGAGATACCGGAAGCATTCCCTGTACTTCTTAGCTTCCTCTTTCATCAGTTCGTTCTCGATTCCGTCGATTATGTGGGTGGGCTGTACCACCGCCGCCTCTATGCCATCCGCCAGCATCTGCTTAAGCGCGCTCTCCACATCCAAAACCCGGATACCTTCCGCTTCTTCGATCCTGCTGCGGACGATCTTGCTTGTAAAAGCGCGGTAGATCCGATACTCCGGAAATGAGACCCGTATTTTTTCTTCGATGGCTCCGATCGTCTTTTCCCGGGTATCCCGGTAAGTTGTCCCAAAGCTCACTACCAGTATTCCTTTTTTCATTCGTTCCTCCAACAATCACTTTCTGCCGAAAAGAGTTCGCAGCTTCCTTCTCCGCCACCCCCGGATGGGGGTTATTCAATAGGACAAACGATCCTAATGAACGAAAAAACGCTCTTTTATGCGGCTTACACATAAAAAAGCGTATGAAAAAACATCCCTGAGAGGATCCATTTCCCACACCCTGTCATACTCCGTGACAGCTTGCGTAAGTCCTATCAAAAGGCAGGTTTTCTGGCTCGGCTTTTTTTGCGCAGATCGTATTCCTTCCCATACAGAATCCCGAATTGGTTCCATACAGTGGTATCTGTCAGCTGATCCGCATAAGCCTTACAGCGGCGGGACCGCACAGGTTTTTCACCTGTTTCCCTATTATCCCCTGCACCGGCTGTGCGGGGGCACCTTTTCATATTGGATTGTAAATACACGATAAAGTATAGCATTAACCGGTTACCCAGTCAACAACACCTGCTATACAATCTGTTATCCAATCATGCGCGGTATCATTTTTTTAAACTTAACAGCGGACTTTCTTATCCCATATATCTGATTTACTATATATCTCATTTTACTTCTCATCTGTTTCCGGAACCTCAGTTAACCGTATCGGCCGGATATCAATCCCCGAATCCGGATGAAGCGTGATCAGCGTCGCACCTCTTTGCTCGGTCCGTTTGGAAATCCCGGGCATCGCCAGATAGTCAATGGACATTCCGAAGGTCAGCCTGACCTTTTTATACTCCAGAGATATATTGTTATAGTGATCGTGTCCCACAAAGATCCCCTTCGTACTGCCAAGAGCCGTCACTGCATCAAACAGCCTGCTCTGGTGATCCGGGCAGCTGATCGCCCCGTTCTTTTCCCCCACTTCACCGTAGTAACAGACCACCTCAGGGTCGCCCGCTTTATATTTCTCATAAGCTTCCCGGAATTCCGGCAGCGGTATATGAAAAAACAGCAGGGAGCTGATCTGTCGTCCCTCTTCTGCGGACAATTCCCGGATCATCTCCTCGTACCAGATCACCTGATCCTCATGGATATAATCATACCGGCTCCATCCTCTCCCGGTATAAGAATTCGAGTCCAGCAAGAACAAGGCCTGGTTCAGGGAACCATCCGGATTCAGAATCTTTATCATCTGATTGCTTCTCCCGCTGATTCCCGGCTGGACGCTGCTGTATAACAGGTTCTTCGTATTCTTATACGAAAACACCTCAAACATCCTTCTCATTTCCTCCGCGGTATGGGAAGCCACAAACTCCGTATCGTGATTCCCATACGTAAACGCCCAGGGAATCCCGATATTCCTCATAAAAGAAGCGAACTGCATCATCGGTGCATGGTTATTAAACGATAAGGATTGAATCCCCAGCGGGAACACGAAATCTCCGGTAACGATCACCAGATCCGGCAAAGCGCTGCGGATCAGTTCAAACACCGCTTCCAGCGCCTTCTCATCCTTCCTGGCCGAAAAGAAGCTTCCTCCCAGATGAATATCTGTAATCTGCAGAATTTTGAAATCCGCGTCCCCGGACATCGTAATGGAGTAAACCCCGGTCTCCTCCTCATAGTCCACCGTCAGAGGCCGGTGATTTACCATAGGGATCATATTGATAAATGGCTGTATCCACCAGGAATCCACATTCATCAGCCACTTCAGGGCAAATCCCATGCTGAATATCAGAATCGCCAGCATCCAGGTATTCCACCTGGCCACCCGGCTTTCCATAAAGGAAAATACAACGACAACCACAGTCCAGTAAAAAACCATAAACAACAACAGCCTGGTCAGGTAACGCTTCAGGGACCTGCTGTATTCCTTATCCACCAGCCAGTTGCAGAAATAAACACAGACCGCATCTTTCACCGCCATATAAACGCCGACCGCCGCGATCCACATGTTTGAAAATGCCAGGACTTCCCCCGCGTCCATCCTGGTCACCCGGAGCATATAGATAAACGACCAGATCGAACTCATAATCAGCACCGAGCAGATCACAATGCTGTTTACCAGCTTCTTCCGATACGCTCCCTGCAGCATCACCATATAATCCACTGCTTCCTCCCCAAGCGAACAGTATTTCTTCAAATAGCGCCTGCTGCGGATCAGCCGGGCGAGTCCATACAGGAACAAAAGCGCACCGGCCATACAGCCGCAGAATACCACGGTGCCGGAATAGATTCCCGATACCAGGAGCACACCGATGACCAGCGCGATTCCTATGGCTGCCATCGACGCGTATTTTTTTACTTCATAGAAAAAATCGATCATTTTTCGCTTTGTGATATGTTCCGTTTTGGGCACCTACTTTTTTTGGGGGAGTGAATGGTTTGGCGGAGGATGGCCCGCACCGGGGAGGCTGCCTGGCAGGAATGCATAGGTCAGTATTCTATACCATGGCGGGCTTTTATTCCACGCTCATAGGGATGTTTATGGCAGAGGATCTCTGAGTCATAGTCTGCCAACTCCAGAATACGGGGGGCGGGATTTCTGCCTGTTATGATTATTTCTATCTTGTCCTTATTATACTCTAAAAATTGGTATAGTGGTTCTTTTTCGATCAGATTGTAGTTGATCGGATAGGTGAGTTCGTCCATCACCAGGAAATCGCATTTTCCCTGCTCTGCCAGCCGTCTCATTTTTACCAGGATCTGATTGTGGATATCTGTCAGCCGTTTCTTTTGCTCTTCTGTCATCTGGAAGTAGAAGCCAAAGTTTTCATCACTTCTTACTATATGGATATTAGGGATTTTCTTCAATTCTGTCAGTTCCGCTGTTTCATTTCCCTTCATAAATTGGCCGAACACTACCTGCATTCCCGCTCCGGCTGCGCGTACCGCGCCTCCCACGGCTGCTGTAGTCTTTCCCTTTCCTTCTCCGCGGTATAACTGAATCATACTATAAGCTCCCTTCTGTCAATTGCAAACACTTACATTCAATCATTCACCTGTGTACCACTTACCAGACGCCTTTCACTCAGCAATCAGTAGTCAGGGCGGTGATGGGCGGCTGAGCAGGCCGGACCGGTTGAGACTGGCTGTGGGCTGTGGGGCTGGCGCCGGCAGCATCGCGTCCGGCTGCGGCTCCCGGACTGCCCTACCGCGAAGTAGATCCAAACCCTCCGTTGCGGACTGCATCCGCCTCGTCGTCTACCGTGATCCCAAACTGTACAAAGATCCCCTGCATGAATCCGTCACCGGCCTTTAGCTGCAGGACTTTGTTTTCTTTGGAATCGTTTGTGATTTTAGCCATGATATGTCCTTCATTATCGGAATAAAAATAATCGCTGTCAATAATTCCAACCGTGTTGTTCAGCTGGAGCCGGAATTTGAAGCCCAGGCCGCTGCGTGGATAGAGTTTTAACACCCAGCCGTCTTCCATCTTCACCCGGATACCCGTAGGGATTTTGATCGTTTTCCCCGGCTCCAGGGTGAATTCCAGCGGACTGTAAAAATCATATCCCGCAGAACCTTTCGTGGCGCGGGACGGCATACGGATCTCTTCGTAGACTTTGCGTACCACTTCATCCGGTGTCCCAAGGAATGTGTCCTTCCAATCCTTTTCAAACTGATCAATGCTTACTTTCTGAAATTGTGCGATCTTTAGCATATTTCTGTTTCCTCCTTGTTGTATAATAAAAATATGTGAAAAAGAGTTTCGCTTGCGAAACTCCCCGCCTGCGGCGGGCCGCGTAAGCGGCATCTTCCTTTCCGCCGCAGTGCGATCCCCGCGGAGCGTTTTTTTATTTCATAGGAGCACATTCCTATGAAATAAAATGAGCGGTTCAAACTCCAACAGAGTCCAAACCGCCCGGTCTTTTCTTAAGCTATGGCGAGGAATTTCTCGATCTGTTTGTTGAGCAGATAGATAATTGCCTCCACCACCTGATGACAAAGTGCTACGATATATCTGCAATCCTCTTCTACCGATCTTTTGAATTCCAGGTACTCATTATGCGCTTTCTGGATGAAGCTGCAAAGCGCGTCCGGTGTCTCGAACTTTTCCATCCTGCCCGCGTTCCTGGCTGCTTCTCCGCTTCTGATATATTCTCTTAATCCATGTTTCAGATGTTTTTCATAAATACAGTGTTCTTTTAAGTTTCCTTCATAGGTAGCATTGTGCGGAAAGGTGAAGTAGTCCGCCATGTAGTGAATCACCTGACCGAGATCTCTCCAGTAGACCCGGGCATTGCGCTTCATGATGTCACAGTTTATGGTAAGTCTTTTTATTTCGGTCCGGACTTCCTCAAAAGTCCCGTTAAATTCGTGCTTTTTTGTCAGAAAAGAAGGTTTGCAGTCCGGCAGGATACTGCCGAGGTAAAAGGCTTTCTTGTGTTTGGAAAGCTCTTTGGTTCCATTTGCTTCTACAATATATTTCGCCAGTGATATGTGCGATTTTTTTCTCAAGTTCATATCCTCCAGGATTGAATTTTTCACGAACCTTTTTTATTGTACTTTAGGTGAAGTAAAAATACAAGTTATTTCATGTGAAATTTTTATGAAGGGTAAAATTGGCACAATTGGAAGGACAGGGGCTGCCGGTTTCAACTGCACATAAGCGGAACTGCCGGAAAAATCCGGGAACCGGAGACTGCTCAAAGCCTGTCGAAATTAACTGGTTATACAATGACTATTGTGATAGAATATTTGTAAAGGATTTTCCAAGCAGCGCTCGTATGTTCTCTAAAATTCAAAAAAGAAGGGAGCTTTATAAATTATGGCAGCCAGGTATAAAACGTACCGTATTTTTACAGACATGCTATGGCAGAAAGATTGTCCCGTACTGCTGGAGAAAGGCGCGTTTCTGTATGATACCGTCAAACAGCTTCATCTTTTACAATTCAAGTTCTGCAACTTACAATCTAAGGTTATAGAGTCCGTACATATTGAAATCGAATTTCCGAAAACGGATCATGATGTTTCGACCGTTCCGATCAATTACCGCTACCACGAAATTCATGCCGCCTTCCATGACCGGTTCGGAATCCAGTCTCCCATTTATGTTATAAAGAAAGAAGTCAATGAATTTCAACTGACGGTCAAGTCGGTTCACTTTCAGGATGGAAGCATATGGACCGGCGCCTCTCCTCTTAGTCCTCTGGCTGCTCCGGACTATCTCACAAGTCTTGGGGAGTACCAAGAAACGTTTATTCAGGAAGTGCATAAAATTAAAGACCTTAACTGTATGAATCTGCCGACGGATCGGAAGGAATTCTGGTATTGCGTCTGCGGGACTGTCAATGGAAAGGACGAGACCCATTGTATCAACTGTTCCCTCCCAAAAGAGGCCATTTTTCAGCTGAGAGATCCGGACTTTCTAAAAGCCCGCAAGCAGGAGACAGATGCCAGGCAAAAACTCCTGGAGGCAGAACAGGAGGCACAAAGGCTCAAAAACCTCCAGGCAGAACTTGAAAACAAAAAGAAACGGAAAAAGGTGCTATTACGCATCACTGCCGTCTGCTGTTCCCTGGTGCTGCTTTTTGGTATCGGCCTGCTTTCCGTAAAGGTGTTCTATCCGGAATACCACTATGACAAAGCAGTCAGTTACATGGAAAACAGGAATTATGACAACGCTTTGCAGGTATTTGAAAGCCTGGGCGACTACAAGGATTCCCCAAAAAAGCTGCTGGAAACGAAATATGCCTATGCCGGAGTCTTGGCGGAGAACAAAGATTACGATGGTGCGCTGGCATATTATAACGAACTAAACGATTCTATGGATGTAGGGGAGGAGATCGATCTTGTTCGTTATCAGTTGGCAAATGAATATGTTGAAAATGGCAGATACAGCGATGCTTTGAAGATCTACCAGGATCTGACGGATTATAAGGATTGCGCTAAACGGATACCCGAGACAAAATATCTTATGGCTAGTGCGTATATGGAAAGCAAAGATTATAAGACAGCATACCAATTATATACGGAATTAGGCGATTATAAGGATGTTCCGGAAAGAATAACGGAAGCCAAATATCATTACGCCGGAGTGCTGGTGGATCAGGGAGATTATCAGGAGGCGGTCGATCTATATAAAGAAATTTATAATTATAAAGACAGCGCCGATCTCCAAAAAATCGCAATTTTTAAGAAGGCTCAAAAATTCTTTGATCAGGAAAACTATAGTGAATGTTTGTTCACACTTAAAAAGATATTTAATTCGTTAAAAGATATTGACGGGGCAACGGAACTTTATAATGAATGTAAAAATAAATTATAGAGGCAACAATTATGCCGCATAGCCGAAATTTAACGCGTTGCGGCCGCTGTAAACAACTATACTTTTGTATTCTATTCAACAATATGAGCTAAGGAGGGATTGTTTTTACTATGCCATCCAAATATCAAACACTTCGAATCTTTACCGAAACGCTGTGGCAAAAAGATTGTCCGGTAATTTTGGAGAAGAGCGCTCTTTTATGTGATCTGGATAGAAGGCTTCATCTTTTGCAATTTAAATTTCGGAACATACAGTCTCGTGTGATAAATTCATTATATATCCGGATCAGTTTTTTGGAACCGGACAATCTTGCAGCGCCGGTTACGATCGGTTATCGTTATGACAACCTACAGGCGGCAGGACAGGAGCATTTTGGAAGCCAGTCGCCTGTTTATATTCCGAACACCGTTGCTGACGGGTTTCAATTGGCCATCGAATCAATCACTTTTGAAGATGGCAGTACATGGACCGGCAGCACTCCCCTGACTCCCCTGCCCGCTCCCGAGTTTATTTCAAGTCTTGGGGAGTACCAAGAAACGTTTATTCAGGAAGTGCATAAAATTAAAGACCTTAACTGTATGAATCTGCCGACGGACCGGGAGGAATTCTGGTATTGCGCCTGCGGGACTGTCAACACCAGCGATGCCGCGCATTGTATCAACTGCGGCTTTCCCAAAGATGTAATCTTTAAACTGAGGGATCCTGCCTATCTAAAGGAATGTAAGCAGATTGCTGACGCTGAGCAAAAGCGCATGGAAGAAGAAAAAGAGGCGGAACGGCAAAAAAAGCAACAGGCTGAATTAGAAAGCAGGCAAAGGCGGAAGAAGCGTCTGATCCGCCTTGCCGCTATCTGCTGCATATTGATCTTTGCGTTTAGTATAGGCCTTTTATCACATAAAGTGATCTATCCGAATTACCGTTATCACAAGGCGCTCAGTTATATGGAACAGGGAAATTATGCGGATGCGCAGAGTATCTTTGAAGGTCTGGGAGACTACAAGGATTCCGGGAAGCTGAACATGGAAGCCAAATACGGATATGCCGGATTCCTGGCCGAAAATGGTGAATACGACGCGGCGTTGGCCTGTTATAAGGAATTGGAAGGTTATAAGGATGTCTCAGAAAGAATAACATCTGTATACTATACCATGGCGAATTCCTATGTGAAACATGGTAATTACAGCGAAGCGCTGAAAATTTATCAGGATTTGGGAAACTATAAGGATTCCGCAGAGCGCATACCAGCCACGAAATATCTCATGGCCAATGCCGCGATGGAGAGCCATGACTATGAGACAGCGTATGGGCTTTACTCCGAATTAAGTGATTATAAGGATGTACCGGACAGAATGAACGAGTGCAGTTACCAATACGCTGGGCTGCTGCTGGAGCAGGGAAAATATCAGGAAGCGATTGATCAATACAAGAAAGTGTATCATTATAAGGACAGTGCCCAGCTTCAGGATGTGGCTAAATTCAATATTGCAAAGAAGCTATTTGAGGAAAAAAACTATGAGGAATGTTATGCATCGCTGGATGGCTTAAAGAAAAGTCTGAAGGATCTTGACGGCGGGATGGATATGTATATGGAATGCTGTTATCAGGTGGGTTTATATTACCTGAAAATTGGTGATACCGAGGAGGGCCTGGGCTATTTCCGGTTTATTTTCAACAATGAAGATTACAAAGAACACTATACCGATCTGTTAGAAAAAGAAATGTACGATAAAATTGCGGAAGACAAATGGGATAAGGCAGCATTAATGAGAATGGCCCTTCCGGATGATTATCAGGACCCCGCTCTGGATGAAGAGTTCTACATTACCGGAAAGCGTATCTATCATGCGTTCCACCAATGGACTGCTTCCAATATCTTTGAATATCTGGCCTCCATTGATTATAAGGACAGCCGCACATGGTTAAGAAGGATACGCCAAGAGCAAGATGAGATGGAACAAAGGGTATCATAACGATATCCGATTGGCTGTCTTGAGCTCGTCGAACCTATCACACTCTGATCTGCACTCTCATAAGCATAGGAAGCCCGATAGGTTATCTGATCCCCTCCTTGGTCCTCAACCGGATAGGCTATATTCCGGCCGATCTGCCTGTGGATGCCGCTGAACTCTCCACCGTTTTTGTCAATGCGTTAGAAAACGCGATTCACGCATGCAGCCGGCAGGCCGGGCATGGAATGGGCACACTCGCATTTCGGCGTTTGCGAAAAAGTATGGCGGGCTGCTCGATTATAAAGCGGAAGCGGGGATGTTCCGGCTGCGGCTGCTTATAAACAACAGGGATGAAGAGGCAGCTGGACGCTAAAAAGAGGTGTATTGTCCGAAAGGTACCTTAATTTAATCTTGAGTATTTTGTTCAAATGTTCTATAATTATGAATAAATCATATTGGTTTTTATCAATATCAGACAAACGGAGGGAATGTTTTATGAAAAACAATAAAGCTTTAGCATTGACTGCTATTGGCTATACCGCGCTTGGGTTAGGCTGTTTATCCGGGTTTATTATGTTAACGCAATCGGAATTAGCTGCTACATTGTCTTGTATCATTGCCGGTGTTATTTCCTGTTTCTTGTTTTTAGGTTTTGCGGAAATCATAGAGCTGCTGCAACAAAATCTGAATATTATGCGCAGTATGGCTTCTGCTCAAAATCCTCCACGTTATGTTGCCCAAAACGGAGGAAACCATCCTCAACAGCCGGTTCCGCCAAAGAAACCTGATGTAGTACCTGAGGAACCCCTCCCGCCTCTTTAATATGGATGTCTCATTGGGGGGCCCATCTCATTATCATAATCGGTCAGCGATCCCAAAGGAAAGGACACTCTATTATGGAATCCAGATACCAGACAATTCGAGTCAATCCACATATATTGAGGACACAACATTGTCCGGTAGCCCTTGAAAAATGGGCTCTGCTTTTTGATTCTGCCGCGCAGCGCAATATCCTGCAATGTAAATTCCGAAATATTCAATCCCGCCCGATCCATTCGCTGTTAATAAAAATCGATTGTTACATATCGGAATCGGTAGGTCCTATTCATTCTTTGACGTATCTGTATTCAGATCTGTGCGTGCCGGAAGATCAAATATTTGGCATCCAAACCCCAATCTTCCTGCCGGATCAGCGTTTGACTCATTTTACTTTTACGGTAACAAAGGTACAGTTTTCCGACGGTACTCTGTTTGAAGGCGAGGAACGGCTTCTCCCTGATCCAAAGACATTTCCGGCCCGCAATAATACACCTTCTCTTTCCGGGGATATTCAAAATTCCAAGCCTCAAAAAAATAAGAGGCGTCTGCTAGCCAGTTTTCTGATTGCCTGTGCTGTCCTGGCCGCATGTACTGTCTTAACAAAGTATCTGCTGATACCGGAGTTTCAATATCACCAGGCTGCCAAATATGTAGAAAACAAGGAATGAAGAAGCCTCTTTGCGTTTTACTGCCCTTGCAGATTATAAAAACAGTGAGTCCATGGCTACCTATAGCCACGCGATGCAGCTGATGAAGGATAAAAAATTCGAAGAGGCATACGAAGTCTTCTTTTCTCTACGAGGCGGACTGGGAAAACTTAAGAATGGCCTGGAAAATTATTATGAATCTGTATACCAATTAGGAAATTATTACAATGAGCAAGGCGAATTTATGGACGCATACGATCTGTTTGAAGGTATCCAGGACTATAAGGATGGTCATCAGCAGATGGGACGCAGTGCAAAACTCGCAATGCAATATGCATTGACGAACAAGGAATGGATGGATGCTATCGGGTACTTTGAACTCATTCCCAAAGATTATGAAAATCTATTTGTAGACGAAAATTATCTGCTCATGAGCCTGGATGATGCCGTCAGTTACAATAGCGATTATGCATGGACCAATGAAGGTTTAATCATTCAAGCGTTTCTCGCTACTCATAATTATAAAACAACATTTTAATAATTCCTTAGAAAGGTGCTCTCGCACTACTTAGCATTCTTGGGGGTGTAGGTTAATACCGATTTTAAACCTCTGCCAGCCAGTGAGGAGACAATCCCATAGAATCCGGGCTTTTTTAAAGCAGGAATTCTCTATGGGATTGTCTCCTCCTTTTTGCAGCTTCTATTTTAGTGCGCAACCCCCCCTTGTCTGGATTTAATTTTCTGTGGCCCCATTTCAAAAAAGTTGTTATAATAATCTTGTTTTTGCATAGTTCCATTATAACATGGAACGGAGAGAAAGATGGTTGTTGTTAGCCATCTTTTTTCTTTTTGAGGAAATATTTCAGGGGCCGGTGTGACTCAGGCGAGTCACACCGGCCCCATTCTGGGACTATCTATTTCCAGACAGCCCCATATTGCGGGTTAATTATGTGAAGTGTTTAAGATAATGGTAATATAACAGGTACAAACTCTATTTTGGACGAGTATCCATATCTTGGATGTTCTCTATTTTTTATAGTTATGAGTACTTAGCGGCTGTCTTTTAGCCGCTTACGTGCGATGCATGAAAAATAGTCAGCGAGGTTTTATTGAGCGCTACTATTTTTCATGTGGCTATCTTACAAGCGAACTTTCTAAATATTCTAAATCTATCAATGATACCTCTTCCGCTTACGGATCTGAGAGGCGATAAATGCTGCCATCCCCAGCAAAGCCCCGCATTCGCACAGAAGCCAGAATCCAATCGGGGAATCATCCTTTGTATCCGCCGCATCGTTACGGGAATCTCCCGACGCAGTATTCTGCGGCTGGCTGTCGTGACCCGGAGGTTCAGGCGTTACGTGCTCGTCCGTCAGATAAGCGACCGCATACATGGAAAATCTCCTGGCGTAGACGGTAAGCTCTGTTTTCTGCTCATTCACCTCGATATATTCCCCGTATGAATTCGGCTTTGCTGTAAGCAGATCGATGCTGCCCTGGTGACTGCGATAGATCACGTATTCGCTTTTTCCCTGCAGGTTCTCAGGCAGAGGTATCAGTATGGTCAGCAGGTTCCCTGACTCGTCCAGGAACTCAAGTGACTGCTTGTCCTTCTGTCTGATCAGAGAAATATCAAGCGCCATGCCCGGCTCATATTTCATCTTCCCGTTGGAGCCCAGTTGTTCCAGCAGCTCCTGTTTTTTGATTTCATTTTCGCTGACCGACAGCCATATTTTCATATGGGAACCAGGAACTGCATGCCGCAGCGCTTCTTTATCCAGTCCGCCCACTATAATCTCGGGTAAGTTCTCATCGACCTGAAGCAGGCTGCTGACCTCCTCCCTGGGCATCCTGATATTCTGGTGTTCCACATTGCTGTCCGTGATCACGCTTAATAGCGTCATGGTCTTATGTCCCGGCCGTTCTGCCACGATATTATAAGTTCCCGGGTTGATGTTATGGAATTCATATCTGCCGTTTTGATCGGTCTGCGTTACCGCCACTGTGCGGCTGCCTGACATTATGGTAACCGTAACCGGATATTCATCATTCTCCACCTTCCCGGTGATCCGGTATCCGCTCCGGCTCCACTGTGCATACAGGGTTACGCCGGGGCCGTTATAGACCTGGCCGGCCAGATAGGCTTTTCCTTTCCCATCCGCCCTGGTATTCCAGCCCTGGAACAGGCTGCCTTCATAGACTGGAAGTTCCCCCGTGAGGTTCCCGCCTTCCAAGATCACCTGACCGGCCGGGGCTTTTTGACCTCCGTTCGCATCGTATATCACAGTGGATGCCCAGACCGCACGGTATTCGGTGTCGGAGGCGGGCATGGTATCCGCAGGCGCAGGAACCCAACTGTCCAGGCTATACCCTTCCCTTGTCACCTGGGGTGCGTGAAGCTTAGAACCATATTTTACTCCCATGCTTGTCCCGCCTTCTCCGCCGGCTGCGTCAAATGTCAGCCGGTAACTGTTCCTGGTGTAGTGATAGTCCACCGTCGTGCTCCCGTCGGCCTTTATGACCGCGCTCTGCGCTTTCGGCGATGTAAATCCGGTATAATTCCTAACTGCCGGCGTAACGGAAGCGTTGGTCGTTCCTTCTAAATCCTCCCGGTCTTTCAGGACGTAATTTCCCTCTAAGTCCTGAAGATAGTGGTTTACCGTGTATGCAGTATCCTGACTGGATGACCAGTGTGCAAAAAACGTAATCTCCCCGGTGCTTCCCTGGGGAATCTCCATGATCTTCTCAGGTACGCCGTCAATCGTCCGGCTCCAGCCCAGGAATGTGTAACCCGTCTTCACCGGATTCACCAGCGCAAAAGTCCCGGTCTCCACTGTATAGGTCTGCGGATTCCCCTCTGCGCTTCCGCCGTCAAGCTCATAGCGCATGCTATATTCGACCGGCATCCAGTTGGCCATATAATTCTTATCCCCTGTACTGCCTTTTTCGACTGTTACGTTCTTCTTTGGCTCTTCCCCATTACTTCCGGTCCATCCCACAAAATGGTATCCCTTCCGCACCGGTTCTTCCAATGAAAATGTCTCTGTCTCCACCGTATAATTCAGCGGATTTCCCTCTGCGGTCCCATTTTCCAGCTCATAGGTAATCTGATAGATGTCAGCTTCTGCCTGGGCAGTCAGGGTTAATTCTCCAGCGGGCATGTGAAATTCATAGGCTGCCATTTCGCTTCCCGGCAGCAGCAAAGGAACGCTGCTGACCCATTCCTTGAAATGATAGCCGGTATCCGCAACCGCTTCTATTGTCACGACAGCATCATAATAAACAGATGAATCGCTTCCCGTAATTTCTCTGATCCCAATATCGGCCGTCCGGGTCAGGCGGTATTGGTTCCTGTCGTATTCATAGTTCAGTTCGGCTGAGCCATCCGCCGCTATCACGATCTGTCTGGGTTGAGGCGCGGTAAAGCCGGTATATTCCCTGACTGCCGGTGTGACTGTAGTATTCGTGGTTCCTCTGAGATCCTCACGTTCTTTTAAGACATATTTTCCATCTATATCCTCAAGATAATGGTTTACCGTATATGGAGTGTCCGGATTCGCAGACCAGTGTGCAAAAAACGTAATCTCCCCGGTGCTTCCCTGCGGAATCTCCATGATCTTCTCAGGTACGCCGTCAATCGTCCGGCTCCAGCCCAGGAATGTGTAACCCGTCTTCACCGGATTCAACAGTGCAAATGTCTCTGTCTCCACTGTGTAAGTGTACGGATTCCCCTCTGCGCTTCCGCCGTCGAGTTCATAGCGGATATCATATTCTGCCGTTTCCCAGTTGGCCCTGTAATTTTTGTCCCCTGTACTGCCTATTTCAATCGCCACGTTCTTCTGCGCCTCTTCCCCATTGCTTCCGGTCCATCCGATAAAATGATATCCCTTCCGCACCGGTTCTTCCAATGTAAATGTCTCTGTCTCCACCGTGTAACTCAGCGGATTTCCTCCTGCGGTTCCACTCCCCAGTTCATAGATGATTTGATAAATATCAGCCTCCGCCTGGGCGGTCAAAATCACTTCCCCCGCAGGCATGTGGAATTCATAGGCTGCCGTCCCGCTTCCTGGCAGCAGGGATGGTGCGCTGCTGACCCATTCTTTGAAATGATAACCGGTATCCGCCACCGCTTCTACCTTCATGGCAGTCTCATAATAAGCGGAAGGGGCGCTTCCGGCAGTTTCCCTGATTCCCTCGCCGGCTGCTGCTGTCAGACGGTACTGGTTCCTGGTATATTCATAGTCCAGCACGGCCGAACCATCCGCGGCGATCGTGATCTGGCTGGGGGGAGGAGACGTGAAACCGGTATAATCTTTCACTGCCGGTGTGACCTGCTCTGCCGTGGTACCTTCCAGATTTTCCACTTCAGGCTGGCCGTATCCCACTCCATCCACATTTTGTTTATAATGATTCACGGTATACTTTGTATCCGTCTTTGGTATCCAGCACGCGTAGAGAATGACTCCTTTGTTCTCCTGATAGGATGCCCCCGCCGCGTAGGAAGTCCCTTTTCCGTCCTCCTCGGTATTCCATCCGCCGAACCGATAGCCGGTACGCCCGGGCTGAGCCTGCGTAAGCTTCAGGTTCACATCGTGGAGTTTTTTCTGTGATTCGTCCGGCATCCCGGTTACGGAAGGATCGGACGTATTGGCCTCATAGGCCACTTCATATTCGATCGTCTTCCAATGCGCATATAACGTTTGGTTTTCGGTTAATTCGACGGTGTCGGTCCCCGTGATCTTCGTCCCTGCGTCCTGCTCCGTAAACCAGCCTGTGAATTCGTAACCGGTACGGGTGGGCTTCGGAAGTTCGCCGTACGGTTCCTGGCAGATCACATACCTGGAACTTTCCCCGGGGGGAACCGTTCCGCCGTTGGCCTGAAAGCTTACCTTCGGCTTGATATGGACCGTCAGCGTAACCGGCTGCGCCCCGTTCGCATGACCGCGATTATCAAATATCTTTAACGCGATATTCCCCGCACCTGTGGAGGCAATGCGGAACTGGCTGTATTTTTCATAATCATACTGACTCGTAATCTGCCCTGTCAGGCAGGTATTGCCGGTGATTTCCATCCGAATCCCTTTTTGCGCGTGGGAAGCGTCATTGCAGTAGCCGCTGTCGTGGAATAAGCCGTATAGATACATATTCTTCGTTCCGGCTGAATAGTTATAATCCAACTCAACGATCCCGTTCTCAAAAGCTGCCGAACTGCTTGTGGCAAAATACAGGGATGTCGTCAGATGGCAGCCGTCAAGCTGGCAGGTTACCTTGATCTCTTTGGACACAGATGGCTCCGATCCCATGTTCACCAATCCGGTAAGCTGCGGAACACTTACGGTAACCGTGGTTACCCCTTCCGTTTTAAAATGAATGACTCCATCCTCACCCACGTCCGCCACATCCGGATTGGAGGATTCATAGTGAATCGTCTCGCCGGGTTCCAGCCGCGGAGTGACGTCCGGGACGATCTGCCTTGTCTTTCCTTCCAGGATCCTGACTTCTGAAAAATTGGTTTTCAGGGTTCTGCCGGATATAATTCCAAGATTGATGTCCGTGACAGCAGGCTTTGTTCCTTCCAGCGCCGTAAAGGTATATACCCCTTCGCGGTCAAAATGACTGTTGGCCGGATAATACTCGTCGTCCGCTTTCTGAACCTTGAGCGTGTACGTGCCTGGAGTCAGAAAACCAATCTGATATCTGCCGGTGGCTTCATCCGTGGCTGTCGTCCTAAGGGCACTCCCATCCGTCCCGTTTCCCCGATACAGTTCGACCGGGTAACTTTTCCCGGGATTCGCTTCTGAGTTGTCCAGCACCCCGTTACCATTATAGTCTTTAAATACCGTACCTGTTATATTCGTCATAGACGCAACCATCGCCGTCGGTTTTACGGTCAGGGATTCCCGGCCGGAGCCGTCTGTTTTGCGGTAGGTGATGTCCGGGCTAAAATATGCCTTATCCTTCTCTGAGACTGTTTCCGGAAACTGGGCGCGTATCGGAATATGAACGGAAAAGTCCGTATTTTCCGCGAATTTTTTACCTTCCGCCGAACGGATCCTGATATCCGTCACATCCTCATAATTCTGAACTGCGGCTGCATACCCGTTTCCTCCGTCGGTACTGTATTCCACCGCCGCATCGGTCAGGAAATCCCCTTTCAGTTCCGCCGGTCCGGTCAGAATCCCGCCGAACCGGGAAGTATAGGAGATACCTCCGCTCTGATTCGAAGTATCCTTTCGTGGAAGGGGAATCAGAATTTCCAGGTCGTCCGGTTCGAGTCCACTCCGGTTGCCGTTATAGAAATACAGATTATAGTGCCCGTCAGATCCATATTGAAACTGCTGCTCCTCACTTTCACCGGCCGCGGCGGTGCTGTCGAGCAACCCCTGTACACTGATCGCATTCACCGAATTGATCTGCACAGAATTAAGGCTCCCGGGCCTGGCCAGATAGTCATCCGTACGGCCGTTCTCATTATAGTCATTGACATCCGCAGAAGAATACTTCGGCGTAGTGAAGATCTCCTGCTCATGCTCCACGTAGCAGCCAAGCGGCAGCTCGGTGGAATAAGTCCTGGACGTGTCCACGGACGGACCCACGTAAAATACCATTTTATGCATCTGATAATACGTCTCCGTCCGCTCCTGATTATCCGCATACTTTAGTGTGAACAGCTGCGTTCCGTCGGGCAGCGTCTTCTGGCGCAGCGTATACGGCGCGCCCTCATAGGCCTTCACCGGTTTGAAATCCCTTAGAATAAACCCTTTGGGCATGACCAGGTAATAGGACGGATTTTTAATCAGCGCATCACTGGAGTTGTTGGCGTTAAAGCTTACCGTCACCGTATCTCCTTTGTTCAGGCTTGTTGGAGATACTTGGCAGCCAGGACTATAGCTGTCAGTCGTCCTCAGCCGCATTTGACCGCTGGTTATTTCCGAATCAGAGTTATACGGCGCATCATCCGTTCCCAGTCCGATGCCTTGCTCCGTCAGCTCCTGACAACGGGCCGAGATGATCTGCGCGGTATTACTTGTGTATACATTGTTAAGCCGGTCTCTGTTCGTATTATAGATATATAGTAAACTTTTGACGTATATGCCGGTTCCGCCCAGATGATCGAAGACGACTGTCATCCGGGTGATGGGATCATCCGGCTCTGCCGTCAGTATCGTCTGATCCACATTCAGCTGTTCCGTCCTGATCGCTCCGCTTTTCGTCTGATATTCAACGCTGGCAGCGGACGGCATGATTCCGGAGTCATCCAGGAAAAACCTGACTTTATCGCAGTAAGCGCGCGGATCCAGGACATAGTTTATTTTTACATCATATAAAGTGTATTCTGTACTATTTTGAATCGTACAATTATTATAAGCTTTTTGATCCAGGGGAAGTACGGACTGATAGCTGCCGTACTCCGAGTATAGGATCATGCTGTCCAGGTTAAAATCATCCTTTATATTATATTCCTTAAACAGGAACAGCAGATTGTAGCGCAGACCATAGCTGGAATCCCAGGTTCCGGTATGGGTCTCGTAGTCCTGTAAGAGTACGGTTTCCGTTCCGACATCCGCGCTCACCCTGCCGGAGACAGGATTATAATACAGTTGAGCCGATGGGTTAACAAACCTAAGGTAAATATTTCCGGTAAGGTTTAATATGGCTGAGTTCGATACAAAGCTATGCTCCTTCGGGAAATCATAGATTAATGTCTTGGTTGAACCATTAAGACTCCCGTCTGCGTTCTCATAAGAATAAGAGGACTGATAGGTCACCTGGTATCCGCCGTAGTCATCCTCAACCGGATAGGCGACGCCTTCTTCCATAGGCGTATATTGATCCTTTTCCCCGAATCCCGGCAGTGCCTCTTCCGGAATAGGGATCTCCAGTTTCAAGGAATCGTAGGAATAATGATTGGCAACACCGATCAATCCGATCTTACACGGCATATCATAAGCAGCTGACCCGTCCATAACTTTAGACTGCTTGTTCGAGCTGTTGGAGAGATAGACTCCCTCCAGATGAAGCGTACTATTATAGAACTTCGTTATCACGGTTCTGTCGGCTATGGGCGTGGTTCCGTTAAAATATTCCGCGGTGATTCCGTAGACTTTCTCCATAAGCTTGTACGTGGGCAAGAGCGTTATATTGAATCCCAGCGAAGTTATATTGGGTTTGAAACGATACGTGAGCGTCGTGTTCCCTTCGGAATCCGTCTGTGATACTACTTTTGTTCCATCCGCCAGATTTGGTCCCAGCGTCTGGTCATTTTCGTTAGGAAAATAGTTGACGGTGATTCCCTTTGGAACCGTCAGCACTACGACCGGCTCTTCCACTCCGGTGCCGGTGATACTCAGGGTGACATTGAACTTCTTTTCAGCTCCGATCCGGAATTCGTCTTCCGTAAAATCACTGGTCAGTTCCAGTGTCGCAGAGTTGTTTTTGGAGTTTATGCCCTGGATAGGTAAAACATCCGCAGGCAGCGGGGAAGGACTGGCTGACGCAGCTGCGGTCGGGACCGGGCTGGACGATGGTCCGGGGGTTCCCGCAGCTGACGGTTCCGGAGTTTCTGTGGCTGAAGGACTGGCTGTTTGCTCCGGAGGATACGTGGCTGATGGAACGGCCGTTGGCTCCGGGGTTCCTGTGGCTGATGGAACGGCCGTTGGTTTCGGGGATCCCGTTAATTCCGGGGGTTCTGTGGCTGACGGATCGACTACTGGTTCCGTGACTTTCGGACTGGCTGACGGTTCCGGAAGATTCCCCGAATTACCAGTTTCTACTGTTGAACCTATCGCCCATGCTCTTGGAAGCATCCGATCCGACAGCATCCCAAAAATCAATAAACCTGCCAATATCGCGCATGCAATCTTCTTACATCCATTTCTCATTTTCATGGAAATCCCCCTTGTATTTGTTATGAAATTATTCACATTACAGATCCACTGTTTCAAATGCAAACTTGCCTCTGTCTATGAATTTGCTGTAAATTGCATGAGCAAAATCCAACCATTCTTGACAATTTCATTGACTTTTTATATGATAAGTTTCGACAATATAATACTTTGTAAACCGATCCTTGTTTCATGTATTAAACAAAATTATACAATTTTATGCTATAATATGGAGAAATCGCACCTATTTAGCATAAATTTTCACTTATTTTCAACCGGGGGAGAAGTTAGAATGCTGCAAATCGCTCTATGTGACAATGATATAAGAGAATTAGAATCGGTCTATGCGCTGGCAAAAGAATATGCTTCGGACCATCCGGACCTGGACATCAGCCTGCGGCGTTTCCAGTCCAGCTACGACCTGTTGGAATCCATAGAGGCGCGCGGCCACTATGATATTTACCTGCTGGATATCCTTATGCCCCATACGAACGGAATCGAGGCGGGGCAGATCATTCGCCGTTCAAACACTTCCTCCGTCATCCTCTATCTGACCAGCTCACCAGATTTTGCGTTGGATTCCTACAGCGTTAAGGCGCAGGCGTATCTGCTGAAACCGGTTTGCAAGGAAAAACTGTTTGAAGCTCTGGATGATGCTGCCGAACGGCTGATGGTGGAAAGGGCTCGCCATTTTCTTGTCCGTGTTAAAAACAGCACCGAAGCGATTCCTTACAGCCGGCTGATCTATGTGGAATATTATAAACATCGGCTGATCTGTCACCTGACCAACGGCCGTAATGTGGAAACCAATATGTTCCGGGAACCCTTTGAGCAGATTGTAAAGCCTCTGCAATCCGACAGCCGCTTTGTGAAGATCTCTTCTTCCTTTCTCGTGAACATGCAGTATATCCGGGCCGTCACTCCCAAAAGCTTTGTGATGAACACTCCTGATAAGCATACGGAGCTTACGATCACCAGAGGATATGCACATGCCCGGCAAACTTATTTTGATTATATGTTGGAGACGGAGGATCAATCTTGAATAATTATATGGTTTTGCAGCAAATATTTCGGATGCTGGTCTCTTATGCATTCCCGATCGCGCTGATTTTTTCCATGTCCCGCTTCAAATGCAGGTGGAAAACGGTCTGGTTTTCATACATCGCGATTACCCTTGCCGGCACCGCGGTGTCGACGATTCTGTTTTTGAATCCGGGAATGGAGCGGATGAAGCAGATGTATGCTCTTACCGTGCTCATCCCCTGTCTGATTTTCCTTCTGCTTTTTACACAGGATAAGCCTTCCCAGCTCCTGTTCAGCATATCAACTGCAATCAATGCGATTTATCTGGTCTCCATACTGTCCCATTTTATAGTAGGAGGCGCTCTGGAAGACGGCACTTCGCTGATCTGGCAGGATGCCCTGATCCGGTCCGCCTTCTACTGTATCATCCTGTTTGTATTTTCCCGTTACCTCAGGGAGCCATATCAGTTTCTGGCTGCAAATATGAAAAAAAGCAGCTGGCGTGTTCTCTCGGCGATACCGCTTCTCTTTATGGCGCTGGTCATGTTCCTGGGCCTTTATCCCCATGTCAGGACGGATAATCTGCCGGGGGTTACCTTTCTGTACGTGATACTCGCCTTTGTTTACTATATTATTTACCAGGTGTTTAACAGTACCTATGATCTGTTACATCAGCAGCGGGATCTGGACATCCTGAAGAATCAGGTAAGCGCTCTGCGTAACCAAATGGATGCCGTGCAGCGAAGCGAAGATCAGCTCCGCATCTACCGCCATGACATGCGCCACTATATCGCCGGTATATCCGCCCTGCTCAAAGAAGGAAATGCTTCGGAAGCCCTCATGGTCATCGACCGGTTCGATGAACTGAACCAGGATGCCAGTCTGCCCCATTATTGCCAGAATGTGATGGTCAACGCGATCCTCGCCCTGTATGTGCAGCGTGCGTCGGATGCAGGGATCAGTATCCGGACTTCCTGTGATATTCCTGCTGAACTGCCTGTGGACGCCGCGGAGCTCTCCACGGTTTTTGCCAATGCCATTGAAAATGCGATTCATGCATGCGGCAGGCAGGCTCCCGGATCGGATAAACGGCTGGAGATCCGATGCGTCAGTACTCCCCAGTTCCTGGTCGAGATCGCGAATACCTATGGCGGAACGGTTGTATTTGATGAAGAACATATGCCGGTGTCACAGGAATCCGGGCATGGGATCGGTACGCTTAGTATCGCGGCTTTCGCAAAAAAGAATAGGGCACTGCTTGATTATCAAACAGACGGGGAGATGTTCCGGCTGCGGCTGCTTATAAATAAGAATTAAGAATCTTTTGTTTCAATATGGAGGAGTTTCGTTCCCTACCTCGGCCAGCGTTCCTCTCTCCCCATCAGCTTCCCAAACACCTGATGCGGTTCCCGCTGGTACCAGTAAGCTACCGTAGCCACATCATCCTGCCGCTCATAGATCCCCCGGTGGCACGATCCGATCTGCTGCACAGTAACTTTAATATCTTCCCGGAAATAAACCGGGTCCGGAATATGGAACCGGTACAGCCCTCTCATCGGCGGACAATCATCCATATGATAATCATTATGCACACTGTCATCCTGCGCCGAATAAAACGGATATCCCAAAAACGGAGTGCAATACGTATGCTCTGCCGTCTTTCCCTCTTCCTGCGTCGCAAAGCTCCATGCTCCGCCAAAATAGTCCTCTGTTCCGGTACCGCAGATCGTGGGGTAATCCTTATCCCCGTCCAGATAGAATTTCACTTCCCCTTCTCCCCACCAGTATCTCTCCAGAGTCGTCAATGCCAGAAAGGTCCCCACATACTGGCCGGAACCTTTGACTCCATCCAGAATCACATAATCCTTCTGTTTTTCCGTTATCCGCTGCCGCCGCCACTGTGCGTGAAAATATCCGGTATTCTCCGGCAGCTCATCGCACAGGCAGTAATCTACCTGATAGAAAAAGGAAGGAACCGCCTCTTTATTCTGGTTTTCGATGGTAATTTTCGCTTTTTTTCTGAAAGGCATGGGGAAATAACAGTTAAATCCCCGGGTCGGATTTACCACCACCGGCATGGAATTCACTGGATATGCTTTCGCGAAACCGCAGCAAAAAAAGTCTCCCAGCGGGCTCTCCACAGACGGTGTTTCCTCCTCATCCCAATACATCCGCAAAACCAGATCCCGCAGAACAAAACAGTTCTGATCGCTGGTCCTGTCCGTCACTGTGATCCAGATATGCCGGATCACTCCAGGACCTTCCATCTCGGCCAACACCTTTGTCTCCCCTGGCTCTATCGTGGGTATGCAGGGGGAACCCTTCCTGGATGGTCCAAGTATACTGTCCGCCATTCCCCCCTTTCCTTTTTCTCCGGTGGGATTCTCCGCATTAATCGCCCTGCTTCTCGCATTTTGAATAAAAGGTAAACTCTCCATCCCCATGACCGATGCAAACATTTCATAACCTCCGTTTCTTTATTATAACAGCCGCATAATTTCTTTTACGCACGGAATTCCTCACACTGCCCCAGCAGCCGCGGCTCCGCACAAGATACCGTTCCATACTCCGCAAACACCCCGATCAAACCGGACTGTACACTGTAACATCTGGTCGTCAGCGCCACATCATCCACATACACCTGCATGATCGTACCGCTGACCAGCAGCTGTACTCTGGCTTCACCGTCCCGGAACCGCACAGGTCGTTCATCAATATAGCTTTGATCCCCATCGATCCGATTATAATAGTCCATCACGATCTTTTGATGTGTCAATTCTAACCGAAGCTGGCACCACCGTTCCAGCTTTTCCCCGCTGGCATGGATCATCAGTCCTACGGCTTTGGTTCCCGGTTTCCACCGAAGAGTCGCTTCGAACAGGCACGGATCTGTCAGTTCTCCCAAGGACGCCCAGCCAAAGCCATCCTCGGATCTGCCCGTGATCAGCTCTGCATTCCCATCCATGTCCTCAGCCGCATTCTCATTTACAATCGATCCCTTCGGTGTTCGTTCCTCAGCTTTCCACACCCCATCATAGCCCTGTAACTGCCTCGGAAGCTCCAGGCTGAATGACCGGCGCACAGCTTCCACCATCCGCACCCCCAGTGTATGATCCTCCCGCTGGACCAGCTCATGAACACAGGTGTTTCCTCCCCACACGAATCTGCCGTCATCCCGGCAGTCCTTGCGGATCGACAGCCATCCGACCAGATATCGCTTTTTCCCGTCCGTAACCGTCTTTGCCGCATAGAATTCCCGGCCGTCGAACATATCATCCTGCTCCGGCATCTCCCAAGGGCCGTTAAACTGTTCCGCCAGACGGTATCTGGTTTCCCACCAACGGGAATAATTAGAAAAAGTCAGATACCATCTGCCGCCCATCAAAAAAGCATCATGGCATTCATGTGTGGGAAATGTCCTGGGTGAATAGATCGTCTTATAATGCTCCCAATGTTTCATATCCCCGGAAACATATACCGCCGTGCAACCGTCCCTCAATACTGCCCCTTCTTTTTCCGTCGCGGTCACCAGCATACAGAAACTTTCCAGTTCCTGATTCCAGAATACGTGAGGATCTCTCCAGTGCCGGTCCCCATAAAACCTGGTGTCCGGCGGAAAAAAATAGCCGGTATCCTTCGTCCAATGGATCAGATCTGCGCTGGTAGCCCTTAAGACAGCCTGCTCATATTTTCCGGGAACGCCCCGGTTTCCTTCACAGAAACCTGTATAGTAAAAATAGAAAGTGCCTTCGTGATGAAACACACTGCCTGTCGCCGCGTGCCAGTCCTGCTCATCGGGGCTGCCGTTCTGAAGCACCAGCCTGCATTTCCCGTAATGTACGAAGTCCTCTGTCTCGACCGCGTAGATACAGTACTTGTACAGGAAAAATAAAATATATCTGCCCTCCCAGTAAAACGGCATGATATCTCCGCACATTTCACCATGCGGCATCCCGGGATACTGGTTCTCGGGCGTGTAGAAAATAAGATCGCATCCTTTCATCCTGCAGCCTCCTTTTTATTTTTAAGCTTCTCCCGGATATAGGGTTCCGGGATATCCGGTTTCCCGTTTCCTCTGCCCTCATCCGGGATCCGGTATAACTTAAACGATACCTCCCGATCTTCCGCCTGCAGCTTCGTGAAAGGGGATTCTGCATAATAAAGCATGCTGCAAACCGCTTCCCCTTCCCCCCAGAACAATTCAACGCTGTTGGTATCTAAAAGCATGTGCAGATATTCCGGGTGTTTCATTTCCTTCTGACTGATTTTCCGGCATAACCACTCTTTTCCAAAGTCGTCCGGAAAAGCCGACGCACGATTTATCTCCAGTTCTTTTGTTTTCGTATTTACTAAGATCTTAAGGCAATTACGCCCATTGGTCAAATGAAATTCTCTTGTCTCATCCTGCAGCGGCAGCTCCAGAGTTATGTAACAGGGCTGTCCCGGTAGAAGGATGGCCGTTTTGTCTGTCCTGGCCGGATAAGGCTTAGCAGCTTCGAATAATTCCTGCACCGGATATTGGGCTATCCGGTAATCCTCCCCGCTTTTTTTCAGTTTCAGCTCTCTTGGAAATGACATGGTGCCCCGGAACTTCACAGCCGGCAGCATCTCCGCGTAAGCCCAGCGGTTCTGCCATCCCATGAGAATCCGGCGTCCCCGTACATTTTCATAAGTGACGGGCGCGTAAAAATCATATCCGTAATCCAGTATCCTTTTTTCTCCCGCCGGAGTTTGCGCAGTAAATTTCCCTCCGTCAAACGTTCCGGTGAAATACCTCACGCAGGAATATTTTCTCTCCGGGATTATGACGCTGACCGTCAAAACCCATACCTGCCCGTGCTGGGAAGGTTTTGCTGTTTCGTCATCCTCAGGTGTCATTGGGAACAGATCCGGGCACTCCCAGATTTCCCCCGGTTCCTGGTCACCGCTTTTAAAGGTACTCTCATATTCCCACTCCTTCAGATTCAGCGAACGATAGATCTGTACCTCCTGTCCTGCCGACAGTACCATGACCCATCGCCCCGTTGGTTCATAGTAAAACACCTTGGGGTCCCGAAAATCTCTCAGTCCTTTATTCAGCACCGGATTGCCCGCGTATTTCTGAAAGGTATTTCCCCCATCCATGCTGTAGGCCAGACTCTGGGACTGAACGACAGACTCTCCCCGCTTCCGGTGATGGGTAAACACAGCCACCAATGGACCCTGGGCCTGTGTTCCGAATCCACTGGTGTTATTCCTGTCGTATACCATACTGCCGGAAAATATTTCTCCGTGCTCATCCGGATAAAGAGCCACGGGCAGATGCTCCCAACAGATCAGGTCCGCGGATCTGGCGTGTCCCCAGTGCATCGGACCGTGGGTCAGTCCGTCCGGATAGTATTGGTAATACAGGTGATAATATCCCTCATAATAGATCAGTCCGTTCGGATCATTCACCCACCCCTCAGGCGGGCTGAAATGAACTCCCGGACGGTTATCTCCTTTTATGATCCTATTGTCCTTGTGGTCCATCACTTGTCCTCCGTCATCTTCACTCACCCCTTCACCGCCCCGGCGACCACGCCCTCGATGATATACTTCTGCAGGAACAGATATAAAACGAGAATGGGAATGATCGTCAGAACCAGAGCCGCCATCATCAGTCCCAGATCTGAGGAGAAGGTCCCGTAGAACGCCCGCGCAGCGATCGGCAGGGTATACAGTTCCTTCTTACCCAGTACCAGGCTGGGCAGCAGATAATCATTCCACAGGTTCAGCGCGTCGATGATCACCAGGGTAGCGATCATAGGCTTTAGCAGCGGCAGCACAATCATAAAAAATGTTTTATACCGGCCACATCCATCGATACTGGCCGATTCCTCCAGTTCCATCGGCACCGTGCTTTTGATCGCTCCATGAAACAGGAAGATTCCCATACTTACACTGAAACCGATATGCATAAAAATTAGCGTCGTCCTGTGATTCAGCATATTCAGGGTCCCGCCGTAGATCGAAACCAGCGGTATCATCAGTACCTGGAAGGGGATCGCCATGGATGCGATCATAAGGGCAAACAGAATTTTTCCCGCCATCCAGTCGGTCCTGGCGAAAATATAGGCTGCCATGGCGGATACGAAAATAATCAGAAACACACTGCACCCTGAAATAAACAGGGAATTCCCCAGTGCTTTGAAGAAATCCATCTTCTCTACCGCCTGCACAAAGTTGCTTAATAGGAAACCGTGCTCTCCGACCAGAGACAGCGGCTTCTTAATGACATCGATCTTAGTCTTAAATGCGTTGATCAAAACCAGGAAGAACGGGAAAATGTACAGGAGCAGGACCACAGACAGGATCACAGTTTTCAGCATTCCGGAATTTCTTTTTCTCTCTGTCATCTTACATGCTCACCTCTTTCTTCTTTCCGATCATCACCTGGCTTATGGAAATCACCACGCATATGACAAATAAGATCACCGCTTCCGTCTGCCCCACACCGTAATTTTTGGTTGTAAATGCTTTCATGTAGACATGCATGGCAGCCATCACGGTGGAATTAAAAGGGCCTCCATCCGTCAGCGACAGATTCAGATCATAGGCCATAAAACATCTGGTGATGGACAGGAACAGGCACACCACAAAGGAGGACACCATCAAAGGCAGGGTCACGAACCGGGTACACTGCCACTGCCGGCAGCCGTCGATCCTGGCCGCTTCCAGCAGATCCTTGGGTACGCTCATCAGTCCCGCGATATAGATTAACATCATGAAGCCCGAGTACTGCCATACCGTGACGATAATCAGGGCAAACAGCGCCTTGTCCGGATCTGACAGCCAGGACGTGGAAAAGATGCCGATCTGCAGCTTCGTTCCCACGGATACCAGCGCCCTGGAAAAAATAAACTGCCAGATATATCCCAATATCAGTCCGCCGATCAGATTCGGTGTGAAAAATCCGGCTCTGAAAAAATTCTGTCCCTTAACTCCGCTGGTGACCAGATACGCCAGCACAAAGGCCAGCACATTGATCAGGATCACGGATATGGCGGAGTAGATCAGAGTCAGCAGTACAGAACGCCAGAAGTCCGCATCCTGAAATGTGGTGACATAATTGCCAAAGCCTACGAAGGCCTTATCCGCCGATATACCGTTCCATCCGGTAAAAGTCAGATAAAGACCATAGACGAACGGTACCATCAGCACCATGATAAAACAAAAGACCGCCGGTCCGGCAAAGCCCAGGAAGGTTCCTGTCTTATACCAGAGTGAATGTTTCCTTTTCATGCGGTTTTGCACCTGCTTTCTATTCAAGATAAATGGGGCCGCACTGCTGTGCCGGCCCCTCTTGGAATTTCCTTATTTTTGTGCCTGCCAATAGGTTTCGATTTCGGAAGCCAGTTCATCCCTCTTGCTGTTGCCGCCCAGGTATTTCTGAAGGGAAGCGCCGGCCTGTGTTCCATGATCGCCCGGGATCTCCTGGTACCAGTACATGGATTGCCCGGCATTGATATATTCCTGTGCGGATGCGCTTAAAGGTGCGGATACTTTTTTCTGGATATTGGAAAACGCGGGGATGATGCTGCATTCATCTACCATAAACGTCTGCCCTGCTTCCTCGTATACCAGCCAGTTCAGGAAATCCTTCGCCGCCTGCTGCTGTTCTGGTGTCGCATATTTCGCATCGATGACAAATTCTTTGCTGGCACCGCTGACCAGTTTGGTGTTCGCATCATCGGTGGTATCTTTCTGAGGCAGTGGCATAATGCCGATATTCTCTGTGTGTTCATAGATTTCCGTTGCCCAGCTGCCGTTGAACCAGAACGCCACCTGGCCTTCCGCCAGATAAGAATTGTTCAGATCATAATCCGCGGAGAGAGGATCGGAGCCATTGATATTATATTTTTTCAGCAGATCGAAGCTGTCCATCAGGGATTGGAAACGCGCATTCTCCGAAAGTTTCGTTTCGCCGGATTTCAGGGAATCCACGAAAGCGATGGAACCGTCTGCCGAGTTCCCCTGCTGGTCATAGAGCTGCCCGAAGAAATGGTTGGCCAGGGACCAGTCATCTTTGTTGACAGCCACGGGAGTTGCCATACCACCGTCCGCCAGCTTCTTTAATAATCCTTCGAACTTATCCAAGGCAGCGTAATCCGCGGGTTTGAATGTCTCACCGGTAATTTTCTCGATCGCGTCGGCATTGTAGATCAGGCCTACCGCCTCCACGGTAAAAGGAAAACTGTATACTTTGCCATCGATGGTGATCCCATAGGTATCGCCGCCGTCTTTGATCCAGTCCTCACCGCTTAAATCCGCCAGATACTCCTGGAAATCATAGACGTCGGGATGGTCTACCAGCATAATGGTGTAGGGATCGCCCGCCGCATATTTTCCGGCCAGGTGGGTTCCCACTACATCACTGGTGAAATTTACTTCCACAGTCACCCCGGTCTGTTCCTGGTACTTCTTCGCCATCTCCTCGAATTGGGTCTGGAGTTCTGATTTCGTATTTAATAAGGTAATCTTCGTGCCCTGACCGGAAGCGTCTGCGGCGTCCGCTTTGGAATCAGCGTCATCTCCTGCCGGTTCTTCGGTATTTCCGGCGGCAGTTGCTTCCGGAGCCGGATCGCTCGTCTGGGGTGCTTCTTTTGATCCGCAGCCAATACACAGGCCTGCGGTCATGATGAATGCCAAACCGATTGCTGCTAACTTTTTCATTTTCATAATCCTCCATTTTTTCTCGTAGTTGGTCTGAATTCTGATCTGATTTTGTTTTGGTTTTTGCTGCATTACTTGGTTATCAGTTCTCTGGTTGTCGAAATTATTTTTGGTTTGTGATCTGTTTCCTAGTATCTTGACTTAAGGTTAACGGAATTTGGAATCTCCCGGGATCTTATCATTTCCATTATTTCCTTTATTACCTAATTAAGTCGCCATACGGTTGAAACTTGCGGGATATCTTGTATGTCTATTTCATTTTCCCTCCTTTTATATGACTGTGAATGCTTAGATAATTTCCTCTTCTAATGTGAGAACTTTGTAATTAAGTGTGAGAACTTAGTAATTAAACCTTATGTAAAGCAATAAACTCCGTAAATGTAAAGAAGTAACCCTTTTAAGAGTTCATAAGTTGATGAACCGATCAAAAACCGAACAGATTTCATATTGAAACTGACAATATAAATTTGTTATTGGCCGGGTCACAGCTTAAAGGATTTCTTTATTTCTGCAGCCGCATCAACCGTGTAAACAGATTGAGCTCTTTTAATTGCAAAGGCATAATTTCAAGTTTACATTTGTTCACTTTTATCTCACAAGGCAACTCCAGATTATGATTTAGCCCGGCTGTGGGTATTCTGCTTATACAATATTAAGTATAATTCGACAGGAAATTATCTTTTTCTTCTGTTCTTATTGTGAATATTATCATGTATTTTAACTAATGTCAATATTTATTTTGACATTTTTTCAATTTTAATTTCACATTTTTGTTTATTATTAAGATTAAATTTTAACATTTGTTTCACTTCATGATACGTGGCATGGGGGATTCCATCCACGTTCTCATTAACATACGTTCAATTTATCCAATACTATTTGAACATTTATTTAATGCATTTTAACATTTTTATATATTTCGCTTGCAATTTTAGAATATTTTCGATAATATAGTAAGAAAGAACGGAGCAAGTATAGGAAACGGGTCCCAGATTTCCTTTGTGGCAGTCCTTACGGTTATATGACAAAATAGGTGACAGATAATTTATGTAATCTTATTCATCGATAAATCGGAAGTTTGGCGGGAGAATGACAATGGAATTTAAGCTGATTTCCATAGTAATCTTAATTGCTTTCTATGGCTGCTATTTTGTAAAAATGTTTCATCAGAAAAAACAAGGAATCCAGACAGACCAAATCGGAAAAGACAAAGCTGGCTTTGAGAAATTTGTGGAAGTCACCATGAAGATCGCGGCTGTTCTTGTTTTTGCAGCAGGTCTTTTTAGTATCTTCATTGGAACAAGTCATAGCTTTACCGTGATTCGGGTTGTGGGTGCGGTTACGGGTGTTGCGGGAACACTTGTATTTATTGCCGCAGTACAGACCATGCGTGATAGTTGGCGTGCAGGGGTGTCCAAAACCGATCAAACTGAACTTGTAACAAACGGTATTTATCAAATTAGCCGTAATCCCGCTTTTTTGGGTTTTGACCTTTTGTATATTGGTATCTTATTGATGTTTTTCAACTGGATTTTGTGTATTCTAACCGCCTTCGCTGTCATTATGTACCATTTGCAAATTGTCTGTGTCGAGGAAGATTTTTTGATTGCCGCATTTGGAGATGACTATCTGCAATATAAGAAAGAAGTCTGCCGTTATATTGGCAGAAAACGATAAATTCGAATTTACGAGGTGATAGGTGATGGAAGAAAACATTGTAGCAAAGCTGACTGTAAAAGATGATACGTATGCTTGTGCTTTTGCCAATAAAATTATATCAGAAAGTCAGGAAACAGATGAATGGTACGAATATTTCGACGACTTTGCTTCGTTGCTTGACCATCCAAAATCATTGGTAAGAAATCGAGTGTTGTATATACTTGCAGCGAATGCCCAGTGGGATGAGGAAAACCGTTTTGACTCAATCCTATCTGCTTTTCTCACACACATAACGGATGAAAAACCGATTACAGCCAGGCAGTGTGTAAAAGCTCTTGCACAAGTAGGCTTGGCAAAGCCACAGTATGTTCCAAGAATATTGGTATCCTTGCGGGAAGCTGATTTATCAAAATACAAGGACAGTATGCGTTCACTGATCGAAGAGGACATAGCAGAAACGGAAAAGATTTTGATATTGGGTACCGGAGCCGCCAGCTCTTATTAGCGATAAAGAATATTCCATAGATTCGAGGGGTTTGTCATGTCAAAAGAAAAAGTTACCATTCAAGATATTGCCAACGCGCTTAGCCTTTCCCGTACCACGGTTTCCAAAGCGCTGAACGGTTCCAGCGGAATGCCGGAAAAGACTGTCCGCGCGGTGCTGCAAAAGGCAAAGGAAATGAATTACAAGCAATTCGCCTACCTGGCGGATGCTCAGGATACGCAAGCCGGTCAATCGGAAAAAGGAGGAAATCTGGCACTGCTGGCCCATATTATGCCCAACCGGTTCCATATTGCTTCCACTCTGATGGCCACTCTGGAACAGGAGATCAGTAAACACGGCTACTCCCTGACCATACATATACTGAGCAACGAAGATATCCATTCTCTGTCGCTGCCTCAGAACCTGAAACTGGGGCAGGTGGATGCCCTGATTTGTCTGGAGCTTTTTGACGAGGCTTATACCCGTATGCTGTGCGGTCTGCAAAAACCGGTTTTATTTTCCGATGCCTACTGCGGTTTTCCCCACCACTCCCTGCACGCCGATCTCCTTCTGATGGAAAATAAATACAGCGTCTACCATATGCTGCACTCCATTATTAAAACTACAGGAATCCACTCCGTTGGATTTATCGGTGATCCGAACCACTGCCTGAGTTTTCACGAGCGGTTCGAGAGCTTTAAGGCTGCCCTTATGGATAGCGGAATCCCGTATCATCCGCAGAACTGTATCATGGATGACGACAGCTTTTACGGGGATGATGCCTGGCTGTCCAAACGCCTGACAGCCCTTACAACACTGCCGGATATGTTTTTCTGCGCCAATGACCTGCTGGCGATGCAGACGAGCTCCTGCCTGTCCAAAATGGGGGTATCCATACCGGAGGATGTATTGCTGTGCGGGTTTGACGACACTTTTTCGTTAAGTTCCATGAACTCCACCCTGACCACCGTGCGGACCCCCAGTGCGGATATGGGAATCATCGCCTCCAGGCTCTTATTGAACCGGATCGCCGACCCGGACCTGCCTGCGACGTTTACCTATCTTCGCACGGAGGTCCAGTTCCGCCAGTCCACGAAGCTTATTCCTGCAGAATCTTAACCGCATTCTTAACACTAATCCCCAGCCTGCATGCCCCGGCATTCAAAAACTCCAGAGCCGTCTGCCGGGAACGGATTCCGCCGGCTGCCTTAATCTGTACACTGTTCCCGACGACACTTTTGATCAGTTTCACCTGTTCCAGAGTGGTAGGGGCGACCCATCCCGTCGCCGTTTTCACGTAGTCGCCACCGCCTTCGATTACCAGTTCGCATGCCCGTTTTGCATCATCCCCGGATAGCAGTGATATTTCAATGATGCACTTTAACGGAAGGTCCCCCACGACATCTTTTACTGCTTTTATTTCCTCCCTGACCCAATCATATTTTCCGGATAATAACCAGCCGATATTGATCACCATATCAACCTCTTCCGCTCCCAGCTCGATATTTTTTTTCGCCTCGCAGATCTTGGTATCGGTCAGCTCACCGCCTGAGGGAAAGCCCACCACTCCTCCGGTATGCACCCGGGTATTCTCAAGCCCTTTTTTGACCCCGCTCATGTAACAGGGCAGAACGAATGCTGCCGCAAAACCATATTTCGCCGACTCTCTGACCAGATAAGCAATATCCTTTTCTGTCACATTGCTTTGCACTTGTGTGGCATCGATATGTGATGCCAGTTCTTTCATTTCCATTCTGTAACCCTCTCCTCTTCCAATATATCATTTGTTATTTAATTATTATCATATGTTCCTCAATCTGTCAACCATTTGATATCGATCATCGGTTCAATCAGGCTAATATAACACGTTATATCCATTTAATCCTTGTATCCAGCTTTCACATATGATAAATTAGAATTATCTTTAGTTCTTCGTTTCAAAGAGAGGCAATGAGGAGGCACGAAACCCAACATGAATGAATATGAGAAAATACAATTGCTGGTGAATATCTCAAAGATGTATTATGAATTGAATTTCAGCCAGCAGGAGATTTCGGATAAGGCTGGTTTGTCCAGAACTTACATCAGCAAGTTACTGAATGAAGCCAGGGAACGCGGTATCGTGGAGATTCGGATCAATGATCCGATAAAAGCGGAAAATCCTCTGGAAGAAAGCTTACGCAGACAATACGGTTTAAAAAAAGCTATCGTTATACCGGTCCATGATTCGGACCCGGCTTTATTGGACAAACTGGGAAAAGCCGCCGCCGAATACCTGAATATGATCCTCTGCGGCGATGATATCATAGGTGTCGGCTGGGGAGAAACGCTCCATGCTTTTTCAAAAGCGGTCATACGGCGGGAAGATTTGAAGAATATACAGGTGGTACAGCTCTGCGGCGGTGTTACAAAGATGAATCAGGATAGTTACGTCAGTGATATTCCCAGAAACATAGCCAGGCATCTGGGCGGCAGCTGTCATCTGATCCCGCTGCCGGCCGTCCTGGAAAGTGTCACCGCCAGGAATGCAGTCATGAAGGACCGGAATATAACCGAAGTGCTCCATCTGGCACGCCAGGCGACTATCGCTGTCATCACCGTAGGCGTATTCGCAAATGATAATGTGTTTGTGTCCTCCGGTTATTTCCGGGAAGATGAGATCGGGCAGTTGATAAAAATGGGAGCGGTGGGAGATATCTGTTCTCATATCATCAATGAGCGCTGTGAAATCTGTGATCCCCAATTGGAAAAGAGAACCGTTTCCGTCACTTTGGAAGATCTCACAGGCATACCAGCCAAACTATGTATAGCTGCCGGAATACGCAAGCTCCCAAGCCTGGCTGCTGCTTTGTCGGCAGGCTGTATCAACATATTAGTGACCAATGAAAAGACGGCGGAAGATCTGCTCTCAGGTATCTGATCCCCTCCCGCGGGATTCCGCTATTTTAAATAAAGGAGCAAAGCATGAAATCCGTAATTTATGGCGCCGGAAGTATCGGCCGGGGATTCATCGGACAGCTTTTCAGCGAATCTGGTTTTGAGGTTGTATTTGTCGATCAAAACAAAGAGCTGATCGATCAGTTAAATACCCGTAAGAGCTATCCGATTCGATTTGTGAAAGACGCGCAGCACTGGGAGATCCCGGTTGCACATGTGAGGGGGGTATGGTCATCGGACGAGGCGGCAGTCATTGACGAGATCAGTACCGCGGATCTTATGGCCACCTCGGTAGGGAAGAACGTTCTTCCCGTCATCGCTCCGGTTATCGCTTCCGGTCTTCGGAAACGATGGGAACTTTCCATAAATGCGCCTTTGAATATGATTGTGTGTGAAAATATGGTGCAGGCGAATGTCTACCTGGGAGAATTGATCGCCGGCCATCTGACTGCGTCCGAGACCGCTTTCTTTCGGGAAAGAATAGGAATGGTAGAGACCTGTATCGGCAGAAATGTGCCGGTCATGAGTCCCCGGCTTCAGGACGGCGACCCGCTCAGGGTAATCGCGGAGGATTACAGCGAGCTTCCGATCGACCGCGGCAGCTGGCTGGGAGAACTACCGGAGATCAAACACATGGTACCCTATGAGCCTTTTGACTTTTATATCCGAAAAAAACTGTATATGTATAATATGGCCCATGCCGTGACGGCTTATCTGGGCGATCTCCTGGAGCTTTCTTCCCTGGCGGAGGCCATCCGCATTCCGGCCATCCGCTATATCACGTCGAAGGCCCTGCAGGAAATCAGCATTGGAATGGCCCATGAGTATGACAGGGATCTGGAATCCCTGATTCTGTACTCTGATGAGCTGTTATACCGCTTCGGTAACAGACCCCTGGGCATCTCCGTAAAAAGAGTTGCCCAGGACCCGATCCGTAAGCTGGAAACAAACGACCGTCTCATGGGCGCAGCCCGGCTATGCCTGAAACACGGCGTCTTCCCCGCTCATATAGCGGTCGGAATCGCGGCTGCCTACTATTACCGTTATGCTCCTGATGAGGAGTCCCGGGTCCTCCACTCGTATATAGCCTCCGAGGGAATCGGGAAGGCCCTCGCAAAATACAGCGGAATCACTCAGCAGCATCCTCTTTTGGATACCGTCCTGAAACTGTACCGGATGCTGGAGGATCAGTGTTCTCTGGAGGACATTCTGCTCACCGCAGGGGAAGCGAAGATGCATCCTTAACCTTTATCCATTAAATACTTATTCTCATACTCTTCAATCGGCACCGGCCTGCTGAACAGATAGCCCTGTGCCAGCTCGACGCCGCAGGCACGCAGCGCCGACAGCTGCGCATCTGTTTCAATCCCTTCGGCCACCACCTGGATATTCATCTTTTTGCAGATATCCACGATGGACTCCACGACAGTACTGGCTCTTGGATTCGAGGCAACGTCATCCACCAGGCTCTTGTCCAGCTTCAGCACATCGAATTCCACCGTGGACAGCAGGGCGAGATTCGCATATTCTGTACCGAAATCATCGATGGAAACCATAAAACCTTCGCTTCGCAGATCACGGATCAGATTCTGGAGATCCACACTGTCAGCCTCATGGGCTGTCTCGGTAAGCTCGATCTCCATATATTTCTTATCCACCCCATACTTCCTGCATAGTCCGGAAATACGGTTAATAAAATCCGGCCGGGACAAAGAACAGCGGGAGAAGTTGACCGAAACAGGAAGAGCCTGCTTCCCCTGTTCTGCCCACTCTTTAAACCGGGAACAGACAAATTCAAAGACATAAAAATCTATCTGGCTGATCGTCTCACTTTCCTCCAGCAGAGGGAGAAAGTTTCCGGGCAGTACCAGGGAATCAGAACGGGGCTGATATCGGATGAGTGCTTCCGCCCCCACGGCCGATCCATTGCTGGATGCCACCTTAGGCTGAAGATACACCACAAAGTGCTGCTGCTCGATCTCCTCGTTCAGCACCTCAGGATCGGCCAGATGGAGGATCTCGTCACTGTGATGGCGGTACCGGTTAGAAACCGGATTCTTCCGATAGAAATCCTTCTTATCTTCATACATCCTCGCATCCGCACTGGCGATAATCTGCTGCAGATCCTCGAAACGGGTATCCCATTGGGCACCTATGGCCGCACTGCATTGGGCATTGCTGCGGAAACGGCGGCGCAGGCCCGCCACCCTCTGCTCAAATACCTCCCGGTCAATCCCCGGGCAGATGATGACGAATTCATCCCCGCCGATCCGGTAATAATCCGCGTCCTGGAAAGCCTCACGCATCTGCCGGGCGCATTCTACCAACACTTTATCCCCAAAGGCATGACCCTTTTGATCATTGATATCTTTCAGGCCGTTTACATCCAGATATACGATTCCCACCGGGCCAGCATGTTCGGAGATAGCGGCCGAATCCTCCATATAGCGGTTGCGGTTATAAAAAGAGGTAAGGGTATCATAATAACTCAGGTGAGACAGCTGCTTCTCACTCTCTGTCCGCCGGTAGGTCAGCATCAGAAAGTAGCCCAGGGTCTGCAGCAGGGGGGCTATACTGCGAATACGGTCCGGCGGGGGATTGTCCACCCCCAGCAGCCCGCGCAGCTGTCCGTCCTCCTCCATCGGGGCCCCCGCCAGGCTGTGGATATTCTGACCGGACAGCAGCTCATATTCCTCAGGAGAACTTTCCCGCAGTGTCTCCAGATCTTCCAGTATAAAACATTCCTGGCGTTCAAAAGCCGGCAGCCAGCTGGCGATCGCCGACATGGGCATATCCTGCAGGACATCCTTCTGCGGAGTACTGCCATCAGCGCACCACTCGTAGTCGTTATACAGCAGTTCGTTCCGGATCATCCCCACATAGACACGGTCGGCGCTTAGGAAGCTTCCCAAACGCTCCAGGATGATTGGAACAGACCGGTCCAGGTCATACTCCCGGTACAAGGTACGCACGCACTCCATTACCATCATTTCCGCATCCAGAGTATTTTTCAGAGCCTGTTTTTCCGCGTCGGCTTCTGTAATATCGAAGGCCAGTTCCATCCGGGCAGGTCGGCCGTCCCACGGCAGCAGACGGTCTTTTAAGAGATAATGCCTCTTCGTAATGGGATTGGTATATTCCCAGGTATAATTTTCTCCGGAGGTCAGCTTCGATGAGGTACAGAATTCACAAGGTTTCTCCTTCCCCTGAAGGACTCTATAGCACTTCTGTCCCGACAGTTCTTTTATCCCGAAGGTTTCCCTGCCCGCCTCATTGAGAAAAAGCAGGTCATAATTCTCCAGATCAGACACATACATGAGCTCCGGGATCTCATCCATCGGGGCGCGCAGATCTCTGGACATCCTCTCCAGTTCCTCGCTCTTTGCCCGGTTTTCCGCCTCCGCTTTTTGCAGAATCTGCTGCTTTTTCGCCTGCCGCGCCCCATACCAGACCAACAAAGCCACCGGTATCAGGAACACCGCAATCAGAAGGATCAGATCCCTTTCCGCGTTATGTACCTGTTTCTCTGCATAAACCTCAGCTGCGTTGACAGCCTGATTACACAGTGTGAAATATTCTTCGCTCAACCGGAAAAGTTCCTCTCCTACGGCCCCCTGACGTACCTGCTGAATCTCGTCTTTCAGCGCGTCCCATACCACCTTCATCTGAGATATCAGTTCCTGGTAATTTTCATCGTCTAACTGGTCCAGGCCATTTTGGCCCTCGCCTGTGTCAAGTTCCGAAAGAATACCGTCCAGCTGCCGGAGCAGCTCATCATTGGGCTGGCCATCTAACTCCTGCTTTACCAGCCTCTGGGTGCCTCCGCGCACCACACCGGCATAGTTGATTACCCGGGCATTTCCCTGCAGCCCATGGATCGACAGGATCGAGAGCAGACCGGTAATAAAAAGCGCCGCTGCCAGAATCACCGGAATAATTCTCTTTTGCATCTTTATAATTCCTCCATGTTAGCGATCATAAACGTCTGTATGATAAATAAAGCATATATATACCGCATATTATTATCATTATATCTCATTTTCAAGAAAGTGCCAGAGGGTAAATGAAGAATCTTGCTGTGCGATCCCCGCGGAGCGTTTTCTTATTTCATAGGGGCACTTTCTTATGGAATGAAAAAGTGTCTTCGACACTTCAACCCCCTAGCCCCCATTCATGGGGGAATTAGGGGTTTCTTTTTGTGTCGGTTTCCTGCATAATAGTCTTATGAGTATATTACAAGATATTTTTA
>NZ_JAWDIY010000030.1:0-61609 GCF_032380655.1 Diplocloster hominis | reverse complement strand
AGGGCCCGGAACACTGTCCGAGCCGTCCTGTGGCGAGTTTGTTCCGGGCCCTGCCAATAAGAGGTTCTCCCGTCTTCGGAGTTAGCCATTCTTAGGTCCGGCCGAAGTGATTTGGCCCCGCGAGATTTGCTGCCCGGCTCCCCAAGACACACCGCTTCCCTTCCGCCCGGACCTCAGTATCAAAATCCCCAATACCAAAGTTGGCCGTGTATAGTAACTTTTGTTTTCCCCCTTTTCCAGTTGACAACACGAAAACAGTATGTAAAAATATTAACACAACGGTATACCAGTAATATGTCGTGAATATACAGCTTATGTCGGGCCTGTCATTTCGTTTTTATCACCCAAACCCGGGATATTCTGGATGCTGCTTGAATTTGCAGAAAAAGCAGGGGGATACTCTATGGTCTTGAATACAGCACTGAATGCTTCGGCAGAAAAATCTAAGAAACAGCTTGTGTACGAATATCTTAAAAATCAAATTATTACAAATGAACTGCCTCCCGGCACCCTTCTCGTGGAGCGTCAGCTCTGCACCATGCTGGATGCCAGCCGCACTCCCATACGTGAGGCGATCCAGCAGCTCGTCTCTGAGAATCTGGTTACTTCCATACCCACCAAGGGCTGCTTCGTATCCGAAGTCCGCTACGAAGACATCGCGCAGCTCTATGACGTACGTGAGTATTTGGAAAAACTGGCCGGCAAATTATGTTCTCAGAACATTCTTCCGGCACAGCTCCAGAATCTGAGGGAATTGGCCACCACCATGACTCAGAAGCTCGAGGAAGGGGATCTGGACACCTTCTATGAAACTGATACGGAATTCCATCTGAATCTGATCCGTTATTCGCGGAATACGTTTTTGATCGGAAGCTATGAATCCTTGTATCCGCAGATTCTGCGCATTACTTATCTGATTCATTCGGTCCCCTCGGGATTGTCTGAGGCGGATTGCTATCACCTTAAGATCGTTGATGCTTTAGAAAATCATGATCCAGAGGACGCGGAGTACCAGATTGGAGAACATATCCGGATCTGCAAGGCGAATTATCTGAAATTGTTCGCGCCAAATCTGTATTAAGGTAAGCTAAAAGTATTCCTTGTGGAGCAGCTTTGCTGCGACCCTGCCCGCAGGGCATGTATGAAGGGATGCTGTAACTTATAAGTTATAAAACCAGAAAAGCAGTCCTAAAAGGCATTCTCACTGTTTACCACAATGCCTTTAAGACTGCTTTTCCATCTTTAGAGAAGCTATCTTCTATCTGCTATTAACAAACTGTTACTAAATGGAATCGGCAAATACACCGCTTTTCTCCAATAATTTTTTCTGTTCTTCAACTTTACGCTTCAAAGTGTCTATTGTCTCAGACTGTTTATTTATCTCCTCCTGCATCTCATCAATCATATACTGAACCGTATTCCTGTCCAGCTCCTGTAGTTCTTTTGAAAACATCCCCATCACCCTTTCCGTATTCAGACAGATCTCGTAGACCTCATCATACATCTCCTTAAACCTGGGATATTTTTCAATGAGCTGTACTATCTTCTCCGGCGAATCAAAGGAAAGAAACGTCAACCAAGCTTCCAGCTCACTATCCACACTTTTATTTTGGGTGTTTTTCCGAAAAATGTCAAGCGGTACGAAGATAAATTCCTGCAATAGATTTACATGAAGTCCGGTATCGAATCGTTGTCTGGACCGATGAATATAATCTTCTGGGTGTTCATGAAATTCTCTGGTACTTTTCTCAAACAAAACTATATTATATACCGTTTGAATATCCCGATAGCTGAACACGCCTTCCTTCTTCTCCCCTCTCACCCGCTTATACTGGCGCAGGAGCAGATCTGCGCAGTAGCAGGCACTGCGTTGCCCGGGAAAAGCATAACCGATCTTTTGCATCTCCAGATTGGCCAGGCTTCCATCCCGTAGGCTGACTACAATGTCCATTACCAGCAAAGAGCTCTCATCTGCAATCCTGGCAGAATCATTTGGCAGCACCTGGACAATCTTCACTTCCTTTCCAAGCAATTCCGACAATAATTCATTTAACCGCTCCGGAGCCGATTCCGGACTCATGATTTCCTTGAAAAAAGAATCATACAATATCTTTACGCCCCGAACTCCGGTACAAAAATCCAGAAATTCCTCCTGTTGTTTGGGGCGCCACTTCTCGTACATATCCCGCAGATTATCCTTGCTCCTGATTTCGTCCAACACCTCCCCTCTTGTACGAATAAGCGGAAAATAATCCTGCAGTTTGTTTGCCATTGGCAATCCTCCTAGTATATTCAATTTTCTTAACAATTGGGTAAAAGCTTCGATACAGAAGCACGAAAAGAAATATCCTGTGACTGATCGTCACAGACGGCAGAACACCGTCAAAAAGATAAATTTAGAATAACACCAAACAGCAAAAAATACAACACACAATCTTATCGGAAATAAATCTGAATCTTATCGGAAATAAATCTTAAATAGACCTCATAACAAACCTATTCTGTAATTTTCCCGAGTTTAAAGCTTTCTCGGGTTTAAAGCTTTCCCGTCCTTAAAGCTTTCCCGGGCTTAAAGCAGTCCCTTTCCTCCGGGGGACTATCTGAAAGCCCCCCGGCGTCCTGTCATCAATTCCCAATTCCACAAATCTTCTCATTAAGCAAAATCAAACCGCTATAGTCGATCTGGCCCATATCATGGGCCCTCATAGCCGCGTAATACTGTCTGGACACAGCCGCAACCGGCAATGCCAGTTCATACTCCCTGGCCAGCTCCATTGCGATGTTCATATCTTTTTCCATCATAACCGATGTAGCCATAGCGGTAAAATCACGCTGTTTCAGCGCCTGCTCCTTGGCCTTCACGATATTTGCCGCGGCTGCGCTGTCGCAGATACATTCCACCATAGTCTCCCAGTCGATTCCGGCTTTTTCACCCATAACCAGTGATTCGGCCAGCATCTGCATAGTTGTTCCGAGCATCATATTGATGCAGATTTTCATAAATCTGGATTGTTCCTGATCCCCCAGATACCTCTGGCGGTTACCCAATATTTTCAGCATAGGCAGGGTCTGCTCAAATACATCCCTGCCCCCGGACGCCATTATCCCAAGGGTACCTTCGGCGGCATAGTCCACGCTTCCCGTAACCGTCGCCCGCAGAAATTTCGCTCCTGTGGGTTCGATCAGTTTATTTACCTCCGCAGAGGAGCCCGGATCAATGGTGCTCATATCGATCAGTATCGTACCAGGCCTTACCGTTTTTAACACCCCATTTTCTCCGGCCATAATCTCCTTTAGAATCGGTGCATTCGGTATCATGGAAAATATATAATCCGCTTTGGCACAAAGTTCGGAAGGATTTTCCACAAATGCGGCTCCGTCCGCGATTAACTCCCTGGCGTTTTCTTTTATCTTATCACATACCGTAAGCTCATGTCCCGCCTCTAAAAGGCGTCTGGACATACGGCTTCCCATATTCCCTATTCCTATCCATCCTATTTTAGCCATATCGATCTCCTCCTGTCTTATTCTTATTATTTCGTCCTGATGCAGATGCACCTCTTATCCTAATTATTTCGTCCTGATGCAGATATATCTTTCCATGATCCATCTGCGGCTGAAGTTACGCTGCCTTACCTCTACTCGGTCTCAACAGAGATCTTCTGCATACCGCGTTCCGCCACCACCGACAAGACGATGATCGCCCCAATCATCACCTGCTGCCATTCGCTGGGAACTCCCAGATGGATCATTCCATTGGTAAGAACCAGCATGATCAGACTTCCGATCACTGCATTGGATACTTTTCCGGAGCCGCCGGAGACAGCGGTCCCTCCTACCAGTGTGGCCGCTATGGCAGTCATAGGAAAATTTTCCCCGATAATCGGTTCCGCCGTACCCAGATTCGCGATATATAGCACCGAAGTAAACGCGATGATCAGCCCATTCATCAAAAATGATGTGATATAGACCCGTTTTACCCGGATTCCGCTCATTCTGGCGGCATCCTGATTCGTTCCGGTCGCATAGACTTCCCTGCCAAAAACCGTCTTAGAGAGAAGTAAAGCCATAAGAATGGCTATGACCGCCATGAGAATCAGGAATGTGTATCTGGAACTGGTAAAAATATTCCGGAACGTGGGGCCAAAGTCATAGATCTGCTTGCCGCCCAGTAATACCATCGCGACTCCCCTTAGGATCCATTGCATAGAAAACGTCACTATGAACGTGGGCACCTCCACATAGGCCACCAGGATACCATTGATGATCCCGATCACCGCCCCCAGAATCAGGGCCGTCAGAATCGCAAGCCAGGGATTATATGTTTTGCTGAGCACGATACCCGCGACACAGGAGATCAGGGCCACCGCAGAACCAATCGAAAGATCAAAGCCCTTTAATACAATTACCAGTGTCATGCAGATCGCCAGCAGGATCGTAAACGGCGCCTGCTGTAATACAATATTAGATACATTTCCCCAGTTACCGGGACCCCAGAACGTTTTCGTCGCTGCAGAGAAGAATATGACCAGAAGGATCAGAACAAGCAGCCGGGAATATTTCATGAAATAATTTCTGAATTTTGCATTAGTCATATTTATATACCCTCCGCAGCGCTGCTTTCTTTTTCTTTCTTCTGCTGATCACGTCCACCACGATAATCAGAAGGATGAAAGCCCCTTTGTATACCTGCTGCCAATAGTTGGAAAATCCCATCAGCTGCAGGCCGTTGATGATCATACTCATGACCAGAGCACCCACAATGGTCCCTGCCAGACCGCCTTTGCCGCCTTCAAAGGACGTTCCGCCGATGATCGTGGCAGCGATGGCGTTCCATTCATATCCATTGGCTGCCACAGGCCCTGCTGAGTTGGTCTTTGCCACCAGCAGCACGCCGCCGAAGCCGGAAAGCATACCGGCCAGCATGTAGATCAGTATCCTGGTTTTCTTCACATTGATTCCGGACTGGGATGCGCACTGTTCCGAATCGCCCACCGCGTAGATGTGCATTCCAAAACGGGTCTTGTATGTAATAAAAAGCATAATCAGTACAATCATAAGCGCTGTCCAGACAACGGTGGGTATCCCCAGGAACTTAGAATCCGCCACATTCCGGAAAGCTTTTGGGAAGCCGGACACCACGTTTCCGCCATTGATCACCTGAGCCGCTCCATAGCCGATACTCATGGTGGCAAAGGTAATCAGCCAGTAATTATATTTATATTTTCCGATCAGAATACCGTTAAACAATCCGAAGCACAGACCGATACCGGTTCCGATCAAAAAGGTCAGGATAATGGCGGGTATACCCGGGTTCTCAAAACGGGTGATAAAAAGCGCTCCCCCAAGCCCCGCAAAAGACATCACTCCGCCGATGGAGATATCGATCTCTTTTGACAGGATCGCCATCGTCATACCGCAGGAGATGATCAGCAGGATCGCGGTATTGCTCAGGATATTCAGGATATTCTGATATTTCGTAAAGCCCTTTGCAAAGAAGATAAAGACCAGGATAATCACCAGGACTCCCCACATCAGACCGGAGACATTTTTTAATTTCTGTTTAACCTGCTGCATGCTTTCCTCCTTTTTCGCAGTCCTGCGGACTGGCTTTTGGTGCAGGTGAAGATTGATGTTCCACCGCTCTCCCACCTTCGATTCCGAGGCTTAAGATATATTCCTGCGTAAATACGTTTTCCTCGTGGCTCACTTCACCTGAAATCTCCCCGTCTTTCATGACATAGACCCGGTCCGCAAGGCCCAGAAGCTCCAGCAGGTCTGAAGAGATCATAATCACGGCGGCTCCGTTCTTCGCCAGTTCATTCATAATACCGTAAATCTCCGACTTGGCCCCCACGTCAATCCCCCGGGTAGGCTCATCGAAAATAAACAGTTTACTGTTGGTCGCCAGCCATTTGGCAATGACAACCTTCTGCTGGTTTCCGCCGGACAGATTGAATACCTTCTTTTCTATGGAAGTGGTAGCTACTTTTAAATCCTTTACGCCCTTCCTGGCCGTCTCTTTGATCACATCCTTTTTCACGATTCCATTCCGGAACTTATCAAACATACAGGCCTGGACGATATTGTCTTTGATCGACATGTTGATGAACAGCCCTTCTGTTTTACGGTTCTCGGAAATCATCGCCATCCCTTTTTGGACGGCCCGGTTACAGTTGTGCTTCGGCAGATTGATTTCGTTCCCTTCCAGAAAGACCTTACCGCCCTCGGCTTGATCGAAACCGAAGATTGCCTTCACAAGTTCCGTCCGCCCGGCTCCCACCAGTCCCGCGAAACCGACGATTTCCCCCTGACAGACATGGATATCCACATTCCGGAACCGCAAACCGGTCAGCTTCTCTGTGCGCAGCATCTCTTTCCCGGGTTCATTGTAAGTACGGTTGTATACATTTTCAATAGTACGGCCCACCATCATGGTGATCAATTCACTCATCCCGATGTCATCGGCATCCCTGGTTCCCACATAACAGCCGTCCCGCATTACCGTAATCCGGTCTCCGATCTCCATCAGCTCCTGCATCCGGTGGGAAATATAGATGATACTGGTACCCTGTGATTTCAGCTGCCTTGTAATCCGGAACAGGTTGTCGATCTCTTTCTGGGTCAGGCTGGATGTGGGTTCATCCATGATCAGAAGTTTATTCTCGGTGGAAATGGCCTTCGCCACCTCCACCATCTGCTGCTGCGCGATACTTAAGTCCTTCACCATGGCAGTCGGTTTGATATCTATGCCAAGCCCTTCCAGCAGTTCCCTGCACTGCCGGTTCATTTCCTTATTGTCCACCATCCGAAGCGGCCCTTTGACCGGTTCTCTTCCCACGAACACATTCTGCGCCACCGTACGGTTTTGCATCATACTTAACTCCTGGTGGATGATATTGACCCCGTTTTGCTGTGCGTCCAGCACATTTGCCGGTTTATACTCCAGTCCATTAAGAAGCATGACACCGCCGTCAATCTTATAGAGACCGGCCATCATTTTAACCAGCGTGGATTTTCCTGCCCCGTTTTCTCCTATGATGATATGTACTTCTCCCTTTCGGATATCCATGGATACATCATTTACCGCTACAACACCCGGAAATTCTTTGCGAATGTTCTTCATTTCCAGTAATATCTCGTTTTCCATTCTTTCCTCCAGCGGCGCATCTGCTGCGCCATAAATTCTATGGAAACAGGCTCACGGAACCCATTTTCGCTGTACCAAAATATATATCGGGCAGATTCACTGGGCATCCCGTTATTTATGAAATTTCTATCATATGAATGATCTATATTTTGGCTAAGTATTTCTTACTGAATTCCGTATTTTGCTTTATATTCACTCAGGTTGTCTTCGTTTACGATAACCGCATCCTGCATTCTCTCTTTTTCCATGGTTACGCCTTTAAAATAATCCATGGCTGCCACAGATGCCTGTTCGCCCATCTTCCAGGATACATCGTCTGCGGTAAACGCGATTTTCCCATCTGCGATGGCCTGTACCAATTCTTCGGAACAGTTCAGCGCACAGATCTTGATTCCATCCCTGCCGGCCTGACGCACCGCTTCCGCAGCCCCCAGAGCCATCTCTCCGTTGGAAGCAAAGATCGCGTCCACTTCGGGATATTTCTGAAGCAGGTTCTGGGTTACCGTCAGAGCTTCCTGGCGCTGATAATTGGCAGGCTGGCTGTCCAGTACCGTGATACCGCTGTTTTTGGCAAATACATCATCGGCGCCGGCTTTGATATCCGTGCTGGTCTGGGAACCGGTCGTTCCTTCCAGAATTAACACGTTCCCTTTGCCATCCAGAAGTTCTATTAAAGCATTTGCAGCGCTGGTGGCAATATCATAATACTCCACCCCGACAAAAGTGACATATTCCAGGCCTTCTCCGGTAATCTTTGTGGCCAGGTTAATAATCGGGACTCCTGCCTCATTGATCTTCTCGATCGCCGGGGTAATTCCCTCAGAATCTGCAGGCGCCAGCAGATAAACATCCGGCGGGTCTAAAAGAGACTGTTCCAGCAGCTGAATCTGTTCTTCATTACTGTCCGCGGTTACCGGACAGAGAGTTTCCATGGTCCAGCCGTACTCTTCACATTTTTCTTTGGCTGCGGCCTCCAGTTCCGTCCAGTAGCTGCTGCTTAATTTCTTAACCAACAGCACGGCACGTTTTCCGCTCAGATCCTGGTTCGTCTCACCTCCTGCTTCAGCGGTCTGCGAAACAGTTTCTTCCGGAGCTGCTGCTTCGTTAGTGGTCTTTGGAGCCGCGCTGGCGGCTGCCGGTTCAGTACTTTCTTCCGACTTACCGCATCCGGCCAGAATCAAGGTCATCACCACAGCTACCGCTGCTGCCGCACTTCGAATGTTTTTTTTCATCATTTCAAATCCTCCTTAATTTTTACCTTATATAGTTACGCCTACGGATGTATCACTACCTTCATAGCTCCATCCATACGGTTTTCAAAGATCTCGATTGCATGCCGGATCTCTTCCAGATCAAAGGTATGCGTGATCAAGTGTTTTGTATCGATCTTCCCCTGCTCCAAAAGCTGCAAAACCTCCTTTGACACATTGGGGTTTGCCCTGGAACCATTTACCCGGATCTGGTCACAGACGATGTCATTCACCGGAACGTAGATGTCTTTTTCTTTTGTCAGAGCGATCAGAGAAACCCTTCCGTTTTTTCTGACGCTTTTTATGGCATTATGTACCGAGGCCTGTGTGCCGGCCGCCTCAATCGCCGCGTCCGCCCCCCGTCCGTTTGTGATGTTACGTACTTCTTCCACGGGATCACATTCTTCATAATTCACCACATAATCCGCGCCGCTTTTCTTAGCGATCTCCAGTCTGTGTCCTCTGCCGACCATGATCGCAGCCGCGCCTTTCGTCCTGGCAATCTGCATGGCCAGGTTTCCGATCGGCCCCGGTCCATAGATCACTACCGTCTCACAGGACGTCACATTAGCAATGCGCAGACTCTGGAGTGCCACGCCGCCGGTATCACACATGGTGGCTTCGTCAAAGCTGACCTTCTCAGGCATTACTTCACAGGACTTTTCCGTAAATACCCCATATTCGGCGTAAGCTCCATTCGAGGTGAAACCATAGTGCCGGTGTCCGCTTTCATTCTTTCCATAATTGAGACATAAAGTATAAAATCCCTGCCTGCAATTTTCGCAGATCCCGCACCCGCTGTGTGCTTCGCCTGCCACCCGGTCCCCAACCTTCAGATTCGCAACCCCCTCACCCAGCTCCACTACTTCTCCGGCCCATTCATGTCCGAAAATGAACGGATACGCCGGCGGCCAGCCTCTTTCCACATATTTTCCGTGGAATAATCCCGGATCAGAGCCGCAGATCGCTACCGAACGCACTCTGCACAGCACCTCTCCATATCCCGGCCGCGGAATATCCATCGTTTCGATTGAATATTCATTGGCGCCCCTGGCAACGACCGCCTTCATTTTACCCATTGTTCCTACCTCCTTCTAAGTCATCTCACTAGATAAGTCTCCTGCCTATCCGGCAGGTCATACTTCTGTGTCTACAATTAATATTTCATTGGTATTCCATTGGTATTCCATGTGTGTATCTTAGCATAATCACCCTTAACTATCAAGACTTTTTTTCTCTTCCACATCATTTTGTCTGTTTTATATTATTTTGCGGAGGCTTTTTTGTGTAGTTTTTATAAATTTGAGGAATGAGGGGGGCGTCTCTTTCCTACTTTACTATTCGCTGGAACGCTGTACTTTGATGTTAAGGTTTTAAGCATCGCTTAAGGCGGACTATGGTTAGATTCTCAGGATGAATTAGCAGGCACGGACCGGGAATCGAATTCCTCTTAGAAATTTTTACTTGCTTTTTAAATGGTGTTATGATATATTACGCTTGTGGTATACATCAGGTATTCACTATGTATACATTAGAAATACATATTAAAACACATTACAAGGAGGTTTTTACAATGTCAGAAGAAATGAATAAGGATGCATTAAATCTTACCCCGGAAGAAATGGAAGAACGAAGAAAGAAATCCCCTTATTTGATTACAAAGGAGGACGGACAGAACTTTCCGATTCCGGATTTGATCGGGGCTGAACGGTTGATTCTGGTGGATGGCCAGACCCCTGTGCCTTCTGAAGAGCTTACCTTCGGCATCTGTTCCTTTGCTCCGCGCACCTCTCTGCACAAGAAACATTCCCATGTGGGCTGCGAGGAGATTATGTATATTCTTTCAGGAAAAGGAATCGGAGGAGTCGGCGATATCGAAACCGAACAGCGCGCCGGAGATACCATTTTCGCCCCTAAAGGCGTCGAGCACTGGTTCTATAATCCCTTTGACGAACCCTTGGTTATGCTGTGGATCTATACGAAAGCTTCCCTTCGCGAAGCGGGTTACGCGCTGGAATCCAGAGGTTACGAGGAGATCGATCACGATAATGAGTATATAGAGATTAAATAAAAGAGTTTCGCTTGCGAAACTCTCCGCCAGCGGCGGGCCGCGTATGCGGCAGCTTCCCTTCCGCCGCTGTGCGATCCTCCCCGGAGGGATTTTTGACATTTGGATACGCAAATTTAAGTTACGTCTGTGGGGTACAGAAAGGAACTGTTATGGAATTTTTAATGAATGAAAATGTACAGCTGTCTAAAAGAGAGCAGGCATACCAATATCTGAAGGAGCAGATTATCTGCCGTCGGCTGCTGCCCGGTTCTGTAATCAGCGAGAAGCAATTGTCGGCGGAATTAAACAGCAGCCGCACGCCTATCCGTGAGGCGATTCAGGCGTTGATCAGCGAAGGGCTGGTGGTATCCATTCCTTCCAAAGGATATCTTGTTTCCGATATCTCTTATGAAAGCATTACACAGCTGTATGAAGTCCGGGAATATCTGGAACGCTTTGCGGCCCGTCAGGCGGCTCTCGCGATGCATCCGGGCCAGCTGGAAGCCATGGGGCAGCTCTGTGATGAGATGGAGCGGGATATTGAAAGACACGATTATAATTCACTGACCCGTTCCGACATTATCTTTCACCGCACATTGATTGAAGCCAGTCACAACCTGATATTACAGAAGCTGTATTCACAGATTTCCGGACAGATCGAACGGATTACGAATCTGATCCTGGTCAATTCGTCCAATGTGGCGCGTTCTCATTTACAACATGCCTCCTTGGTTCAGGCGCTGACAAATCAGGACGCGGACGCCGCTGAGGATATTATGAAACTGCACATAACCGAAAATAAATTAGTACATTTACAGTCGTTCGCGCCTAATATTTTCGGGATCTCCAGAGTCTGACGGTGTGCGTATGGGGATCGGGCGCATTGTTTTCAACCAGGTTCTGGTGATGTCCCTGCTCATCGGCGTTGGCTTTCTTCTGTACAAGATCCGGCTGATTTCCAGGGAAACGAATCTGCAGCTGACGAATCTGGTACAATATGTGGTAAACCCTCTGCTGGTACTCTCATCTTTTCGTATGGAGTACAGCCGGGAATATGTACGTAATTTTATAATCGGGCTTTTGGCAGCTTCCCTATTCCATCTGCTGGCTGTCTTTGTCTCCCATCTGGCCCGTTACCGGTGTGACGCCCAGCTGCTTCCAGTGGAACGCTTTGGTATTATATTTACAAATTCCGGCTTTATGGCTGCCCCAATTATGCTGAGCTTATACGGTAATCTGGGTCTTTTTTATAATAATACCTGTGTCATCGCATTTCAGCTGTTTGTCTGGACTTTTGGCATTTCGCTGATGTCAGACGGCAGAAAACGCAGCTTTCTAATGAAGCTGCGCCTTTTCGTCAATCCTATGATAATCTGTGTATTTTTGGGTTTGGGAATGTATCTGTTAAGGCTTTCTTTTCCTGATCCCATACAGAAATCAGTGGAATTTATCGCCGGAATGAACACTCCTCTGGCCATGCTGGTATCCGGCGCCTACCTGGCACAGGGAAATCTGTTCTCCCTGTTTCGAAAGCCCCGTGTATTGTGGATCAGCTGTATCAGGATGATCCTGTTTCCCCTGCTGGTAATCTTTATGCTGCTTCCCTTGCATCTGGACCAGACACTTTCCTTTTCCCTGGTTATCGCCATGTCCGTACCCATGGCCTCCAGCGTTATCTTTTTCTCCAAGAACAGCGAAATCAGGACGGAACACGCATCCGATCTCTTTACCTTATCGACCATATTGGGCCTGATCACCATCCCTTGTATGGTATCTCTGGCTGCCAGATTATTTTTTTATCCGTAGACACCGCAGGGCGGGTATTACAGGCAATGCTATTTATATAGCAAAACCATTCTTCCGGAACTTCCCCCTTTGTAAAAAACTTAGACTTCTTTCCTTTTCCCACCTCTACCTGTCCATTTTGAAGCAGGTGAATCCCAGTAGTCTAATAACTCATCCCTTTTAATATAGAAGTCCAAACCGGTCGAAGAAAAAGCGCAATTGCTTTCTTTTCCAACCCAGAGGCAAAAATATATCAAAAATCCTCCGGAAGGAATGACACCCGAACTGGTCAGGGACATGACCGCTGCTTTATTCTTCCTACCGATCCATATCCTCTCCGCTGTATGCCACGTCCTCCGTCACATCAGCGATGCGGTCGTCTACTGGGTAAAGGTTCCGGCGGCTGTTCACAACCTCCGCCAGCCGTTCCACACGCCCGCAGAGAGCCTTGCACAGCGCATTACAGCGGGCTTCATCTATAAAGAGGGAGCCTTTTGTCAGTACCCGCAGCTCCTCATCAATTCCGTTCAGCGCGTTCAGATTCAGCCAGTCAAAAGAGGATACCAGCTTGATTTGTTCATCATGACTGTTCTTGAACGGTTTGCTGGTCACTCTGCCTATGGAGCCGACCATCATCGTGGGCTTATCGAACCAGAGGGATGTGCCGCTGTCGTAAATCGGCGCGGCGCCAATCCACTCCAGCGTATTGGCATTGCGGACAGCGCCAAAATTATTCTGGTGCCTGTCCTCATTTATAATAAGGTAATCCACCACCAGCATTCGGTCAAGGCTGTCCCTGATACCCGGAATGCCCTGCTTATCACAGCAGTCCAGATAGTGCTGATAAACAGAAACATGGTTGGGCTTCGGCTGGGTCTGCATGATATACCACGCTGTCACAAGCTCGGTGTCCGGAGTAATGAAGTCCCCGCATACACTGTACGGATAGTCCTCCTGCATGGTCAGGGTATAGGCCACATGGGGAATCTCCAGCCGCTCCATGATGATACTCGCCAGCACCTCGTTATAAGGCTCCTGCTGGGTCGCGCCGCTCCCGGCTTTCAGCAGGCAGCGTTTTCCGTTCACAATCGTCCACTTCTTCTTCAGCCAGCCGTCCGAGGTGTTGTCCGGGGACATCATGCTGATTCCCTCGCCCGACACCGGGTGCCCGAACAGGGCATTGCCCACATCCTCCGAAAATGCGTTCTCAAAGAAATTGACCTCGCTCCACGCAGTTTTCCGGTCAGCCGGACAGATCCAATACTGATCTGACAAGGACAGGCCCAGGCATTTATCCAAAAGCACCTGTGGAGACGCAATCTTCAGTTCTTCCAAAGCACGCACAAGCCCCGCACGGCTGGCCGGGATTGCCCGCCCCGTCCACCACTCATTCAGCGCAGCGCGGTCAATCTTCCCTTTTTTCACTGGGATGCCCACCGGCACATGGGCGGGGGTATATAGTTCTCCAACAGCGGAAACAGACGCAGTCACGCTGTCCAGGCGCATTTCCGCCACCGGAATATCCTTGTGCATCAGGATATAGGTTTGAATCGTTTCCACCATTTTTCTCACTCTCCAATCTACTTCTTATTATTCTACCAAATTGCACCGGCTTAAACAAGCGGTTTTGCGTTTCTTTCCGTCAGCGTTCCATATCTTCCTCCCAAGTTTTCCAGCCCCCCGCATGGCTTGTGGGAGCCTGTTCTTGTCCACATGGATGTCATTTGGATTGATTGTGACTTTCAGTTTGTTCGTGTTCTTTACGCCATAGATAATGCTGGCGTGTCCCTGCGTCAAAGTCAATCAGGGCGGGGATCTGATAGGGAAATATAAAAAGGAAGGGAGCTTCCGGTCAGCGGGCTTTGATCGAGCCGGCTTCCGGGGACAGGCCCCTTCCTCTCTTGCTTTTTCTTTGGAATCAGATACTGGCCGGAATGTGCCAGTCCCCTCTACATTTCTTCCACTAATCTGCGGGCTGATTTTTCGTCCAGGAACAGGCAGTTGATGTATCCTCCGGCTAATGCTCCTTTGAGGCCCTTGATTTTATCTTCGTCCATGACCACGCAGATTCTCTTATCTTTTTGTTTTACTTCTTCCAGGCTGATTCCTATGACCCTGTTGTACAGTTCGTTATCCAGATGGGTACCATCCTGCCTGAAATAGCGGGAACAGATATCTCCCACATATCCTTCTTCTTTCAGGGTTTTGTAGTCCTGCTCTGTAAAATAGCCTGACTGGATCAGGACGGAATCCTCCCGGATCTTTCCTACGCTGAACAGCAGAATATTCGCCTTGTGAATCAGCTCAAATATTTCCCGGATCTTCGAATCACTTTTTAAGGCTTTCGCAATCTCGGAATTGTCTACAAAGGACGGCACGGGCAGGCTGTATCCGACTGCCCGGTAGTTTTTGGCAAATTTGGCCAGGATATTCTCCGCTCCCGTGCTGGTAGCGTTTCTGGACACACCGCCGTTCAAGCCTACTATGGTTACATCGGACACATTCTTGGGCCGGAGGTTTTCGGCTACCCGCGCCAGCGTGTTGCCCCAGGAAAGGCCGATGATATCCCCGTCTCTCACGATCTGGTTCAGATAATCCGCTGCCGCCAGCGAGACATCCCTGGCAATGATATTCGGTTCATCGATATCCACATGCGCTACTGAAACATAATCCAGGTGATATTTTTCCTTAATCTCCTGTTCCAGATCGAACTGGGTGATAACCGGCAGATTCAGGGTATAGCTGACATATCCCATATCGACCGCTTTATTGATCATGCGAGATATCGTGGCATTGGAGAGATTTTCGCTTTGGGCGATCTCTTTTTGATTCATCCGAAGTAGAAAATATTTTTTCAATACCCGGTAAAGCTGTACCGAATTATTTGTATCCATGTAATAACCCCCGTTGCACATCCCATTTTAAGACTCTGAATTTTAATTATGTTTAGCACTCACCATTTGTGACATATTCCCTGAATACCCGGATTCTCTCCTGGACGGATGAGTATTTGCGTTTGGTTTCTTCGGAAAGAATGCCCCTTTCCAGCGCACCGTCGGCCACCCTTTCATGTCCGATGATCGCCCAGGCCACATCGTCAAAATATTTCTTTTCTTCCGCGGTCAGCGTGGCGTTGATAAACGGCTGGCGCGGCTGATTGATATCCTCTCCGCAGATTTCCAGCATATTGTAGCGGGCGCACAGATCACGGACCCGCTTTACCTGATCCTCGCTGTTCCGGCTGGGCGCATAGCTGAATCCCTGCATTCCGTACTCGGATACGTATTTGAACAGATCATCCAGGATATCATCCTCGAATTTTTGAGTTTTTTTATCGCCAGTTACGGATTCTCCCCGGACATCGCCCAGATACGTATAGGTCGGTATGCATCCCAGGGAGTTCAGGAACGGAATCGTCTTTTCCACGTCCGGTGTCTCCTGTGCATTGGCCGGCACATACATGTTTTCAGAGAAAAATCCCTTTAACAGATTCGTCAGGTCATAGTCATAAATCGGACTGGCCGTATCCAACAGATACTCCTTCACCTTTCCGGACAGCGGAATCTCCAGTCTCTTCTCCAGGAAATCCACAAGCGCCTGCCCTCTGCCGTATTTCTCTATCATCCGCTGGCCAGTGGCAAACAAAAGATGCCGTTCGGTGATCGTACCCTTTTCCTTCCAGCGGGATACCGGAATGACATGGGCGTCAAAATCCAGATTCATACCGTAATTACTTAAGATTGCGTCGACTTTTTTCACCATCGCCCGGTTTCTGATCTCGCGTGCCTCCCGGATGGGAACCAGAAATTCCTCGATCTTCCCAAGCGAACTGATGGGAACTCCGTGAACCGGGAAATAGCCCACAGACAATTGATCCGGATTATTGAACTTCTTTCCCTTCAGCGGCGTATTATCCCAGTTTAACCGAACTTCAAAACCAACCGTAGGTATCACGCCTAAAATACCGCAGGCTTCTTTGAATTCCAGACAGCCGGCGACGGATTCATGGTCTACGATTCCGCAGGTAGTCAATCCTACCGTGTAAGCCTTCCATGCAATTTTGGAAGGGCTGTACGGTGAAAAAGAATATTGGGAATGCACATGGTTATTACATTCATCCTGTCTCGGTACACTCGGGATCTCCCCGTTGTCTACAGCCTGCTTTAAATCCCGGACCGCCTGGAGCCGTACTTCCCGTTGTGCGTGGTTCAGATTTACTATCAGGTTCTCTATCCTGTCCATAATTTCCTCCAGTGCCGCACTTGCTGCGGCTTCATTCAGGTATGGTGGTACCATTTCCTCCAGTGCCGCATTTACTGCGGCTTTATTCAGGTATGGTGGTATGGTATTACAATTTTCTTCTCTCCAATATTTTCAGATAACACTTATACTGGTTTTCCCAGTACTCCCTGTCTGCGGGGGCGCAGTGATACAGCTCACTGGATTTCGCGCACAGCGCGCGTCCTTCTTCCACGTTCCTGATCTTCTGATCTGCGATCAGCTGGAATATCAGGTTTCCGACAGCCGTAGTCTCGGTAGGTCCGCAAACAGCAGGGATACCCATAGCATCTGCGATCCATTGACACAGCATATGATTCTGGGTACCGCCGCCCACCAGCTGGAGAAGCTCCAGCTTATCGCCGGTCACGCTGGTCACAGCTTCAAAATTCTTACGGATGGTCAGCGCCAGGCTCTTATAGGCACAGCGCGCCACTTCACCCAGTGTCTGCGGAACATCCTGATAGGTTTCCCGGCAGTATTTCTGGATCATTCCAGGCATATCCGGCTGGAATTCGCCGAAGGGCCCTTCATCCACATCAAACACACAATTCAGATCATCGGCCGCCTGGGCTTCTTTTACGATATCATCCCAGGAAATCTCTCTTCCGGCATCGTGGTTCCATTTCTTCCTGCACTGCTGGATTACCCACAGGCCGTTGATATTCTTTAGCAGCATACTCTTGCCGGCCACACCGCCTTCATTTCCGAATTCCAGCGGAACCACCGCCGGGTCCGTCATAGGACCGTCCAGCTCAAGCCCGGCCAGGGCCCAGGTGCCCAGACTTACGAATCCCCAGGTCTTATCATTTTCCACTACCGGAATTCCGGATACGGCAGACGCGGTATCGTGGGTCGCCGGTATCACCACTTGGATCGGATGAATGCCCAGTTCTTCACAGACGGAAGGTTTGATCGGCCCGAGAATCGTTCCTGGTTCGGAAAGTTTGGTGAAGAGGTCGGACCGAAGTCCCAGTTTTTCACATATCTTTGTCTCCCAGCAGCGGTTCTTCTGATCTACCATCAGGGTCATGGTGGCATTGGTGAATTCATTGGTCACCTTTCCGGTCAGAAAATAGTTCAGAAGATCCGGTATCATCAGCAGATGCGCGCCGTATCTGTATTCGGAAGCATTTTTTTCTTTTAAGGAGTACAGCTTATAGATTCCCATAATCCGGTTACAGGGGCCCTGGGACAGTTCAAACAACTCCTCCTCGGACAGAATCGAATGCATCTGTGCGGACAGCCGGTGCTGGCTTTCATCCCGATAGTGCAGGGGATTTCCCATAAGACGGCCTTCCTCATCGATAAAACCAAAATCACAGCCAAAGGAATCGATGGCTACGGAATGCGCATCCGGATACTTTTTCAGTGCTTTCTGAATTCCCGTTTTGACATCGGAGAGGATTCTTAAAATATCCCAGAAATATTCTCCCTCATTGGCAAACACCGGCACATTGTCAAACCGATAGACAATGTCAAAATCAAACTTCTCATCCCCATAATTTGCTACGATAACTCTGCCATTGCTGGCTCCAAGATCCACAATAATGTAATTATCCATAAAAATCCCTTCCCTTATCTATGTATTTTCTTACGGATTCTGTGTGTTGCTGTTACGGATGGATCACTACTTTCATAATATTCTCATCCCGGATGGATGTAAAGCCCTGTTCGATATCATCCAGACTGACAATTTTCTCGATATATTTTTTGGCATCCAGTTCATGAGCCTCCATCATATCCATGATCTGTTTCATAAACTCCGGCGTCGTGGCGTGAACTCCGCATATCTGAAGTTCCTTATAATGAATCAGGTTGGAATCGATAAATCCCTTGCTCTCACCCGGAAGTCCGCCGAACAGGGAGATTCTCCCCATCTTAGCTGCGATCTCCTGGGCTTCCGTCTGAACGGAAGGCACTGAGGTGGCGGTGATCACCACGTCCGCTCCTTTGTTGTCCGTAAGCTTCATAACCTCTTCTTTGGTGTTCTGGGTAAACGGATTCACCCATTTCACGCCCGGTACTTTTTCCATGGCGATCTTGCCGCGTTTTTCCACCGGTTCCACTACGATAACATTGCGTGCGCCCTTTCGCAGAGCCAGCTCTGCGTGCAGGCAGCCGATCATCCCGCTTCCGTACACTACCACATCATCCCCCGGCTTTACATGCATATAGCTCTGGCCGTTTAACGCGCAAGCCGCCGGTTCGATCAGGGTAGCGTCGTCATATTCGATAGTATCGGGAAGTTTTAATACATTTCCCATCCGGATCGCTTTGGCCGGGACTTCCAGGTAAGGAGCGAAAACTCCTTCATACTGGAAGCCGATGGTTTCCAGATGATCACACATATTGGTGTGTCCGGATTTACACGGATAACACTCGCCGCAGCCGATCGCCGGCGCCACGGTGACACGGTCCCCTTCCTTCCAGCCGAATTCTTTCGCGTAGGGGCTGGCGTAGATAATGTCTCCGGCACACTCATGGCCCAGAATACGCGGAACTGCAATCTTACTGCTGCCCTTTAGAAACGTTCTCATATCCGTACCGCAGATGGACGCCGCTTTGATCTGAATGATCAGATTATCGTCTTTTTGCACCGGGTCCGGCATATCGCTGATCTTGAGCTTACGTTCTTCATCCATAATAAATGCTTTCATAATCTTCCTCCAATCGCGGGATATCCTCCCGCATCCTATCCCTTATCGTGAAGCTTTGCTGCTTCAAGAGGGATATCTTACAGTGGTAAGCCGCCTGAGGATCGGCAAAATGTGTTCCATTTAGCACTACCCTCAGGCGTATGTTATTTCCTATTATAAAATTAACCTTCTACGATCTTGATTCCTGCGCTGGTTCCAAGTCTGGAAGCACCTGCTTTGATCATGGCGTCCGCGTCCTCTTTATTCCGGATTCCGCCGGACGCTTTTACTTTCACTTCCGGTGCTACGGTTTTGTACATCAGGGCCACGTCTTCCACAGTCGCGCCGCCAGTGGAGAATCCGGTGGAGGTCTTCACGAAATCGGCTCCCGCTTCCTTACAAACCTTGCATACTTCCACCTTTTCCTCATCCGTCAGCAGGCAGGTCTCGATGATCACTTTCAGGATGGTGGGAGATTTTGCCGCTGCTCTTACCGCAGCCACATCTTCTTTTACCCTCGCATAGTCATGTTCTTTGGCTGCGCCGATATCGATGACCATATCCACTTCGCCTGCTCCGTCATCCACTGCCTTCTTAGCCTCCAGAGCTTTGATCTCGGATGTGTTGGCTCCCAGAGGGAAACCGATCACGGTACAAACCTGGACAGTGGTATCTTTTAAGATGTCATATGCGAAACTTACATGTTTCGGGTTGATGCATACGGAGGCAAAGCTGTATTTTTTAGCTTCCTCGCATAATTTTTTAACGTCCTCGGTGGTAGCCTGGGGTTTCAGAATGGTGTGGTCTACATATCCTGCAATATTTGTATTCATGATGTTATCTCCTTTTTATTGTTTATTGTTATGAGTTTATGTATCTGATCCTATCATGGTTTAAATAAGATTTATATATCTCGCTATACGATTATTTATTTATCACTTTACATATCAGCCATTTATTTTGTATCTGTTTCGCCTTTATTTTAAGAAACCGTTGGGATAAAACATAATCTTATTAAATATAATAGATTTCTCATCGATCTTTTTGAACGTATCCGGTACATCCTCTAACAACAGTTTGTGGGAAATCAGCAGATCCGGATTCAATTTCTTTTCGCCCATCAGTCTGGCCGCTTCGGTCCACTCTTTTCCGGGGAAAGGATTGGAGAAGGAGTTCCAGCTTCCCTTTATAGCCAGCTGATATCTTAAAATATTGTCCACGGCCTGTTCGGATAATTCCAATCCCTTATGGGAAATGCCAAGGAATACTACCCTGCCCATCTTACCGGTAACCAGAATCGCGTTGTGCTGCGCGATTGGAGCGCCGGACATATCAAAGGATACCGTAACGCCTTTTCCATTCGTATGGTCCAGTACCGCTTTCACCGCATCACTCTTTAAAGAGTTCACAGTAAAGGTAGCGCCGCACTCCACCGCGTTTTCCAGTTTGGAATCATCGATATCCACTGCAACGATCGTTTTGATTCCCAATGCTTTCGCATACTGAATCGCGAATAAGCCGATGGCTCCCAGACCAAATACACAAACGGAATCTTCCGATGTCACATCTCCTCTTAGGAACGCGTGGATCGCGTTGGCCGCGGGATCTACGGTTGCGCCCCAGTCAAAAGGCGTATCCTGTGACAATTTCACCAGGTTCTCCGCTTTTACCGCCAAATATTCCGCGAACGCACCGTCGTTTCTGGAACCATAATATTTATATTTTTCACAGAGGGAATACTCACCCTTTTTGCACCACTCGCATTCGTGGCAGGGAAGTAACGGAGCTGCGCAAGCTCTGTCGCCGATCTCCCATCCGTTGACTTCAGATCCGATCTCAACGATTTCTCCGGCGAATTCGTGACCAGGGATAATCGGAAGTACATGGGAACCGAACTGCAGGATTCTGGGAATATCGGAACCGCAGATACCGACTGCCATAATTTTCAGCAGGACTTCATCGCTGCCCGGTGCAGGCTTCGCTGTTTCAATCAGCTGTAAATGTTTTACTTCTGTCATCTGAATCGCTCTCATTTTAATTCCTCCATTTTGGTTTGCAATGTGTTTTGTGAAATTATTTTCATCACATGAAAATAATATCACTCGCATCCCAAAATGTCAATAGGGCTTTTTCCATAATTTCTCCCCTGATTTGGGGATGTTTTTAGGCATATTATAACTTGGTTTTTTCTTGGGGGCCGGGTGCCGGGCTGCGGACTGGTGTTTCCGGATGAGCCGTATGCCCGCATGAATCAGGGCCGGGAATGCGGGGAACGGCGGAGAAGCCGGGCGCCCGGAGGACACAAAAAGGTTCCGTGAATCCGGCAGGGGAACGAAAAGTCCGATGCTTCGGAATGCATCGGACTTTTTCGCTCCCCTGCCGGGTTCACGGAACCTTTCCAAACTAGTCCGCCTCCACGACAAGTTTCATCAGTTCCAGGGCGCAGACTTCATGGCCGGTCTTTGTTGGATGACTGGTTTTATTGGACAGCATTTTATGGAGCGGATAGCCGTATTTCAGGAATTCTTCCCAGATGTCGCAGATATCGGCCAGGCAGATGTTCTGTTTCGCCGACAGATCACGTACGCAGTCTATCCGCTCCCGGAACAGGCGGTGCATGTCTGGGTCACTTAAGATGACTGGATTGGGCGTCATCAGGATGAGATCGGCCTGGGTTTTAGAGCGGATCTGATCGGTCATGCGGATCAGGGCCTGGCTAAAGTCGGCGGTGGTTTTGCCTGGCTGCCAGTTAATGGTTCCGTTTAGGAGGACCAGATCCGGATTGTGAGACAGTACATCCCGCTTCAGCCTTTGTTCCATACCGAATATCGTATCTCCGGCAATTCCGGCGTTGAGAACGCTTACCGAGGTCTGCTCGTATGCGTCGATCAATTTTTGACGGAATTTTTCGTGGTATACTTCCCTGGGATCGGCGATCTCGATTGGCCTCGTCTTGTCAAATGGGCGGTCCAGAGGCTGCAGATTTTCAAAATGTCCGGCTGTGACGCTGTCTCCTATTGCCACGATCAGTGGATTGTGCCGCTCCAGGCCGTCTTTTTCATGTCCCCAGGGAAGTAATTCGCCTGTCATACCGGTGTTCTGCCGCATGATTCTGGTAAAATGTACCGCCCTGGCCGCACAGGTTAGTTTGTGGTTTCGGGCTGTTTCCAGAAAGAGTTCGGCAGCACTTTGTTCCATCTCGTAGGCCGTATGCATGTAATCTCTCCTTTTGGTCCGGTGGACCGGACGGTAATGAAAGGATTGTCTGGTTCTTCTTATATTAGTTATATTTTCGGATCAGGTCCGCGCAGTTCAGGACTTTTTCCATCAGCATGGAACGGTTGAAGTAGTAATGGTTCGCCGCCTCGTAACCGATACTGGGATTGCGCAGCATCAGGCGGTATGTGGTTATGGCCAGCTCCAGCTCTTGTTCCGCCAGTTGGGAGAGCGCAAGACACCGGTCCTGTGCGGATAATTTTATATGGCCGTCCCGGATTCGGATGAACCGGATCTGGTTATAGGAGGAGCGGAATAGAATACCGCACATATGAGCTATATCCTTAAATTCGCATTCTTCCAGGGATAAAAGTTCCTGCATGCCATCCTGCCAGCCTTCGGCCACCCGCCGGAAACAGTCCTCGTAGAGATCTTCCTCAAAAATGGTTCTCCAGCTGTCCAGATCATCAAACGCATAGCAGGTCATGGTCGCTTTTAGTCCTGTCGGTTCGCCGTACAGCAGGTTGGAAGGGCCCGCATTGTGTGGGCCGTTGTATACACTTTCCACATAGAACGGGTAGTTGGAAAATGCCTCGCAGAATTTGTGTACTGCCCGGCCTACGGCCGGTGCATTTTCGTGATACAGGAATTTTAAGGCCTCCTCATAGGAAAAGGAGTTATTTTTCTCTTCCTCGAAGTAAAAGCTGGAGGCGAATTTTAAATTTTCTGAAGGATATCCACCTAATGTCCAGCTCACCATCAGGTTTTCCACACCCAGCTCCTTCAGGTTTTGCATAATTTTTAAAATATTTTCGTAGACCGGAATATAGGGAGCAGTGGATGCCTCCCAGGTATTATTCAGCTGTACTTTGGCCGCCGTTTCATGGCCGTGAGCTTTGGCATAGTCCCAGAATGTACGGCTCTGGACACTGGGACCGATTCTGCTTAAGGTATAGTCCCGCAGGTGTTCTTTCACCGGCCCTACCGTGTATTCCAGGTGTTCTTCATTGGTACACATCAGGGTGATTCCCGGGTCCAGAGCTTGGATACATTGGCGGACTCCATCATTTCCCATGGGTGACCAGGACCAGGTCCACGCGAATACCTGTATGGACGGATCCACAGACCGGGCCGTGCTGGCTATGAGAGAATTCAGTTCAGCAACCACTTCCCAGGGGTCTTTGTTCCGGCAGCGGGGACATTCCTGCGCTTCCCTTGTATCGACGTGGGAATAGCAGTTCGTATGATTTTCCGAGCGGGTAATGGTAAAAAATCCGCCTAATCCAGGGGCTTTTTCACAGAGCAAGCGCACCGCATCCTGGATATACCGCTGCACTCCTTCCGACTGCGTGCAAAGGGAGGCATTATCTCCAAAGGTATGTCCCTTTAGTTCCGGATATTTTTCAAAGAAGGACAACGGCATGGAACGCGGTTCGTTTAAATACAGGTATATCCGGATACCATAGCGCTGTCCGAGGGTAATCAGCTCGTTCAGACGCCCCATCCTTTCCTGCCATCCATCCGACAGGGAGGGTTCAAACGGAAAAGGTACCATCTTGTACAGGACGGCGGGAAGCCACACACCGTTGATCCCCAGCCGGGCATAGGATTTCATCAGCTGCTCCGGATAAGAGGTTTCGACCGGCACATCAAAGGCATTCCCATAGATCCCACAGTAAGAATAGATAAATCGGGTAGTAAAGGAGGGGTTTCTTCTATAAGACGCTATGGGTAATGCCAAATGTCCGGGGCTCGGGGATAGAGCTTCCATATAAAGCAGCCCCCTGAAGATTCCGTCCGGCGCTTTCGCCTCTATCAGAATCTGCTGCTTTTCGATGGTAAGTTCATGATATTCCCGTTGTTTCTGCCATTCCGGGTGAATGCGCAGTGTGAGCCGCCCCTCAGGGACAGGGTTTTTCTCATTCCGCGCGGAAAATGTGAATCCATGATCTATTTTAAAATCGTAAAAAAACTGATTGACGGCTTCTGACTGCAGGCATTCCGGGTCTGCTTCTAACACCCATTTTTCATTGGGATAGACTGTGTTCTCTGCCGGAGTCTCTGTGCCTCCGGATCTCTGCCCTGCATGCAAGTCCTTTTCTTCAAAGAACGCAAAAGGCTGCACACGATCTTCCCCGTCAAAGCTGCGGATATACCGCTCCATCACTTCCCGCAGCTGCTTCGTCTCCCGCCGCTCTTCCTGATTCAGCTCCCGGTAGATAACCGGCTTACAGGCTGGTTTCAGACTTCCCAGCTTAATATCCAGGAAATCATCCTCCTTCAGGATATAAGCCAGCTGTTCGGCATCCCAGCCCAATAGCTTCAGCAGCTGTTCATAAGGCAGCAGATACCAGGCGCTGCGGATTATGGTAATATATCCCTTTTCCATCCACTCACCAGTGTTTTTCTGCGGGGGAAGCGCCATATCCTGTGCCAGCTGCCGGATATGGGCCTCGTCGGTCTCCAGAACCTCTGCCAGTCTTAAGGCCGGCACCATCTCCCAGAGTCTGAATACGACGGCCTGCATTGTTGTGGGGAAATGGGGAAGCAGAAGTTCTATGTCTTCCCTGATTTTTGGTAATGTATCTGTCAGCATCTTTTTCCTCCCTGTCATTCCAGTATGGCATAGGCAATATTCCGAAGTTTCCGTATAAAGTCAGGATTACAGTAACCGCAGCGCTGTGTCATGAAGAGCAGGATGAAATCATCCTCCCGGTTCACCGCCATATAAGGACCGGTCCAGCCGTCCCAGCCGAACTCTCCGGGTGAGCCGCTGCTGGCCGCCTCGTTGGCCTCCTTGTAAAATCTCATAAAGTTCCCGTAACTGTATCCCTTCAGATGTTCAAAATAGATGGTTTTCTCCTGCTTTGGTGTCAGCTGCGGCCTTAACATAAGCTCCAGCGTTTTACGTCCCAGTATCCCGGGGCCTTTTCTCTGTGTATTTCCCAACAGCATTACGGCAAATTTGGCATAATCACTCATTGTGGATAACAGGCCCGCTCCGGCTGATTCATAAGCCGGCGCAGACAGACATTCCGTCAGTCCCATGGTTCTCTCTTTTTCGATCACCAGCTTCTGGCTTCCCTCTTCGTGCTCTTCCAGGGAGTACAGTTGTGCCAGCCTGTCTGTTTTTTCCTTTGGGACATAGAATCCGGTGTCCTTCATTCCCAGCGGCTCAAATATCTCATTCCGATAGAATTCACCCAGACTCATTCCCGCAGTCACCTCGATAATCCTGCCCATCACATCGGTACTGGTACCGTACCGCCACTGTTCTCCCGGCTGGAACGCCAGCGGCTTTTCGGCTATCGCGTCAACGATCTCTGCCGTATTCATGGGATTCCCATCCCGGTTCCTGGTCCCCGCCCTGGTGAATACCTCCTGCATATACGTCCCCACCGGGTCGGGATCCGGATAAACTAATCCGGATGTCATGCTTAATAATTCCCGGATCAGGATAGGCCGTTCGGCCGGTACCAGTCCTTCCTCCGTGTGAACCTGCATCTTCGAAAATGCCGGAAGATACCTGGCGACCGGTGCTTCCAGATCCAGAAGTCCACGCTCTAATTGTATATAAGCTGCTGCCGCAGCTATGGGTTTACTCAAAGAATAGAGTCTGAATATCGTGTCGTCCCGGACTACTTTTCCCGCTTCCCGATCCGCATATCCGTAGTTTCCGCAAAAAACCGGCACGCCTTTGTGCAGGATCTGGACAGACGCGCCGGCAAACTGCTGCTGTCTCATCTCTTCCTGCACAATTCTATGAATACTTGCTTCCGCAGTGACTAAAAAATTTCGGCCAGCCATTTTTATACTCCTTTGGCAACGATTTTCTTTTATTCGGGTTCGCTATGTGCAGCTTAACCTTTCACCGCACCTGCCGTCTGCCCGGAAATTACATATTTCTGGCAGCACAGATACAGGATCGCGATAGGCAGAGCGGTCAGTACCAGATCCGCGAACACATAATTCCAATTACTGGCGTACTGCCCGAAGAAATTATAAACGGTCAGCGGCATGGTCCATTTTGATGAGGAGTTAAAGAAATACATGGGAATCATGAATTCATTCCACGCATACATAGCCGTCGTAACCAGCGCGGTAGCCAGGATCGGCTTCATCAGCGGCATAATGATTGTAAAAAACATCCGGGCCGGAGAGGCCCCGTCGATGAAAGCCGCCTCATCCAGATCCCTGGGCACATTTTTGATAAATCCCGACAGTGTAAATATCGTCCACGGCAGCTGCAAGGCAGATTCCACCGCCATAACTCCCAGGAAAGTCCCCACCAGATTCAGGCTTTTTAACACGCCGAAGGTGGTAACGATCTGGATGGGACAGATCATACCCAGCAAAAACAGATTGTAAACAAAGTTCGTATATCTGGTATTTTTCCTGGAAACCACAAATGCGCAGAGGCTCCCGCTGATCAGGACGAATACCGTCACCACCACGGTAATAATCAAACTGTTGACAAATGCCAGTCCGATCCCGCCCTTCTGAATCACATAGCTGTAATTGTCAAAATGCCATTCCGTCGGCAGATGCAGATTAAACAGCTGCGCTTCCGTCGGATTCTTAAAAGATCCCAGGATCATTACCAATAACGGAATAATAATCACAAGGCTGATCACCGCCATAAGCAGTGTCAGGACACCGGAGCTCATTATTTTTCTGGTCTTTGCATTCATTACAGATCCACCTCCCTCTTACGCAGCATCCGGTTAATGATCTCCGAGATCACCGCGATCATCAGGAACAGAACCAGACCCATTGCCGTAGATCTTCCCAGAGTCCCCTTAGAGAACGCTTTATAAATATAGGTGCTCAATACCTGTGTCGCATTCCCTGGGCCGCCGCCCGTCATAACATACACCTGCTCAAATACCTTGAAGCCTCCGATCGTATTCATCGTAACAACAACCGTGAAGGCCGGTGCCAGCAGAGGAAATGTGATCGACTTGAACTGCTGCCATTTGTTAGCACCGTCAATCAGAGCCGCTTCATAATAGTCTTTGGATATCCCCTGCAGTCCTGCCAGGAAAATCGCCATAGCAAACCCGCTCCATTTCCAGACCTGAACAAAAATAATGCATCCCATGGCAGTGGTCTTATTCCCCAGCCAATCATTCACCAGCCCTTCCAGGCCCAGCATGGTAAGGAATTGGTTAAACACCCCGTTATTCATCTTAAATACCGAAGTAAACATAATGCCAATAACAATAAAACTCAGGACTGCCGGCAGATAAAACAGCGTTCTAAAAAAGCTCTTTCCTTTCACTGCGTTATTCAAAACCAACGCCAGCAGCAGACCCAGCACCACAATCAGAACCGTGGTAATGATCGCAAAGATAAATGTATTCTTTAAAGCCAGCAAAAAATACTCATCCTGAAACAGATAAATAAAATTCTTCAGCCCATTAAAATGGGGTTCATACAGCCGTTTCATATTCCAGTCCGTAAAACTCAAGACAAACCCGGCAATTATCGGCAGCGCAAAAAATATACTAAAAATAATAATAGCCGGAAATGTAAAATAATTCGGATAAAACTTATTCTTTCTTTTTTCCATCAATATTTCTCCTTATTGCAGTTCCCCTTTGGGATTCCCTTTGCTTAGTTAGTCAAGGGGGGTGGCTAACGGGCCGGGAGCCCGGAGTCCAACGGGCGGGACAGAAGCATCGGGGGCCAAATCGCATCGGCCGGGCCCAAGAACAGGCAACTCCGATGGCGGGAGAACCTCTTATTAGCAGGGCCTGGAACAAACTCGCCAAAATACGGCTCGGACAGTGTTCCAGGCCCTGCGAGGTTCTCCCACCATCTCCGTAACCTGTTCTAGGGTCCGGCCTCAAGCGATTTGGCCCCCGATGCTTCTGTCCCGCCCGTTGGACTCCGCGCTCCCTTTCCTGGTGATAGCGAAGCGCCATGTTCTAATTGGTTTTGTATGGCTTTCCAGTTATTGATAAAGCTATTTATATGGTTCCCTGAAAATTTTGGATGCTGTGGTATGTATTCAGCATACGTAATTTTCAGTACCGTGTTATCATAGTAATATTTTGATGATTATTGGTATATTTATAATCTGTTCAAAAGAGCTTATATTTTGTAGAACATAATACCCAATACAATTATGGGCTTCCTGTTTTATGTTGGAACTCGAACTATAGTACAGTATTTCTATCAGACAAATTATGTAAAATATGTAATAGATAAAATAGAATTTGAACATGTAACTAAACCATTAGTAAAGCAGGAGCGGTCCGGCGCAAGGGGTGGCTGTGCGGGGAGGAACCAGAAAGTAACGGGGGCCGGATCGCTTGAGGCCAGGTCTTAGAACGGGTTACGCAGATGATGGGAGAACCTCGCAGGGCCTGGAACGGTTCTTTCTGAGAGTTGGGTATAGCCTGGTAACCGGAATGCCCGCATACTTATACAATAAGCCGGTTGCGGGCATTCCGGCTACCAGGCTATACCCAACTCTCAGAAAGAACCCCTGGAACACTGTCCGAGCCGTTTTTTGGCGAGTTTGTTCCAGGCCCTGCTAATAAGAGGTTCTCCCATTATCGGAGTTACCCGTTCTTAGGCCTGGCTGATGCGATCCGGCCCCCGTTACTTTCTGGTTCCTCCCCGCACAGCCACCCCTTGCGCCGGACCGCTCCGTCCCTTAAAACATCAACTTAAAATCCTTCCGCCCCCTGCTGTTCCATGTAATCCACATAGTCAGCCTGGACTGCCTCAAACACCTCATCCGGTGTCTTATCGCCCTGAAGCGCCTCGATGTAATAGTTCCAGACATCTACATTGATTCCACTGGATGCAGCCATCAGACTGTTCATTTCAAATACATAGTTTCCTGTGGTGATATACTGGTCTACAAGGCTTTGTACCACAGGTACTACGTCACCGCCGTCCACGTCGCTGTAGGCGGGGAATCCGGGATTTTCTTCATAGTACAGATTCTGGTATTTGGGCATGGACCATACCTGAAGGAAGGCTTTTACCGCGTCTACCTGCTTGCCGGCTTTCGGTACGAACAGGCCCTGTACATAGTTTCCTGTGGGAAGCAGCGCATGGTCTGCATGAGGGATCACGAAGGAGCCCATTTCACAGTCAGGATATTTTTTCATGGCGTCTGCCGCCCACTGCTCGATGGTTAAATACATCGCTGCCTTGCCGGTGCAGATCGCCTCTGCTGCTGTGTCATAGCCGACAGACATCATATCGTTGTTCATGTATCCATCTTTGTACAGATCTACGTAATTCTGAAGTACCTGTGAGGTCTCGGGAATATCCGTCCATTTAATCTCATTTTTCAATAATTTATCTGTGGTCTCGACTGCTTTATCCCCTAATGCGCATGCGATTCCTCCCGTCATGAAGATCTGGGTGGTCCAGGTGTCCGCGTTGGTCTGATAAAATGGAACCACACCGTTTCCTTTTTCCTTGACAGTCTTTAAGATGTCCAGGAATTCCTGGTAGGTTTTCGGCTGGGGATCAGTGATTCCACAGTCTGCCATTACTTTTTTATTGTAATATACCGCCTGATAACCGGAGGAGGATTCCTTAGGCATTCCATAGATCTTACCGTCAACCGTATCTTTGATCAGATCCGGATTCACAAGCCTTGTTACCCAAGGTTCATTGCTCAGATCCTCGCAGTACTGAGGAGCTCCGTACGCTTCGTTCAAACTGGGCAGGTTCGCTTCGTACACATCGGGTACTTCTGAAGTGGACAATTTTACTTTAATTAGCGAGTCATATTCTTCATCCGGGATTACCTGGAATTCTACTTCACAGCCATAATCTGCTTTGATTGCTTCCGCCATGGTATTATAAGCGTCAAAGAACTTCGCCTGGCTGGTCATAAAGGAAATAGTCTTTCCATCCAGAATGGAGAAATCTGTGTCCCCAGCCTGTTCACTGTCCGTTCCGCTGTCAGCCGCGGCGGGTGCTTTAGACTCTGCCGGTTCTGCCGCGGGTGTGGCCGCAGGTGCAGGTTCTTCACTTTTGCTTCCGCAGGCGGTCATACCAGCGGTCATGGCCAGTACCATAGAGACTGCTAAAATTTTGCTTAAAACTTTTCTTTTCATACTGAATCCTCCTTTAGATTCTTCCCTCTTTCCAGTTACTGAAAGTTTCCGGGGCTATAGATAGCTGCATATCCCCTGCACTGCATTTTTAAGAGCTACTATTTTTTGCAGTGCCGTTGAAATCGTGTAAATTTACATTTCTTTCATGTCCTTTATTATAGGAGCTATTTATCGAAATCAAAATGGAAAATGTCAGCCTAAAATATGGAAATATTTAGCATCGAGTATCTTTTTTCATCTCCTTATTCTATAATAATGCTATAAAAAAGCAGCGATAAAAGTAAGAATGGCATCCATTTTTTTCAAAATACAAAAAAAGATCCATGTACTTGCGGAGGTTATTATGAAGAGTAGTTTTCAAAAAAAATTATTTCTGAAAAGTTCTATCATCATCATTTCCATGGTTTTAATTTTCCTGATCTTCTTCTCCAATTACGTATACCGCGAGATATCCAAAACATCCCGGAACAACCTGAATGAGCTGGCTGCCAAAACGGGCAATGAACTGACCCTTCTGTTTGATGACATGGACAAAATCTCCCTGTATGTATCCACGAACCCGGACATTATCAGTGCCTTTCACGATACAAGGATGCGTGAGGTAACCAATCAGGAACTTTCTGTGTCTATTTATAATATTATTACTTCCATCACCGTTCCTAATTCTTCCTCGCGTTTCCGCATTAATCTGTTTAACGACAAACGCAACTTTATATCCACCGGCATCCCTTACAGTAAAGCTATGGTGAAAGATAAGCTCAGCTCTGAAGATTATCTTCCATGGTATCATTCGCTCCCGATTGTACACAGCAATTCCAATATCACCCCCTTATCATCGGACACCTGGAACTCCAAACCAACCCAATACATATCTTTGTACCGGGAAATCTTTGATTCCCTGATCATCGATCTGCCCACCGGAATCGTGGAAATCCAGTGTCCCTCCAAATTTATCGACCAGATCATGACTCTGGATGTCCCTAATGTGGACAGTTACCTGTATACAGCCGACGCCAAGGCGATCTACGGAACATCGGATCAGGTTCCCTCTCTGGCCGGCCTTCCCTTTGACCAGGAGGAAGCCACCCCGGATCTCACCCCGGTCTATACCATAGCGGATGACCATGTGTACAGTGCCGTGCGATTGGAAAACGGATGGATCCTGATGCTGGCCCAGCACCAGAATCAGGTCTTCCAGATCGTATTCCGGCTGTGCATATCCGTACTTCTCATCAGTGTCTGTATCCTTTTGATCTGTCTTGCCGTCCTGTTTAAAATCATGAAGAATACAACGGAGCCCCTTCGCCAGCTGACCGCTTCCGTTAACATGATCACCTTAAACTCTCCGTACCTGAATGTGGATACCAGCCAGTATTCCAACGAGCTGGTCGGCCTCACCATGGCCTTTGACGAAATGATGAAACGGCTTAAAAATTCCATGGAGGAGAATGTTAAGACGAAAGCTTATGAGGCCAGGGCTAATATGATCGCCCTGCAGTCCCAGGTAAATCCACATTTCATCTGCAATATCCTGACCATCATCAAGGCGATGAGCAAGGAACAGGATACGGAAAAAATAGGACAGATCTGCGACTATCTGGCCCGTATGCTTCGGTATATTTCGGCCTATGACGAGGAAGGCGTTCCGATGCGCGAGGAGATCACCGACGCGGAAACTTATCTGAATCTGATGAAAATCCGTTATGAGGGGCTGTTTGACTATGAGCTGTACATAAATTCCAAGCTGGACATCGATGCTTTCCGGGTTCCCAAGCTATTCCTGCAGCCGCTTTTAGAGAACAGCTTCCAGCACGGCTTTAAGAAAGTGGTGCCTCCCTGGCATCTCAAGATCAGCTGTACGATTAAAAACGATTATTACTGGTCCATTACAGTTCAGGACAACGGAGTCGGAATTACAGATGAGGAAGCGGACAAGATCCAGAAGAAGTTATCGGAATTCATGGATAATTCATCCAATACCATAGCCACCCTGAAGATCGGCGGTATGGGCTTAATCAACACCATCGCCCGGTTAAAAATGCGCTATCCGGACAGTCTGACCTTCCAAATACAGTCTCTCACAGAAGGCGGCACCATGATCAAGATAGGAGGGAAATTAGATGATGAATATTTTACTTGTTGAGGACGAGCCTTTAATCCTCCGAAGTCTGTCATGTACCATAGAATCTTTTCAGCAAAATTATCAGATCGCGGGCAGTGCTTACAACGGACAGGAAGCAATTGACCTACTGTCTGAAAAAGGGAACCAGATCGACGTGGTCATCACCGATATCCACATTCCGGTCATAGACGGTCTGGAACTGATCGAACATATTAATCAGCATTTTCCCCATATCCTCTGTATGATCCTGACCGGATTCAGTGAATTTTCCTACGCAAAGCGCGCGATCCAGCTGCGGGTATTTGCCTACCTCCTAAAGCCCATTGATGAAAATGAGATCCAGGAACATCTGAAAAAGGCTTATGAACAAAAATGTCTGGAGGGGATGCAGGACAGCAATCCCGCATCGTCCCTCCCCCCTATCAGAGATGATGGAATGAATCCGGAATACTGTCTGGCCATTCTATGTATGGGTAATTTTCCGTTTCTCCCCACCGCCTTTGACGCAGTTCCAAAGAATTACTGCGACTCCTTTGATGTCAACGCACTGTTTGAACAGAATACGGACATGGTCCAAGACTATTGGATTATTCCCGGGAAGTCCATCTTTGAAAAAAACCTGATGTTTTCTTTAAAAACCTGCCAGACCCTCAACCGGGAAGAGCAGATCCGCAGTATTTTCAAACCGGTTCTAAAGCATCCCATTCCGCTGACCGTCATCGTCAGCGCCGACGCGCCCAGCATCCATTCGGTAGGCAAGTCCATCCAGAACCTGCGTTTCCAGTTAAGCCGCGGAATCATCATCGGTCAATCCCAGCTGCTATTCTACCAGAAAAAGCAGCCGGATTACCGGCTTCCCTACGACGAACTGCTCAGCAACTATTTAAATCAGCTGACCGAATTATTTACCCAGCGCAACATCTCGCTGTTTAAAACTGTGCTGCGTCACTTTCTGCAGGCTCTGCACCAGCGGAAAATGACTCAGTTTGGTGTGACCGAATACTTAAATGTCCTGATGAGCAACTGCCTGAACAGCCAGCAGCTGGCGACCAATGGCGCTTCCTCCATGGAGCTGGTCAATGACGCCGTTATCTTTTCCGAATCCTACGAGGCGCTCTATGATAATATCATCTCCGTCTTTTACGATTTTTTCTGTGAGATGAGCAATTCCCAGGGAAACAGCCATGACAAAAACGAAATCCTGCTGCGCATTGACAGTTATATCCATCAGCACTACACCGAACCCATCAGCATCAAACAGATCTCCGATCACTTTGGCTTCACCCCGGCCTATCTCAGTAAGCTTTACCGAGAAAATAAAAACACCAACCTGCTGGACGATATTGTAAAGCTTCGTATCACAAAGGCAAAAAAACTATTTGCCTCTGATCCGAAGCTGATGATCAAAGATGTGGCTGCCTTCGTGGGCTATGACGACCCGCTGTATTTCAGTAAGGTTTTCAAAAAAGAAACGGGGTTGTCTCCTAAGCAGTTTTTGCGGGATGTTTGAGGGGGAGGGGTGTGGGCTCTCCGGGTAGGGGAGGTTCTCCGAGGGCCGGAGCGGGATGGCGGAAGGGCTGGTTCCGGGGCGGCGGGGCAAACGTCACGGAACCAGCCCTTCCGCCATCCCGCTCCTACTCTGGTGATGTCAGTTTTTTTAAGCTTCCTTTTTTTAAGGTTTACATCGTCTTTATTTTGAGTTACAATAAAATAATAATAAAAATATTTTACTAATCAGGAGTATTTGTTTATGAAAAAGTCAGGATTAAATCTTATCGGTGTTAAGGAATTTAACCGTGCTTTGATCTTGCAACTGATTTCGACCAGCAGCAAGACTACCAGAAATAATCTGGCCAAAGCATCGAAACTGACCTCTATGACCCTGACCAACATAACATCGGAGTTACTGCAGCAGAATATAATCGTTGAGTCTGATATGGAAAATGACGTTAAGAATGTGGGACGGAATCCTAAGTATCTGACCATATCCCCCCACTCCCCGTTAGTTGCCGGAATATGGGTTTCCAAGGATTTTTTATTTGGAATTTTAAGTGATTTCAGCCTTAAACTGATTGCGGCTAAACGAGAGGAATTTCAGCCGGATGAAACTCCGGATACGATTCTGCAAAGGATCTGGCATCTGGCGGATCATCTGCTTCACTTGAGTGAAAGGCCAATCCTGGGTATCGGGATCTCAACGATCGGTGTCGTGGACACGATTCACGGTATCATTAAAAATGTAACAAATTTTTTCAATATCAAAGAGCTGGACATCATGGGTTATTTGCAGCCCCGGCTTCCGGTTCCTGTCTTCGTAAAAAATGACATGCAGGCCGCCGCTCTGTGTGAAATGTACTACGGCATCGGTCAGGAAAAAGAGAATTTTCTCTATATCGGGCTGGCAAACGGCATCGCTTCCGCTATCGTGTCCAATCGGCAGCTGGTCAACAATCTCACCGGTTCCTGCGGAGAGCTGGGCCATACCACGATCAACTTCGACGGTCCCAAGTGTAACTGCGGTAACCGGGGCTGTCTGGAGCTTTATGCCAGTGTACCTGTGATCCTTTCTAAAATTAACGAGGCCTGCGGAACAGAATTTACAGTTTTCCGGGAAGCCATGGAGTATTGCAAGACTTCTCCCAAGGCCTACAGTATCCTTGAGAACGTCTCCGAGCAGTTCGCCTATGCGCTGAACAACCTGATCAATATCATAGATATCAGTACCCTGGTTTTTGGCCACTCCGCTTTCTATCTTCCCGACGAAATCCTGGCCTCCATCGCCTACACGGTTAACCAGATCAGCATCTTCAAAAATAACCGCACGATCCGGATCTTTAAGACCCGCTTCGAGGATAACAGTGCCCTTTATGGGTCTGTCTGTATCGTCCTGGATCAGCTTTTTACAGGGAAGATTACTGTTTAAAATTTAATATCCGAAATAAAATTTCGTAACCTATCAATAACAGAATCACCACATCCACTGACTATACTGCAAAAGGGGCCGTGGGAAATAAATTTGCATACCAGATATTGATGTGAAACCTGTAATCTTGTTCCATATCTGGTATGACTTATTTATTTTCCCACAACCCCTTTATAGTCTTTTTGATTTGTACAACCTGAATTTTTGTATCCTTATTTATTTGAATTTTTTACATCTCAATAAATCTTATTCTTTATTAAATGAATTTTACTAATAAGCATATACGAATCGCTACTATTTCAGGTTATATGTGTCGCATACTTTCTTTAATTATATATTTAAAATCCTAAATGTAAAAACCGGCAAAGATTTTATAAAATATTGGACTCCTTTCTCAAGAGGAAAATCACCTCCATGTCCGAGCCGTCCTTTGGCAAGTTTGAGACAGTTATTGCCCCCTCCCGTACAGCCGGGTCAATTCACGAATCTCACGGGCCAAATCCACAGTCAGCTGTCCATCGGTCAGTCTCCACTTCCAATTATCCCCCAACGTAGACGGCGTATTAATCCGAGCTTCGCTGCCAAGTCCCAGAAAATCCTGAACCGGAATCATACACAGCTTAGCTACACTTCCCATGGCCAAACGGATGAAATCCCAATGGATCCGCCCCCGGGTATGGTCTTTGTTATCGATATATCTGGCTGAGAAACTCCGGTCGTGGTCTGACAGCTCATCGTACCATCCCTGGACCGTGTTGTTATCGTGGGTTCCGGTGTATACGACGCAGTTTTTGGTGTAGTTATGGGGCAGATAGTCACTCTCTTCCCGGGAGTCGAAGGCGAATTCCAGGACTTTCATGCCTGGATAGCCGGTGTCTTTTAAAAGCTTCCGTACAGAGTCGGTCAGATAGCCCAGATCTTCGGCAATGATGTTCAGATCTCCCATCTCTCTTTGCAGAGTCTCAAATAATGTCAGACCCGGGCCTGGTTTCCAGGTTCCGTTTACTGCGGTTTTTTCACCATAGGGAATGGAGTAATATTCATCAAAGCCTCGGAAATGGTCGATCCGGACCATGTCGTATAACTGGAAGCAGTGGGCAATTCGTTTCATCCACCAGGCAAAGCCGGTCTGCTTGTGGTATTCCCAGTCATAGAGCGGATTCCCCCAGAGCTGTCCGGTTGCAGAGAATCCATCTGGCGGACAGCCGGCTACCGCTATAGGTCTTAACTCCTGGTCGAACTGGAACAAGTCGGTGTTGGCCCAGCTGTCCGCACTGTCGAAGGCCACATAGATCGGAAGATCACCCACGATTTGGATGCCGTTTGCATTGGCATAATTTTTCAGTTTTTTCCATTGGGTCCAGAACAGATACTGCTGGTATTTCTGGAATTCGATTTCCTGGGCATAATTTTTTTCGTATTCGGCCAAAGCCTCCTGTTTTCTCAGACGGATGTCCTCCGGCCATTCGATCCAGCTCACACCACCGCAGGAATCCTTTACCGCCCGGTACAGACTGTAATCTTCCAGCCACAGAGCCTGATCCTGGCAGAATGTCTGAAAATCAGGATTTTGCTGGATATGGCTTCTTTCAAAAGCCCGCCGCAGAATCCGGAATCTGGACAAATAGATCTTTTCATAATCGATATAGACCGGGTTGTCTCCGAAATCACAGGCCTCACACTCTTCCCTGGTGAGAAGCCCCTGCGCGATCAGCTCATCCAGGTCAATAAAATACGGGTTTCCTGCAAACGTGGAAAAAGACTGGTACGGGGAGTCCCCATACCCCGTAGGACCCAGGGGCAGGATCTGCCAGTATTTCTGACCCGCGTCTCTCAGAAAATCTATAAATTCATAGGCACTTTTGGAAAACGAGCCGATTCCGTATCTGGAGGGCAGGCTGGAAACCGGCAGTAATATTCCATTCGCTCTCATTGTATATCCTCCTTCTGATTATGGCTTTCCTTCAGCCTTTGACCGCTCCTGCGACCACTCCCTCAATTATATACTTTTGACAGAAAATATAAAAGATAATTATAGGAATTATTGCAAGAACCAGCACGGCCATCATATGTCCCATATCGACGGAGCCATAGCCTCCCCTCAGGTACTGGACCGCTACCGGTATCGTCTTATAGTCCGACCCGATGACCAGATAAGGCAGCAGATAATCGTTCCAGATCCACATCGTATTTAAAATCGCCACAGTGATAGCCGTGGGTTTCATGATGGGGAGCACCACCTGGAAAAAAGTCTGGATCGGATTACAGCCGTCGATCATCGCCGCTTCTTCGATGTCGATCGGAATGGATTTTACAAACCCGCAGAACATAAACACAGACAATCCCGCCCCGAATCCCACATACAGCACAATCATACCGACAGGATTATCCAGATACAGCATGTTAGCCAGCTTGCTCATGGTAAACATGACCATCTGGAACGGTACCACCATGGAAAATACAAACAGGTAATACAAGCCTCCGGTAAATCTGCCCTTGACCCGTGTCAGCCACCAGCCGGTCATGGATGTCAGCAATACGATCGCCGCTACTGAGAATACGGTGATAAACAGGGAGTATCCAAAAGCTGAAAAAAATCCGCTTTTCTCCACACCCTGAAAATAATTCGACAATCCGGAGAAGGACGCTGCCGAAGGCAGCTGGAACGGAGCGTCGCTGATAGACAGTTTTCCTTTAAAGGAATTCATGAGCACCATCAGGATCGGCGCCAAAAAAACCGCCGACAGAAGCAAAAGGAACAGAAATAGCAGGGTATTTCCAGACTTCTTGTTTTCCATTATCCCTCAACCTCCTTTCGTCTGGTCAGCCACAGCTGCGTGAACGTGATAACTCCTACAATAATAAAGAATATCACAGCCTTCGCCTGTCCGACTCCTTCCCATCCATTTCTGCCATAGAACGTGTTAAAGATGTCTAACGCCATCATCTGGGTCTGCTTACCCGGCAGCCCTGCAGTCAGCGACAGATTCTGGTCAAAAAGCTTAAAAGAATTAGATATGGTCAAAAACAGGCAGATCGTAACGGACGGCATGACCATGGGGATCGTGACCTTGGTGAGGACCTGCCACTTGGTAGCGCCATCGATCTGGGCGGCTTCGATCAGCTCCGGCGCCACGTTCTGAATTCCCGCGATATAGATAATCATCATATAACCGATCATCTGCCAGCACATCAGAACCACCAGCCCCCAGAATCCATAGCTTGCCCTGGCCGTGATATCTGCGCCGACTGTCGACAAGAGTACGGAATTAATGATCAGCTGCCAGATATAACCCAGTACGATGCCGCCGATCAGGTTCGGCATAAAGAAGATCGTCCGGAACACATTGGTCCCCTTTACCTTCCTGGTCAGCAGCATAGCCAGCAGAAAGGCCAGAATATTGATAAGGATTACGGAAATCACAGTAAATTTGACCGTAAACCACAGAGCGCTTGGGAAATCCCGGTTGGAGAACGCGCGGGTATAATTGGCGATTCCCACCCATTTTGCGTTAGTCACGGTCGTGAATTTACAGAATGATAAGTATATGCCCATGAGGAACGGAACCAGAAATGCAATGGCAAAAGCGATCAGTGTCGGCAGGGCAAATACCGGAAAGTATTTTTTATACGTTTTCTGCATAAATTACCTTCTCCTTTTCTTTATAGGTCTGTTTGTATGGATGCTCGGAAAAAGGGTGAGCATTCTTTCCTCGGTACTCACCCTTCTCGACATTTTCTCTTTTGAATACCCCGCCTGACAGACGGCTTTTATTGAGCTGACATTTCTTTTTCATCCGCCCAGTTTTGGGTTGTATTGGTAACCAGTTCTTCCCATTTCAGATTGCCCTGCGCATAGGAAAGCAGATCCGCGCCCAGCATGTTTTTGAATTCCTGGCTGGGGAATGCGGTAAAGTCCCAGGTTACCGTATACAGATCCCCGTTCTTCATATAGCGGTCCACTTCCTTGGCCAGAGGATCCACCGGTTTTTCCGCATCCTCAAAGGTGCTGAATGGTGTTATGAAGCCCAGGTCTTTCGTCACAAATTCTTTCCCCTTATCAGAGCTGAACACCCATTCCATAAAATCAATGGAAGCCTTTTGATCATCTGCGGACACCTGGCTGTTTACACTTAAGAAATTTTCCGTTCCGATACAAAGTCCCTGTTTTTCTTCCCCATCCACACCGATATAGATAGGCAGGAACTTGATGTTTTCTTCTTTCACTGTATTGCCTTCCGCTTTCTGCACTTCGCTAAAGCCCCAGTTTCCATTTTGTACCATAGCGGCTTCTCCCCGGGCGAATTCGCCCATGGAGTCGTCCACAGATTTGCTTCCCAGTGCTTCCGGAGCAGTCGGAGAATTGTTCAAATACAGGTCAAATATATTTTTAAAATTCTCATTATAAGAAAACTCGATGGTATCCGGATTTTTGTTTCCGCTGTCTCTGAATTCATAGTACATCGGGAGGTTCATCAGATGGGTCTGCCATCTCCAGTCATTCCCTGCTGAAAATGAAGTGGAGGCAAATACGCCTTTAATTCCCAGCTGATCTTTTTTCGCCGTCATGTCCTCTGCTACTGCTTTCAGCGTTGTGAAATTATTGATCTGATCCACTCCGGTTATATCTACCGCCTTGTCATTCAGTGCAAAATATTTTTGCATGATATCATCGTTATAGATAATACCATAGCCCTCTACAACAAATGGTACTCCGTATACTCCTTCGCCTTCTGATATGGCCAGATCCGGAGTATTCAGCCAGCTGTACAGATTGGTATCTTTCAAGTCCATCGTGTAATCTTTCCAGGTCTGATATCCGACCGGTCCATTGATATGGAACAGGGTAGGCGCTTCTTTCTTTGCCATTTCAGACTTTAAGGTCTTTTCATATTCTCCGCTGGCTGCAGTAACCACCTTGACCTGTACACCGGTCTCTTTGGTATATTCCGCAGCTATTTTTTCCCAGACATCCGCAACCTCGGGTTTAAAATTCAGATAATATACACGTCCTTTCCCATTTGCTGTCTGGTTATTGTCCGTATTGGTATTATTCTGCGTTGTATCATTTTGATTTGTATCCTGCTGCCCGCTATCCGGTTCCTTTTCCTTACTGCAGGCAGTCAGGGTGCCTGCCAGTACCGCGATCAGCATTGTGACAACCGTCAATTTTTTTAACCTTTTCACAAAGATGCCCTCTCTTTCTTACATAAGCTTGTATTCGCTTATAGTATGAGAAAAATTTTTCCATCTTATCCACATTTTCTTTTTTTATTTTGTTTCACATCCACCGACAGCATAATCATACAGTCAAAAAAATAACAAGCTGGTTTAAAAAATAACATTCCAGTTTAAAAAATAACAATTGTTGTGTATCCAACTTTTTTATATTATACTGAATTTAGAAAGATAATTTTTATTTTTATATAATAAAAGGGGGAATTCTTATGACTAGCACATTAAAACATCCTCTGTTTCTATTGGATGACAAATCGCTGCCTGCTGCGATCTCTCAGGGTTCATACCGGGTGGTCAATCTGACTTTTGGAGAGGTCAAAGCGATCATGGATCTGCACCGGGAAGAGGATATGATCTGCTGCTTCGAAAACACAAATATTGAAAACATTATTTACAACTACCTGCATGTGGAAAAGAAACAATTCGAATATACGAATGCACAGCAGATGGAGGTAGGTCAGGATGGCCTGATTTTCAGACTCTATATTATGCCTTCGGAGAGCCAGCCGGTCATCAATCCTTATTTTGGCAGCGAGGCGAAAAAGATAGAAAATGTATTTGTATACTGTCAGCTCATATCCAGAACTGAGTAATCCAGCATTAGAATGGGTGGGTATTTTTGAAGGAATTAGAATACATTAAGAACTATTGTCTCTCTATATAAAGGAGTCAGCATCCATAGCGTGTCCGCTATGTCTGTTGACTCCTGTTTCATTTACCTTATGCTTTGTGATGGCCATTGCGATACGCTTCAACGCCTATGTAATCTAAGGAACCGCTCCGGATTTAAGATTTAATTGACACTTGTCTTATTCAATATTTGACACCGACCCTAATCAGTTTGTATACTTACCAGAGATTGCGATAAATATCCATTACATCCGCTTTATTAGGAACCCGGGGATTCGTAGCGGTACAGCTGTCTGCCAGCGCCGCCTCTGCCATGGTGCTGATCTTTGACATATATTCCTCTTCCGTGCATTTTCCATACTGGGACATGGACAATGGAATATCCATTTCCTTCAGCATGAACTGCACCCAGTTGACCAGCGCGCGGACGGTGGTAATGGTGTTAAAGTTCTGAAGTCCCAGAATTTTCGCAATATTCACATATTTTTTTACCTGAGGCAGATACTCTTTTCTGCTGCGGCTGTGAATATTGATATCACTGTTAAATTCGATAATGTGAGGCAGCAGCATCGCATTGGCCCGGCCATGCGGTACGTGGAAATTCGCTCCCAGCTGATGTGCCATACCGTGATTCAGACCAAGAGACGCGGAATTAAACGCCAGTCCGGCAAGACAGGAAGCCACATGCATCTTCTGCCTTGCATGGGTATCGTTGCCGTCCAGAAAAGCTCTTAACAGGAATACCCCGCATATTTCAATGGCTTTCTCGGCCAAAGCTGCGGAAAACTCATTATTATTGATACTGACATAAGCCTCTATCGCATGAGTAAATACGTCCATGCCGGTATCTGCCGTAACCGCGGGCGGAACACTGCGTACCAGTTCCGCATCCAGAATTGCTTCTGTGGGGATCAGCGTTTCAGAGACCAGCGGGTATTTTACATGGCTTTGTGTATCGGTAATAACAGAAAAAGAAGTAACTTCTGAGCCCGTTCCACTGGTGGTAGGAACCGCGATCAGCGCCAGTTCATCCAGTTCTCCTGTCTTTAAGGCAAAGTCCTTAATCGCCTTGGCGGAATCGATGGCAGAACCGCCGCCCACTGCGATCAGTGCCTGAGGCTTGTACCCAACGACAGCCTGAACGCCCGTCACGATTTTCTCTATCGGTGGATCCGGTACCACGTCTTTAAAAATATCAAATTCTATATCGCCACTGTCCAGACGATATGTAATCAACTTGATCATACCGCTCTGCACTACAAACGGATCGGTAATAATCATAACTTTTTTATAAGGAATATCAACCAGTCTGTCCAGGGAGTTTTCACCAAAATAAATTTTTGTCTTGATATCAAAACTCTTCATGTTTTCTCTTCCTTCCCAGAAATAAGCATTTTCGTTGCATTGTGAATATTATAACATTCCTTGTCCGATTTATCAAGATTAATTCCACAAAAAACAACAGAAATCCACAAATATTAAAATGTGCCACTCATTACTTGACTTGTGTAATATGTGCGGAAAATTCCTCTATACTTGTCGCTCTTGCAGCAAGTTTCAGCCATTGGGTTAAGATACTGCAATTGGTTTGACCAGTAATTATTTTGCGCAGCCGTTCTGGAACTGTCCCCAATTCAGTCAATAATTCCAGAATATCGTCTGCCTTGCCTTGTCCTATTCCCTGTTCTATTCCTTGTTCTATTCCTTGTTCTATTCCTTTTCCAATTCCCCGATTTTCTCTCTCGGCTAATTCATCCGCAAATAATTCGCGCAGTGCTTCACACATTTCTTTTCCCTCCTGATATTTCTTCCAGTTCGCCCGCACGATCAGATCCATAGCGGCTGCGTACAGCGGGTTCTTTTCCATCCCTTTATAGGCTCTTGCCAGCGGCTCAATATCTTCATGTAACTGCAGTTCACTATGCAGTCGGCTAAGCCAGACGTTTTCTTTCTTAGACAGTTTATGTATCACCAAAACCTGAAGCGGGAATAAAAGGCCGGTAATATAATAAATACCTGGATATGTCTCAATAATTTCGGCACGATATTGTTCTTTTAGAAACAGAAACAGATTTTTGGGATAATGGTATCCTACAATGGTTACTGTTATCTCTTGCGGCGGAATTTCTAATTCTCTCTGGGTATTTGCCTGATAAATGCAGGTGTAACCTTGAACCTTGAAAAAATCATTGATACTGATATAATCTTCCGGGCTCTTATATTCTACAATGTTGTATTGACGGAAAATCCGGCCGATACTTTTTTTGATCCTGCGCCCCGGTTCCTTTTTGATAATCAAGGTGTCTATTTGGAGGTGTTTTTCTGTAAGATTGTATTCCCGTTGGAATTGCAGACAGTCCCCTGCTTCCATCAGCTCGATCTGCAGGGCTGCCTGAAATGCCGGATGCCACTGCAACAGCTTCCTTTTCATATGTTTTTCTCCTATCTATTATAATAGAAATGATCTGTTTCTTCAATGGTCATTCATAGGCATCTCTCCAATCCTTCCTTGCTTTTCATTGACAGTAACTACTGAGTTTGTAGCCGAGGCGGCCAAAATGGTGCGCTAAGCACCTCAGAATGTCACCGAAGTGACTGGTAGAAAAAAACTTGCGGTATAGATCCGCAGCAATCTATGATTAAGATCTCATTATATCATGATTGCACACAATCATGCCCCCTCCGGGGGGTGCACACTCCGCGCTAAGGAAAGCGCTCCGGCGCAGATATAATGTCTGTCGACATTATATCATATCAGTTCTCATTTCTGCAATGCAATAAACATTCCCTGGTTAACATATCGTAAGTGACTATAATAAATAAAATATTCTACAAAAAAACTGTATCACGTCTCCGCAACACAGTTTTTTATGCTCTATCCTATGATTATTAAAGAAGATAGGTCGGCAAATCACATCTGAGATTTGAGATAACTTCAAATTTTTTCTCATGAATATTATCGGACTTCTTCTCTACCGGCTCAGTGGCTGCGGTTTCAACTTTTTCCTTTGCTGCGGCCGGTTTTTTTGCCGTCGTTTTTTTCGCAGCAGGCTTTTTCGCCACAGGCTTCTTCGCTGCCGGTTTAGCTGCAGTTTTCGCAGCTGTTTCCGCCGTTTTGGCCGCCGCTTTCGCAGCTGTTTCCGCTGTCTTTGCCACGGTTTTTGCTGCTGTTCCTTCTTTTTTATCCGCAGCGGCAGTTTCTGTTTTGATCCCCTCCGAATTGGTTACTTCCGTGTCAGCGCCTTCTGCCTTTTCGACCACCTTTTCTTCCGTGGTCAGATCCTGTTCTTTTGCGATCTGATTCGCCCTTTGAATACTTCCTTTACCTACTGGCAATTTTTACTACCTCCTTTGTTAGTTCCATATACTCCTGCGCACTTCTGCTGCTCTGCTTAAAAGAGATCACGGGCTGGCTGTTGTCCTGCGCCCATTCGATCGAGCTGTCCACCCGGATATATGTATCAAATAAGTGGACATCATCCATTTCCTGCAGTGTTTCCAACGTCTGCTTAAAATAGTTCTTTCTGGTATCCACCTTTGTTACCGCAATTCCCATCAGTTTCAGATCCGGAGTGATCTCCTTCACCTCACTTAAAAACTCAAACATGTTAGCCAGTCCGAATAACCCCCAGGGGCTGGCCTCCACCGGTATGATCAAAAAATGCGAAGCAGCCAGGATATTCATAACCCATCCGCCCAGAGTCGGCGGCGCATCTATGAGAATATAATCATATTTACCCGATTCCAGTATTGACCGCAGACACTTTTTCAATATATATTCTCTCTGCCACTTTGTAAACAACTCGTACTCGATCCCGCTCATCAATGTGGAAGAAGGGATCAGATCCAGTCCTTCATAGCGGGTATGCTGCACATAGTTCTCCAGATCATTCTGGTTCCGAATCGCGTGATACAGATTCTGGTTCCCACTGGCGAACCCCAAAGCCTCCTCCTCCGTAAAAAAGGAAAGCGTCAGGTTCATCTGCATATCCCCATCCACCAGCAGCACCTTAAATCCCAGTTTCGTAAGTCCGAACCCTACATTCGAACAGGTGGTGGACTTCCCGCTTCCGCCTTTATTATTGGCAAAGCACAACACTTTCGTATCTCCCATAGCCGGTCTCCTTCACATGGTATGTAAAAATTATACTTCCTTGAGGGAACATTTTCAATAGGGATTCTTGGATATATTCCGCAACCAGGTTCCTGGTAACTATTCACGGACATATTCCACAACCTGTCCGCATACATTAGTGCATAAGGAAAAGGAGTGTGGACTGATGTTCGAAAGGAAACCAATACAGGAACTTACAAAAGATCTCAGAGCCAATACCTCCGCCGGGCTGACAGAAGTGGAGGCGGCGGCCAGACTACAGGAATATGGGAAAAATGCATTAGCGGAGGAAAAGCCGAAATCCTCTGTCCAGATGTTTCTGGAGCAGCTGAACGAACCTTTGATTTTCGTTCTCTTTGTTGCGGCGGCAGTCTCCATGCTGCTCCGGGAATTCGGAGACACTACGATTATTATGGCTGTTATCCTGCTGAACTCCATTGTCGGGGTCATCCAGGAGGGAAAAGCGCAAAAGGCGCTGGATGCGCTGAAAAAGCTGACAAGCCCGACCGCTCTGGTAAAAAGAGAAGGACAGACCTATGAGATCCCATCCGAGGAACTGGTACCAGGTGACCTGGTAATACTGGAAGCCGGACGGCAGATTCCCGCGGATCTGCGTCTCATTTCCTCCGCCAGCCTGAAGATCGAGGAATCCGCTCTCACTGGTGAATCCCATCCCATAGAGAAAGATTCCGGCTTTCTGGCTGCCAAAGAACTTCCTCTGGGCGACCGCAGGAATATGGCCTATATGTCTACCAATATTGTATATGGAAGAGGCAGCGGCTTAGTCACCGCAACCGGAATGCATACAGAGATCGGCCGGATCGCAGGTATGATCTCCCGGACCCATAATGAACCAACCCCGCTGCAAAAACGGCTGGCTGATCTGGGTAAGCTGCTCAGTATCGTCGCGGTGTTTTTGTGTGTGGCATTATTCGGTATCGCTGTACTGCAGCACCGGAACATCTTCGATATGCTGCTTACGGCGATCTCTCTTGCGGTAGCGGCAGTTCCGGAGGGACTCCCGGCCATTGTCACCATCGTACTGGCTCTGAGTGTGTCACGTATGGTAAAGGTACATACGATCGTCCGGCGGCTCCCTTCGGTGGAAACCCTTGGGGCAGTGAGTATCGTCTGCTCGGACAAGACCGGTACTCTGACTCAGAATAAAATGACAGTGGTCCGAAGCTTTGTAAATCTGGAATTTCATACTGTTGAAGAATTAGATGACGAGAAATACCGTTATCTGGTGGAAGGTCTGGTTCTCTGCAGCGATGCCACACTGGAAGATTCCCATCGGATCGGAGATCCTACCGAGCTGGCCCTGGTCGAGCTGGGAATCAAATGTCATAAAGCGAAACCCGTGTTGGAGCATCGGATGCCGCGGATGAATGAACTTCCCTTTGATTCCGCCCGAAAAATGATGACAACCATGCACCGCAGCTCCGGCACCACCATCTCCTTTACCAAAGGGGCCGGGGATGTAATTCTGGAGCGCTGTACTCATATTCTTCTGCACGGAAAATCAGTGCCCATGACGGCCGGGCACCGGAAAGAAATTCTTTCCGCCATGAATCACATGTCCGCGGATGCCCTGCGTGTCCTGGCTCTGGCCATGCGCCGGGACAGCACGTCTCTTGTGGAAAAGGGCATGACCTTTGTCGGTCTGGTCGGTATGATTGACCCGGTGCGGCCTGAAGTCTACGCTGCGGTACAGCAGTTCCGAAACGCCTCGGTGCGCACGGTAATGATCACCGGTGACCATGTCAACACCGCCTATGCCATCGCCAGGGATATCGGAATCGCCGATCACCCCAAACAGTGCATGGAAGGCGCCGAGCTGGATAAGATTCCGGAAGCGGAGCTGCCTTCTAAGATTAAGAATATTACCGTCTTTGCCAGAGTCTCCTCGGAACATAAAGTGCGGATTGTCAAAGCTTTTAAGTCACTTGGCAATATCGTGGCAATGACGGGAGACGGCGTAAACGACGCCCCCTCTCTGAAGACAGCGGATATCGGAATCGCCATGGGAATGAACGGCACAGACGTGGCCAAGAACGCCTCCGACCTGATCCTGACGGACGATAATTTCGCCACGATTGAAAAGGCTATCTCCGAAGGCCGGGGGATTTATGAAAATATAAAAAAATCCATACTATTTTTGCTCTCCTCTAATTTCGGAGAGATCATTACGATGTTTTTATCCATTCTGATCGGTCTGCCCAGTCCGCTGAAAGCCAGCCATATCCTGTGGATCAATCTGATTACAGATTCTCTGCCCGCTCTGGCTCTCGGTGTGGACGAAAACGATAAAAAACTGCTGATGTCACGGCCGCCCCGGAATCCGAAGGAAAACCTCTTCGCCCACGGCGGACTGTTCTGCACCCTGTTTTACGGCACACTGATAGCCCTGATCAGCCTGGTTGCCTTTATGACGATTCCCTATGCTTATCTCCAGGCCAACCATGCGGAATTTACCATGACGAATATCATGACAGTTCTGGCTGTCCCGGAACTGCTGGCCAGAGCACAGACCTATGCATTTACCGTGCTGGGCCTTTCCCAGCTCTTCCATGCGATCGGAATGCGCAATGTGGAGGAATCCGTATTCAAAATCGGACTGTTCAACAACAAACTGATGATCCTTTCCTTTGTCCTCGGTTTCCTGCTGCAGTTCTCCGTCACTGAGATTCCCTCCCTGGTGACCATGTTCGGCACTGCGAAACTCTCCCATGGGGAATGGGGCCGCCTTCTGTGCCTGGCATCCCTGCCGCTGTGGGCTCATGAAATCATGCTGATACCTACCTACCTAACGGTCCGCAAGAAACACTCCGCCGATGATCAGAACGGCTCCGGCGAATCCCATGTAGGAAACCTTTTCTCCCAGAATTAACCAGGCCGCCACCATCGTTACAAATGGATTCAGATAGATATAATTATTCGTCTTAATGATTCCAATCGACTTCACCGCCACATTCCATGTCACATAACCTGCCGCGCTGCCCAGCAAACCCAGGAACAGAAGGCTCACCAGCACATCCGGGCGGGCCAGCGCAGGCAGGTTGAATTCACCGCCCTGGCCGATTACCACCGGCAGTGTGGTCAGGAACCCATACAGCATGATTTTTCTGGTCAGCACCAGATTATCATAACGGTTCACATATGATTTCAGATTCACGGAATAGACTGCCCAGCACAGAGCTGCCAGTACAGTCAGCAGATCGCCCAGTGGATTCAATTTTAACACAAAGGTTCCGTTAAACACCACCAGCATTACTCCGGCTAATGCGATTAACGCCCCGCCCCAGGTGGACTTCTTAAGCTTTTCGTCTTTGGTCATAATGTGGGCCAGTACAGCTGTGAAAATAGGAGCCGCAGCCAGAATGATACTGACATTGGATGTGAGCGTGTAAGTCAGGGCCACATTTTCGCACAAAAAATAAAGCGTGCTTCCCATCACTGCCAGACCGGCAATTCCCAGTTCGTCTTTCAGACTTTTTGGTTTCTCAAATTTTCTGCTTAACAGCGCCAGAACGACATAAGCCATCCCGAAACGCATAATCATAATCTGGGCCGGCGTAAAGTAGTCCAGCATAATTTTGGAAGCAATAAAGGTACTTCCCCATACAATAATCGTGAGACAGGCCAGTGTATGGCCCAGTATCTGTGTTTTCTTCTCATTCTCCATCTTATGTTCTTCCATCTTCTCCCTCATAGACACAGCAAAAGGGCCGCTATAAAAGGCTGCCTCCGGCAAATTTCCTTTTACAACAGTCCCTGCAGCGGATCAAAATATTCTGGCATTACTGGAAGAGATACTGTATCATCTTTACGGCATCTTCCATATTCTTCGTGCTGGTCGTGATTCCAATATACATCGGTTCCGCCTGTTTAGTCAAAGAGCCATAGAGCTGGCTGTTCTCCAGCGAAATACCGACGCTGTACTCTCCTGTTGGTTCCTGGCCCTCTTCCTCTATCACACCGCTGGTCAGTATCTGTCCATTCAGTTTCTGATACAGTTCCGCAGGCAGCTTCTCCGTCAGATCCACGAACAGTCCCTGCTGCGCATAGCTTAAAAACTGCTCCCGGTCCGCGATCATCACATCAACCATTCCGGCGGAGATATTGACCATCAGCTTCGTCCGGGTCGCCATATCGGATCCGTCATCGTTAAGCCACAGCGCATCCATGACCTCTATAGTATTCTTACTGGCATCCAGCCCCAGATAGTCCTGCAGGTTAGTCTTAAAATCTTCCCTGGCCTGTTCCTCCCACTGATCATTGACCACTGCGACATTAAGGGCCGCTTCCGGTTTCGGCTTCACCATCGTATAAATCACCGAGCCGAGAAGAGCTGCCACGATCACCACAATAACCACTTTGACCAGATAGTAATCCCTGAAAAACTGTAATTTACCCTTCCCGTCCAGCTCCTTGAATTTTTCCCTGTCTTTCTTTTCATCCCGCTTCTGATATAACAAAGCATCATCGTCCAGCTTTGTTTTCTCTATCGTTTCCTTCGGCATACATATCCATTCCTTTCCTCAGCATAACCCGCGTGCACGGTCCTGAACATCCTTTTTGCTGTCTGCTGCATAACAGCCTTAACAACTATTATAATCATGTTCTTCTATAAAAGTAAATGCTCTCTTTTCATTTCACAGATTTTTCAACCTTTTTCTACATTTTTGTTTTTTAGTTCACCCATCCTGTTCTTTTTTTTATTTAGTTCCATTAGGTCTTGTGGCGGTATTTTCCTGAAAGTGGTATTCTCTAAATGATGCAATTGCTGAAATGTCAGAGAGATATGAGGAAAATAGTATGATAAATGGAAATAATAAGGTGCTGACACTCGGAGTGCAGCCAGATGAAATGGAATTTGTAAAAAAAAAGTTTGCTATCAGCGGTATGGTCTATGATGTGACATATCAGTATGAAGCTGTCTTAGCAGCCTGTGGTGATATTGTTATCATTGTAAAAGATAGAATTCCTGCTAAAGCGTGGAAGGATATAGAATCATTTTGGTTAGAAACAGATTCGGTTGATGATACGGTCTATTATATTTTTTCATTGGAGCAATGGAAGGAAGCCTTCACTGTGTATCGGGACGAAAAGGCTTTGATGGAGGAATGGCGGCAATGGTGGCAGAATATACACCCTGAGTATGATAAATTTAATCCGGATGGTGTAGTTGATTATGGTCGATATTTCACCATGCCTGACGGAAAACGTATCCTTGTTATTTTAAAAGAGACAAATGGGTTGGCTACAAGTCTTTCGGACTTTTTATTCTGTGGGGGAAGCCGGACTTATTATAAAACTTGGAATAATGTTGCTAGATGGATGAATGTTATATTTCAGGATGAGTTCATAGAATATGTTCCAAGAGCAGTTCTGGATGATGCCGTACATAATTTTGCTGTTATGAATATTAAGAAATACGCAGGCGGGAATAATGCTGACAAAAGTGAGGTAAAGAGAATTGCAAAAGTTGATCGTATTTTTCTGGCAAGGCAGATTAGATTATATAAGCCGGATCTCATAATAACAGGTGGATGGAATCTGGTATCTGACTTCGTGCATGATATTCTGCTAAAAGAACCAAAAAGCAATTGGTACAGTCCGGAAAAGAGAGCGGATGAGGCAGAGCCAAACTTATGGTATTATTGGACAGAAAATGCGGGGGCAGGGAAGAAAACACTTGTGGTCAGTATGCCACACCCGAACAGAACAGCCATCAAGTGGGTTTTGGAGCTGCAGAAAGTTTTGCGCAAAGAGTTGGGAAAGTAGAGAGTATACATAATATATTGGCAGTGTATGTTTTTTTAAACCAGGTAAGTTAATAAGCAGGATAATAAGTAAGATAAAGATATATCAAGAAATACTGCCACTGCTTTTAAGCAATCAAAAGGTGCTGTGGAAAACAGTCTAAATAAGAAGAGGGCTTACCGCCTTATCACCCTTGAGGCGAAAGTCCTCTTCGTATTTAGACTGTTTTTCACAGCTCATCTTGATAATTATAGGGTTCAGTTATAAAAACCAAAAAACAACAGAACACTTTTCTTCAATACGTCTACGTTCAGGAGGCCTCCTGCAGATTACTCAGCTTCGCCGCCTGGTCTGCTGCGATCAGGCTGTCGATGACCTCGTATAGATCCCCGTCCAGCACAGAATCCAGCTTGTGTAAGGTCAGCTTGATCCGATGGTCCGTCACACGGCCCTGGGGAAAATTATAGGTTCTGATCTTCTCGGAACGGTCCCCGGTTCCCACCTGGCTTCTTCTGGCCTCCGCCTCGGCGTCATGTTTTTTCGCCAGCTCCAGTTCGTATAGTCTGGACCGGAGCACCTTCAGGGCTTTGTCTTTATTTTTCAGCTGGGACTTTTCATCCTGACAGGATATCACGATCCCTGTGGGGATATGGGTCAGACGCACGGCAGAGTCCGTGGTGTTGACGCACTGGCCGCCGTTTCCGGATGCCCGGAACACATCGAATTTACAGTCATTCATGTCCAGATCCACGTCCACTTCCTCCGCTTCCGGCATGATCGCAACGGTAATGGTCGAAGTATGGATGCGGCCGCCGGATTCGGTCTCCGGTACCCGCTGTACCCGGTGCACACCGCTCTCGTATTTTAATTTGGAATACGCTCCCTGTCCGGTAATCATAAAAATGACTTCCTTGAAGCCGCCGATTCCATTCTCGTTCACACTGATCATTTCTGTCTTCCAGCGGTTCCGCTCTGCGAACCGGACATACATCCGGTATATCTCCGCCGCAAATAAAGCCGCTTCGTCTCCACCGGCACCGGCTCTGATCTCCACGATTACATTCTTTTCATCATTGGGGTCTTTGGGCAGCAGCAGAATCTTTAACTGGTGCTCTAACTGCGCCATCCGGTCCTTGGATTCATTTAACTCTTCCTTCGCCAGCTCCCGCATCTCCTCGTCGGATTCCTCCTCCAGCATGGCGAGGCTGTCCTCGATATTCTGCTTACAGTTCTTATATTCCTTATAGGCATCTACAATCGGCGCCAAATCGTTCTGCTCTTTCATCAGCGTCCTGAAACGATTCTGATCATTGACTACCGAAGGCTCATTCAGTTCGCTCATGATTTCTTCAAACCGTATCAATAAGTCTTCCAGTTTGTCAAACATCTACAATTCCTCCTTTAATCTCCCGCACACTACGCGGTCCATACCTGCCAGGTCCTTGATCACCCGGACTTCTTCATAATTATGCTCTTTCAGCAGCGAAGACACCGCCCCGCCCTGATCATATCCGATTTCCAGATACAGCCATCCACCCGGAGTGAGATAACTCCCCGCTTCAGCCCCGATCCTCCGGTAGAAATCCAATCCATCCGTTCCGCCATCCAGAGCAGATAAGGGCTCATAATCCCTGACCTCCGGCATCAGACCGTCAATTACCTCCGTAGGGATGTAAGGAGGATTCGAGACAATCAGATCGAATTGCCCCTCAACCTGTTCAAAGAGATCTCCCTGCTGCCAACATACATCCACACCAAGCCGTTCGGAATTCGTTTTGGCGACTTCCAGCGCTTCCGCGGATATATCCGTACCGATGCCGGGTATATCATTTCTTCCATATAATAAACTTAATAAAATACATCCGGAACCCGTACACAGATCCAGTACCCTCATGCCAGGTACCAGCCTTCGCTTCGCTTCCTCCACCAGAACTTCCGTATCCTGTCTGGGAATCAGCACCCGGCGGTCCACCTGAAACGGCAGGCCGTAGAATTCCTGCTCCCCGGTCAGATGCTGAAGCGGGATGTGCGAACAGCGCGCATCCAGAAGCCGGTCATAATTCTCCCACATACCTACGTCCATGGGTTCCCGCTGGTGCAGCAGATACTGCGCATTCGTGAGTCCGGAAGCATAATTCAGCAAATACCATGCGTCAAACCGGTATTCCTCAATCTGTGACTGTGCCAGCTTCTTTTCTCCGTATATTTTTGCTTCCTGAAACGTCATGCTTATCTCCCAACTGTTCTGCACCGAATTCTTCGGTCAGATATGCTTTCCAGTCAAAAACAGCCTCCACAGCGGTAATCGCCACCTCGATCATGCTGTCATCCGGTTCCTTAGTCGTCAGCCCCTGCATCCAAAGCCCTGGCTTACTTAAGATCCCGACCAGTTTATTGTCCGTATTGCCGGCCAGACGGATGAATTCGTATGCCACTCCGGCGATCAGCGGCACCAGCAGGACTCTGCTGAGCAAGCGCAGTACCGGCGATTCCACCCGGATAAACATGAAGAAAAACACACTGATAATAACAACCATCAAAAGAAAACTGGTGCCGCAGCGCTTATGCTGTTTCGAACTGCTGCGCACGTTCTCCACGGTCAGTTCTTTTCCATGCTCCACACAGTTGATGCATTTATGTTCGGCCCCGTGATACATATAGACCCGCTTAATATCCTTCATGCAGGAAATCAGCGCGACATAGGATATGAACAGGATAATACGGATAGCCCCTTCTATAATCGCAAGCACTGTATAGGAAATGATGTACTTCTTAAAATAGTTGGCAATCAAAAGCGGCAGTACCATAAAAATCCCGATCGCCAGTACCACCGACAGGACGATAGCCAATCCCATGACTACCTTCTCCGCTTTATCTTTGAACAGCTTCTCCATGACCTGGTCTGCCTTGGATGCCTGGGTTTCTTCCTCTTCTTCATAGAAACTGGCCGAAAAGGTCAGCGTCTTCATTCCCAGCACCAGAGAATCGATAAATGCAAATATCCCTCTGACAAACGGCCATTTCTTAATCCCTGAGTTCTTTAATACCCCTTCATAATTACTAATCTGTAATTCTATCTCCCCATCGGGCTTTCTCACGGCAACAGAGTATTCATCCCCATGCTTCATCATGATACCCTCGATCACTGCCTGCCCGCCGATTCCTGAAGATTTCATATGTTTACCTCCAATGGCTCATGACTGCGCCATACTTAATTACGGAAAAAAGAGTTCCCTGAGAAACTCCCTTTCATTTTCTTAAAAAATGAGGTTGAGATTATATAACCTCAACCTTCTCTATCTGCCTTATTTGTTTTCGTTCATGCCATACTTACGGTTGAACTTATCGATACGTCCGCGAGCGGATGCTGCTTTCTGCTGTCCGGTGTAGAACGGATGACATTTGGAACAAACTTCCACGTGGATTTCGTTCTTAGTGGATCCGGTTACAAAAGTATTTCCGCAGTTGCAGGTTACCGTAGCCTGATGGTATGTCGGATGAATTCCTTCTCTCATTGTTTTCACCTCTCTATATCTACTTTCTGTCCCCTTGGGGATCTTACATACGTTACTAATAAACAGCTTTCATATTGTATCATACCCACGAGCTGATTGCAAGTTTTTCTTAAATAAATTTTGTTTTTTTGACCATCTGTACAAACTCCATATTGTTCTTGGTCCGCACAAACATATTCAGGATATTTTCCACCGCCTCGTCGGTACGCAGGCCGTTTAACGCCTTTCGCATCAGATAGACCGCCTCCTGCTCTTCCCTGGTCAAAAGCAGATCCTCTCTTCTGGTGCTGGACTTCTGAATATCGATGGCCGGGAAAATCCGTTTTTCCTGAAGCTTTCTGTCCAGAACCAGCTCCATATTACCGGTTCCTTTGAACTCCTCATATACCACATCATCCATCTTACTTCCCGTATCCACAAGAGCGGTAGCCAGAATCGTGAGGCTTCCCCCCTCCCGCATGTTTCTCGCAGCTCCAAAAAAACGTTTTGGCATGTGTAAGGCCGCCGGGTCCAGACCTCCGGAAAGCGTTCTTCCACTGGGCGGCACCGTCAGGTTATAGGCTCTGGCCAGTCTCGTTATGCTGTCCAGCAGGATCACCACGTCCTTCCTGTGTTCCACCAGACGCTTCGCCCGCTCGATCACCATCTCCGACACCCGTTTGTGATGTTCCGGGAGCTCATCAAATGTGGAGTAGATCACTTCCACGTTCTGTCCCTCGATCGCCTCCTTGATATCTGTGACCTCCTCCGGCCGTTCATCGATCAGCAGAATAATCAGATGCATTTCCGGGTTATTGGTGATAATCGACTTGGCCACATCCTTTAACAGGGTCGTCTTACCTGCTTTCGGAGGAGAGACGATCATACCGCGCTGCCCTTTTCCGATGGGGGAAATGACATCCACGATACGCATGGCAATGCTGGACTGTGATCGTTCGAGACGCAGTCTTTTATTGGGGAAGATAGGCGTCATGTCTTCAAAATTAAATCTGCGGTTCGCCTCTGAGGGATGAAAGCCATTGATACTCTTTAAATAAAGTAACGCACTGAACTTTTCCTGCTGAGTTTTAATTCTGGTATTTCCGCACAAGATATCACCGGTTTTCAGATTAAATCTGCGGATCTGAGATGGAGATACATAGACATCATTTTCGCCTGGAAGATAATTGGCACACCGGATAAATCCATAACCATCCGGCAGTACCTCCAGTATTCCATTGGCTGTCACACCACTGTCCAGCTGTTCCATATCCGGGACATTTGCTCTGCCCTCGCCATCCTGCCTTTCATCCCGGTTTTCCTGCCTCTTATCTTCCCTGGAATCAGACTGCGGCTGGATTCTGATATCATCCCTTGCCTGTGCCTGGTTTCTTGAATCTTCTCTGTACTGCGCCTGACTCCTTGATTCTTCCCGGCTCTGCGCCTGATTCCTTGTCTCCTCCCGGGACGGAGTCTGATTTCGTTCTTCTGCTTTGGTCGAGGCCTGATTTCTCGTCTCTTCCCTGGTCGAGGCCTGATTTCTCGTCTCTTCCCTGGTCGAAGCCTGATTTCTCGTCTCTTCCCTGGTCGAAGCCTGATTTCTCGTCTCTTCCCTGGTCGAGGCCTGATTTCCTGTCTTTTCCCTGGTCGAGGCCTGATTTCCTGTCTCTTCTCTGGACGAAGTTTGGGATCTCACCTCTTCCCTGGTCTGGTTTTTATATCTCGGTCGCTGCTGGCTGGCGGCTCTCTTCCTCGTCCCGTTCAGCGGCTTTTCCACCCGTTTTTCTTCTTTATCCTGTTTCAGTTCTTCCTTTTCCGGCCTGGCCTCATCCTGTTCGGCCGCCTTGGCCGACTCCCCCTCTGCCTTCTGATCCTCTGCAAGCATCAGTTGGATCAGGTCGCCTTTACGCATCCCGGAGGTCCCCTTCATGCCGCGGGCCTTCGCGATGTCTTTCAGCGCTGCCAGTGATAACGATTCGTATTTTTCCCGATTCATGCTATTCTCCTTTATTTATTCTGTTCTGTATTACCGTTTTGGTTTACATGCTGGGATTCATGTCAGAAACGACTATGACTTTAATTTCCAATTATTTTTATTATACACACAGGAAGTAAAATTGACAAGCGGTTTTTCCTTTGCAGAAAAGGCAAGGTTATCCATTTGTAGAAAAGATAAGGTAAAAAGGGAGAATAAATTAGCGAAAAACAATTACCGGGGGCTGTGTCTCCTCTGTCTAGTGAAATCAGAAATTGAGCGCAGGATACCCGGTGGATTTCACGTCCGCCGGCAAAAGCCTTCGAAACAGGAACACATGAAGGTTCCCGTTTCAAAGGCTCGGTTCCTGTCCCCCCGGAGACGGGCTAAATCACTATCTCTTTAAAAATCTCCTTAAGTCCAGGGTATATCCTGCGGAATTTTTGGTAGCGCTCTTCATAGAGCTCTACCGTTTCAGGGTCCGGTTCTATCGTAGCAGTGACGCGGATCAGTTTTTGGGCAGCCTCCTCCACGGATTTGAATTCTTTGTTGGCTACTGCCGCTAATATGGCTCCGCCATAAGCAGGCCCCTCTTCCACCTCGATCAAGTCTACTTTCAGGTTGAGGATATCCGCGATCATCTGCCGCCATAGCGGGCTCCTGGCACCGCCGCCGCAGATCTTGGTGCGTTCTATGCGGATACCCAGGTCTTTGGCGATTTCCAGGGAATCGCGCAGAGCGAAGGCTACCCCCTCCAGGACTGCCTGCGTCATATCGGACCGGGTGGTGTCCATCGTCATTCCAATGAAGGTTCCTCTGGCATTGGGATCGTTATGCGGGGAACGCTCCCCCATCAGGTATGGCAGGAAAAACACGTGATTATGGCCAAGCGCAGGTATTTTATCCTGTTCCGCCTGGTAATCTCCCGCCTGCAGTATGTCATCCATCCACCATTTATTGCAGGATGCGGCGCTGAGCATACAGCCCATGAGGTGGTAATGCCCATCGGCATGTGCGAAGGAATGAAGGCCGTTGTGGGCATCCACCCCGAAGTTTTTACTGGAAATAAAAATGGTTCCGGAAGTTCCCAGAGATATATTGCACATGCCGTCGCCTACGGTTCCTGTCCCCACTGCTGCGGCAGCATTGTCTCCTGCTCCCGCGGCTACGATAACCGACCGGGGCAGGCCCAGCGTATCAGCGACTTCGTTTGTTACCGTACCGACACTTTCATAACTCTCGTATACACGGGCCAGCTGCTCTTCCCGTATTCCGCATATTTCTTCCATTTCTCCGGACCAGCAGCGGTTTTTGACATCAAAGAGCAGCATGCCGGAGGCATCGGATACGTCCGTGCAGAATACACCGGTCAGGCGGTAAGCCAGATAGTCTTTTGGAAGCATAATTTTACTGATTTTCCTGAAATTGTCCGGTTCATTTTCTTTTACCCACAGAAGTTTGGGGGCGGTAAAACCGGCAAACGCGATGTTGGCGGTATAGTCCGTCAGTTTGTTCATGCCGATTACACCGTTCAGATATTCGCATTCCTTGATAGACCGGCCGTCGTTCCACAGAATAGCCGGGCGGATCACCCGGTCTTTTTCATCCAGAATAACCAAACCATGCATCTGGCCGCCAAAGCTTATGCCGGCCACCTGATCTTTGTCCGTGCCCGCAAGCAATTCCTGTATCCCTTCTATGGTCTGCTCGTACCAGTCTTCCGGGTTCTGTTCCGACCACCCCGGGTGCGGGAAGTATAAGGGATATTCACGGGACACGATCTTTTGGATGCTTCCCTGGGCATCCATGAGCAGTAATTTAACCGCCGAGGTTCCCAGATCAATACCTATATAGAGCATAATATCCTCCTTTCGTTTATCCTGCAGTTGGCAGGCGTACAAATACTAATATGATTTCCTTTTACGGCGCGGTACTGCGCCATAGAATCCGGGGTGAAAAATCCACAAAGCCCTTTTTGGCAAACAATTTTATTTGCTCCCGTTAGAGATTCTCCGGTATTTTTATTTCATTTTTCATATAGAAATATTCTCTGTCCGGTTTCTGGCCATTGACCAGATAATGAACGGCCAGGGTAACGGACTGATACCCCTGAGTCCATGGCTGCTGGCAGATGGTACCCAGAATTCTTTCTTCCTTCAGCAGTTTCGATATGGCCGGTGTCAGGTCACTGCCGACTATTTTTACCGGGTGGGACACTTCCTGATTCCAGCTCTGCCAATCGGCTACCGCGCGGCACACGCCATCAGCCGCTGCCGCTGCTATATATACCGCATTCATAGAGGGATGCCGTTCCAGCATGGCAAGCGTTTGGGCATAGCCGGTCTCTTTGTCATCCTCCGTCTCAATGATATCCAGAATCCGCAGTTCAGGAAATCTCTTCTTTTGAGTCTCGTAAAAGCCCCTGACCCGTTGGTTATGACCCAGGATTTTCACGGAGCCGGTCGCGATCCCCACCTGGCCTTTGCCGTCTGTCGCGATCCCCAGGATACCACATGCCGTTCGTCCACTTTTCAGATAGTCGCAGCCCACGTAACAGAGTCTTTGGCTGCCCTCGATATCCGTGTTCACGGTGATCACCGGTATGTTTTTATCAGAAAGATCGTTGATTTTCCCTGCTATCCTCTCGTCATTGATCGGATTCAGGATGAGAAAATGAATCTGCGCTTCCAGCTTATCCATGAGCCGAAGCTGTTCTTCCACCTGATATCCCTTCATGGTCATCACCACTACCTGAATGCCGAATTCGGAAGCCTCCTGCTTTGCCCCTTTGATCCCTTTTAAGATATCGTCGAAAAACTCATTCCCTCTGGCACACAGAATCACACCGATGATAAAATTCTTTTTTCGTGCCGCCAGGGCTTTACCAGCCGCATTCGGCCGGTACCCCATTTCTTCTGCTATCTTTTGTATGCGTTCTGCTATCTCAGGTTTGACATGGCCCCGGTTGTTAATGACCCGGTCCACAGTTCCTCTGGACACACCCGCTTTTTCCGCGATCTGTTTGATTGTCACCGACATCATCCCGTCTCCGTTAAATTCTGCTATGCAAATGGATTTTCCGAAGGATATCTCATCTCCTTCGGCTGATTAAACCCGATATCATCCACTCCCAGATATTTGAATACCTCAAACAGGGTTTTACCGAAATGTCCAAAAGCTACCGCTCCATGATGCGGATAGTGTTTCTCCACCAGCACATGACGGTAAAATCTTCCCATATCCGGAATAGCGAACACCCCGATGCCGCCGAAAGATCTGGTCGCTACCGGCAGAATCTCGCCCTCAGCCACATATGCCTTCAATTTTGCATCCGCGGTACTCTGCAGGCGGTAGAAGGTGATTTCCCCCGGAACCAGATCCCCCTCCAGAGTTCCCTGGGTCACTTCCTCAGGCAGAGTGCGGGCCATGATCATCTGATATTTCATTTCGCAGAAGCTCAGTTTTCCCACAGCCGTGTTTCCGCAGTGGAATCCCATAAAAGTGTCGCTGAGGCCATAAGAATACTTGCCGGCGATTTCTTCCTCATACATATCTTTTGGAACCGTATTATTGATATCCAGCAGTGTCACAGTATCTTCACTGATACACATTCCGATGAATTCGCTCAAAGCTCCGTAGATATCCACTTCGCAGGACACCGGAATTCCCTTGGCAGTCAGGCGTCCATTTACATAACAGGGAACGAATCCGAACTGTGTCTGAAAAGCCGGCCAGCATTTTCCGGCGATCACCACATAATCCCTGGACCCTTTGTGCTCCTCCACCCAGTCCAGCAAAGTAACCTCATACTGGGCCAGCCTGGCCAAAATCTCCGGCTTTTTATTTCCCGCTCCCAGCTCTGCCTCCATTTCCTCCACCACAGACGGTATTCTGGGATCGCCGGCGTGATTATGATAAGCCTCAAAAAGATCCAGCTCCGAATTCTCCTCAATCTCAACGCCCAGGTTATAAAGCTGTTTGATCGGAGCGTTACAAGCAAGAAAATCCTGTGGCCTGGGTCCAAAACCAATCACTTTGAGATTCCGCAGCCCGATTATCGTTCTGGCAATCGGCAGGAATTCGGCGATCCGGTCCGCACATTCCTGCGCATCCCCAACCGGATTTTCCGGAATATAAGCTCTTATATTCCGCAGATCCAGATTATAACTGGCATTCAGCATCCCACAGTAGGCGTCTCCGCGGCCCCCCACCAGGTTATCGCCGGTCTCTTCCGCCGCCGCTATGTACATAACCGGCCCGCCGAACTCCTTCCCCAGCAAGGTTTCCGCCGACTCAGGCCCAAAATTGCCAAGATAGACAATCAATGCGTTACACCCTGCCTCCTTAACCTGGGCCAGCGCCTTTCTCATATGGACTTCGGTCTCGATGCAGGTCGGGCATTCATAGATCTCACCATATTTTTCCTGGTAGGCCTTCACAACCGCTTTCCGTCTGTTCTCAGACAGTGACATGGGAAAACAGTTTCTGGATACTGCTACGATTCCTGCTTTTACAACTGGTAAATGATTCATGTTATACTCTCCTTTGCTCCTGTTATTTTTTTGAATAGCCATTTGTGCTCGAGCACATTATTAATATAATAGTATTCCTCTTTAAGAATCTTGTCAATCTTTATTCCAAAAATTTTTAAATGGGAGTGTTACTATTCACGGCCTATCTTTGGTAAATGGGGATTTTGTGGACAAAGGTCCGGGAAGGGAGGGAGGCGGTCCGGCCTTTGGAACCGGGCGGCGAATCCCGTGGGGCCATATCACTTCGGCCGGACCTAAGAATGGCTAACTCCGAAGGCGGGAGAACCTCTTATTGGCAGGGCCCGGAACAAACTCGCCAAAGGACGGCTCGGACAGTGTTCCAGGCCCTGCGAGGTT
>NZ_JAWDIY010000029.1:0-62977 GCF_032380655.1 Diplocloster hominis | reverse complement strand
AATAAGAGGTTCTCCCGCCTTCGGAGTTAGCCATTCTTAGGTCCGGCCGAAGTGATTTGGCCCCACGGGATTCGCCGCCCGGTTCCAAAGGCCGGACCGCCTCCCTCCCTTCCCGGACCCTAGACCTTCGTCCACAAAAACACAAGAATGCGGGGAAAATATGTATGAAGCTATCATCACAGATCGACAGCACAAGAGCTGCCGCGAATCGCAATCTGTACATCGCCTATGAGGAACTGATTCAGCTCCCGGAGGATTTGGGTTATAAGACTGTGTTTGAACCCGAAACACAGGAAGAACATCACAAGATCACCCGCCCCATCATCGCATCTGTCAATCATCTGCAGAAAAACGGCCATATGAAAAATATTGTCTATTCAGACGGGAGTCCCACCACCATAGAGCTGACCAACAAAAGTATTAACTACCGGTACAACGACTTTTTCCAGATCAGCTATGTGCTGTGCGGAAAAATCGTGTACCACATCCGGGATACTATGGTGACAGTGGAGGAAGGCGGGGTTCTTCTCATCGATGACAATACCTACTATTGCGAAGATATCAAGCTGTCGGAGGGAACCATCATCAACATTTCCGTGTCCGTATCCGTCATCAATGAGATTTTTCTGACCTATGAGAATGAGGATACCCTTCAGGGCTTTTTGCACCGGAGCTTTATCAAAGAGAAAGGCAAGCAGAACATGCTGTACTTTTTCCCAAAGAAGCCGGAAGAGAGCCTGATCATCAGCAACCTGATCTCCGATATCCTCTTCGAGATCAAAGATAAGAAGCGGGGTTTTGAATATATCTGCAAAGGTTATCTGGTAAGGCTGATGGACAATATCGCCTCTGAATATGAGTATTCTTATACGAGGGAAGAAAAAGATTTTTTCCGCAAATATCTGTTTGACGAAGTAAAGAATTATATTTTTCAAAACTATCAGAATATGCAGCTCCAGGATCTCATCGATCACTTTCACTATCAGAGAAATTATTTTAACCGGCTGATCAAGGATTTTACCGGAATGACCTACTCAGACTATCTGATCGAGGTGCGTATCCTGCACGCCAAGCATCTGCTTGAGACGACCCGCTCCACCATCGATGAGATCATGCTGGAAGTTGGCTATAATAATAAGGGATTCTTCTATAATAGTTTCAAAGAACGGGTGGGATTAAGCCCGGCTGGATTCCGCAGAAGCTTGAAAGCGAACGAATGATGTCCGGCAGCGATGAACAAAAAAACACACCGGGAATCGGCAATTACTACTCGTCGTCACCCGGTGTATTCCTTTCGATAATATTAAAATCAGAAACTCTTTTCCAATTTTTCCAGCATCTCATCCACATGTTCTTTCCCGATCACCAGCGGAGGCACCAGCCGCAGCACATCAGACGCCGCTGTGATCACGATCAGGCCGTTGTCCAGCGCGCGGTTCACGATCTCTCCCACAGGACGTCCTTCGACCACCAGTCCCTGCATCAGACCTTTTCCACGTCTCGCCCTGATAAAATCATATTTATCCACAAGCAGATCCAATTTTTCTTCCAGATAGGTGGATATCTCCCGGACATGCTCTAGGATACGACGTTTTTCGAAGAGTTCAAACACTTTACTGACCGCCGCACAGGCCAGCGGATTCCCGCCGTATGTCGTGCCGTGATCCCCGGGTACCAGGGATGCTTCCGCCACTTTTTTATTTACCACAAAGGCTCCTACGGCGATACCGCATCCCAGCGCCTTCGCGCAGGTCATCACATCCGGCTGTACGCCGTAATGCTGCCAGGCGAACATCTCGCCCGTTCTTCCCATACCGCACTGGATCTCGTCAAAGATCAGCAGGATATCCCTCTCCTCGCAGATGGCCTTCACTCCATCCAGGAACTCCTGGGTGGCGGGGTAGATCCCACCTTCTCCCTGAACCGGTTCCAGCAGGATCGCGCAGGTTTTTTCCGTAAGCTCTGCCCTCACACTGTCCAAATCGTTGAATTTTGCAAAACGGATTCCCCCGATTAAAGGCTTGAACGCTTCCTGATAATGCGGATTCCCTGTGACGGACAGGGCTCCCATACTCCGTCCGTGGAAGGAATGGTTCATGGCGATAATCTCATGATCCGTGCTGCCGTCCTTGAGGTACGCGTATTTCCGGGCTACTTTGATGGCGCCTTCGATCGCCTCAGTTCCGCTGTTCGTGAAAAAAGCCTTATCCATTCCCGCTGCCTTTACCACCTTTTCGGCCGCTTCGGCTGCCGGAAGATTATAATACAGATTGGACGTGTGGATCAGTTTGTCGATCTGTTCTTTCAGCGCGTCATTGTACTCTTTGTCCTGATAGCCAAGGGCGAATACGGCGATACCGGCGGCGAAATCCAGATATTTCTTACCCTCCGCATCGTACAGATACACTCCCTCTCCCTTATCCAGAACGATCTGGTAACGGTTATAGGTATGCAGAATATACTGTTCGGCCTGACTGATTATCTCACTATTTTTCATGGTAATACCTGCTTTCCGCTTCACCTAATATAGCCGTCCCAATCCCTTTGTTGGTAAATATCTCCAATAACAGACAGTGGGGAATCCGGCCATCCATGATATGGACCCGTGACACTCCGCTTCTAATGGCCTCGATACAGTTTCCAAGCTTCGGAAGCATGCCGCCCCCGATGTTCCCATCTGAGATTAACTGCTCTGCCTCCCCGATCGTCAGCTCGGAGATCAGGGATTCTTTATCCTCATAGTCTTTGTAGACCCCCTCGATATCAGTCAAAAATGCCAGTTTTTCCGCATTCATAGTCTTAGCGATGGCACAGGCCGCGTCATCGGCGTTGATATTGTAGGTGTGGAACTCATCGTCCATCCCAACAGGGCATACGATCGGAAGGAAATCTTTTTCCAGCATGTCATAGAGGATCTGGGGATCTACTTCTTTGATCTCTCCCACATAACCGATGTCCTGGCCGTCCGAATATTTTTTGTCTACCTTCAGCAGTCCGCCGTCCTTGCCGCTGACACCCACCGCCTTCACACCCAGGCGCTCCACCAGCGTCACCAGCTCTTTGTTGACTTTATTTAATACCATTTCGGCGATTTCCATGGTTTCCTCGTCGGTTACCCGCAGACCGTTGATGAATTTCGGCTCCATGCCGACTTTACCGACCCAGCGGCTGATCTCTTTGCCGCCCCCGTGTACAATGATCGGTTTGAAACCAACCAGCTTTAACAGCGTCACATCCTCGATGACATTGTTTTTCAGCTCACCGTCCACCATGGCGCTGCCGCCGTATTTTACAACGATAATCTTCCGGTTAAAACGCTGGATATAGGGCAGCGCCTCGATCAGCACCTCCGCCTTTTCCAGATATTTATTCATATTTTCTCTCATGGTACTTACTCCTTTATGAACGGTAGTCCGCATTAATTTTAACATAGTCGTAGGTCAGATCACAGCCCCAGGCGGTCGCAGAGGCTTCGCCCATTTTCACATCCGCGACAGCGGTCACAGCCGGTTCTGACAGGATCTTTGTGGCTTCCTCTTCCCTGTAGTTTAAGGCGGTGCCGTCTTTTACGATCTGTATCTTACCTGCAGCGCTTTCGAAAAAGAGGTCAACCTTCTCGGGATCGAACTGCACGCCGGAATATCCCATGGCACACAGGATACGCCCCCAGTTGGCGTCATGGCCGTAGATCGCGGCTTTCGTCAGGCTGGATGTCACAATGGACTTGCTCAGCGTAACCGCGTCCGCTTTGGAAGCGGCGCCTGTTACCTTGACCTCGAACAGGGCGGTCGCCCCTTCTCCGTCTCCGGCCATGTACTTGGCCAATGTCTCATTTACATAGTGAAGGGCTTCCAGAAATGCCTCATAGTCCGCATTTTTTTCCGTAATCTCCGGATTTTCCGCCATACCGTTTGCCAGCAGCAGAACCGTGTCGTTGGTGGAGGTGTCGCCGTCCACCGATATCATATTATAAGTATCCTGGATATCCGTACTCAGTGCTTCCTGGAGCAATTCCTTCGTGATCGCCGCATCCGTGGTGACAAAGCTTAACATCGTACACATATTGGGATGGATCATCCCCGATCCCTTACACATGCCCGCGACCGTGACGGTTTTCCCTCCGATTTCCACAGTGGCAGCCGCTTCCTTGGAAATGGTGTCGGTAGTCATAATGGCTTCCGCCGCCAGCTTAGCCGCTTCTCTGCCCTGGGCCAGCAGCGGGACCATACCAGCCACGCCAGCTGTGATGCGGTCCATCGGAAGCTGCATCCCGATCACTCCGGTGGATGCCACCAATACGGTCTCTGCCGGTATCCCCAGCAGTTCCCCCGCTTTCTTGGACGTCTCTTTGCAATACCGCATTCCCTCTTCACCGGTACATGCATTGGCAATTCCCGCGTTTACGACTACCGCCTGGACATAGGGGGAATTTTTGACAATCATCGTATCCCACTTGACGGGCGCCGCCTTGACCACATTTGTCGTAAAGGTTCCGGCCGCTTTACATGGTTTTTCACTGCAGATCATGGCCATATCTTTCCGGTCCTGGTATTTGATGGCCGCTGCCGTGCTGGCTGCCATGAAACCTTTGGGAGCTGTAACTCCACCGTCAATTATTTTCATAACACATATCTCCTCTTCCTTTATTTCTATAACTTATCTGTCCTATCTGGCAGAATTATCCGGCATCTTTCTTATTCCACAAACGCAGTGACGTTTTCCTCATTGAGTGACATATCATAGTAGTTCAGATCTGTCCGGTAGGCGAAGCCTTCTTTGTTCCAGAACAGATTGCCGATTTCGTTTCTGCGGAACGCGATCAGCGTGACTTTGTTGATCTTTTCTTTTTTCAGTGCTTCCATGGCCCAGCCGGCCATCTCGGTACCAATCCCCCGATGCCTGTAGCCCTCTTCCACACAGACATGGTAGAAACACCCGCGGCGCCCATCGTGTCCGCACAGGATGCTTCCCACGATCTTTCCATCCTCCAGCGCCACCACGCTTAAACCCGGATTCCGGTTCAGGAACCGGGCTACTCCTTCCCGGGAATCATCGATACTGCGTATTCCCAGTCCTTGTATCCTGTGCCAAAGCCGGTTTACATCATCATAATCCTCTATCGTCATTGCCCGTACCATATTATCCTCCTATTCCGCTGCTCTCTACGGGAACATGGGAACCTGCATCAGCCCTTCCTTTTCCGGGAAACCGAACATAAGGTTCATATTCTGTACTGCCTGGCCCGCGGCTCCTTTTACCAGGTTATCCATGGCACCCATCATGATTACCCGGTTGGTGCGGGGATCGATCTTAAAATTGACATCCACAAAATTGCTGCCCTCCACCCATTTTGTCTGGGGGCAGACATCCTGATCCAGCACCCGGACAAAGGTCTCTTTGGCATAATATTTATCATATGCCGCTTTGACTTCCCCGTAGGAAACCGGTCTTTTCAGCGAAGCATAAGCCGTTACCAGGATCCCCCTGTTCATGGGGACCAGATGCGGGGTAAAATTAATCCGGATCTCACAACCGGCCGCGTATCCTAACTGCTCCTCGATCTCCGGTGTATGACGGTGTGTCGCAACGCCGTAAGCTTTGATATTTTCATTCACTTCACAGAACAGGTTATCTAACTTCGCACCTCTTCCTGCTCCGGACGTACCCGACTTGGCATCGATGATAATCGTGTCCGGCTCGATCAGCCCTTCTTTTAATAAGGGATACACCGACAGAGTACTGCACGTAGGATAACAGCCCGGATTCGCCACCAGTCTGGCCTTCTTTATCTCTTCCCGGTTAATTTCACACAGGCCGTAGACAGCTTCCGGTATAAACTGCGGTGTCTTGTGCTGGATTCCATACCACTGCTCATAGGTCTTCACATCTTTGATACGGAAATCCGCGCTCAGATCCACAACCTTTGTTTTTGAGAGAATCCCTTCATTTACCAGGGAAGCGCACAGCCCCTGGGGCGTGGCCGTGAAAATAACGTCGACCTGATTTGCCAGTTCTTCCATATTATCATCCAGACAAGTGTCGTCCACGATCTGGAACATGTTCTGGAATACCTCGCAGTATCTTTTATCTATGTAACTCCTGGACCCATACCATTGGATCTTCGCTTCCTTATGTCCCATCAACAGCCGGACGATCTCCTGCCCCGCATAACCGGTGGCTCCGATGATTCCCACTCTTATCATCCCACTTCTCCTCTTTTCCTTATTATTGTCTGTTTCTTAAGACATGCAGGTATACCCGCAGGGTGTTTCCTTAATTTTATTTCCCCGATGTCTTTATTCTTTTCCTATATTATATCAGTTTGTACCGGAAGTAAAGGGATTTTCCGAATTTTGCCCCTTATATTTGCATAATTATACATCTTTTGTGAATAATATTCAGGTATTATGTATAAAAAATCTGTTTTTTTGCATATTTTTTCACTTGCATAATCAAAAAGAATGTTGTATCATAGTTTTAGCTCGAAGGAAGTTCATGAAATGATAAAAAAATAGAAAGATTCAATCACAGGAGGAACTTAGATTATGAAAGAAAAAGTCGTATTAGCCTATTCCGGCGGCCTGGACACCACCGCCATTATTCCCTGGTTAAAGGAAAACTATGACTATGAAGTCATCTGCTGCTGTATCGATGTAGGACAGGAAAGCGAACTGGACGGCCTGGAGGAACGGGCTAAATTATCCGGCGCTGAGAAATTATACATATTGGATGTGGTTGACGAATTCTGCGATGACTACATCATGCCCTGTGTAAAGGCAAACGCCATCTACGAAAACAAATATCTGCTGGGAACCTCTATGGCCCGCCCGCTGATCGCCCAAAAACTGGTGGAGATCGCCCGGAAAGAAAATGCTGTAGCCATCTGCCATGGCGCTACCGGAAAGGGTAACGACCAGGTCCGTTTTGAGCTGGGTATCAAAGCGCTGGCCCCGGACATCCAGATCATCGCTCCCTGGCGCTGCAACGAGACTTGGAAGATGCAGTCCCGACAGGATGAGATCGACTACTGCAAAGAACACGGCATCGATCTTCCGTTCTCCACAGATTCCAGCTACAGCCGAGACCGGAACTTATGGCACATCAGCCATGAGGGTCTGGAACTGGAAGATCCCGCCCAGGAGCCGAATTACAACCACCTGCTGGTACTGGGTGTCACCCCGGAAGAAGCGCCGGACGAACCGGAATATGTCAGCATGACCTTTGAAAAAGGTGTTCCCAAAAGTGTTAATGGAAAAGAAATGAAAGTTTCCGATATCATCCGTGAGTTAAATGCCTTGGGCGGCAAGCACGGCATCGGCATCATCGATATCGTGGAAAACCGTGTGGTCGGCATGAAATCCCGCGGTGTCTATGAGACCCCCGGCGGAACGATCCTGATGGAAGCACATCAGCAGTTAGAAGAACTGATCCTGGACCGCGCCACCTATACCGTGAAAAAAGAAATGGGCAATAAATTTGCCGATATCGTATATGAGGGAAAATGGTTCACTCCGCTGCGCGAGGCTGTCCAGGCTTTCGTGGACTCCACGCAGGAATATGTAACCGGAGAAGTGAAATTCAAACTGTACAAGGGTAATATTATCAAAGCCGGCACTACTTCCCCCTATTCCCTGTACAGTGAGACTCTGGCCAGCTTCACCACCGGCGAACTTTACGACCATCACGATGCGGAAGGATTTATCAACCTGTTCGGCCTGCCGTTGAAAGTCCGCGCTATGAAAATGGCGGAAGCCCGGAATAAATAGTCAGATACTTTAGGTATGTTACCTGCGTTATCCTGGCGGCAGCTTTACGCCGGGGATACGAGTTCTGCATTGGTAAAGTTGGGGCTTCAGAGGTTGATTTTATCGCCATAGGTGATGAAGGAGAAGAATATTATCAAGTGGCTTACACAGTAGTCGATGCGGACGGCAAAACGCTGGAGCGAGAGCTTATACCGCTGGAATCCATCCGCGATCATAACCCGAAATACCTGCTGACGATGAATTTGGGGCCGATAGTGTCCCACAACGGGATCAAACAGATTCATGTACTGGATTGGCTTTTAAAATAGAAATGAGGCGGCAAAATGTTTGCCGCCTTGCATTTTTACAGGATCAGGATGCGCATAGCGAAATCCTCTCCCTCACCAACTGTCTCACATATCTCATAGCTTCTGCAGTATAAATGGAAGGATCTGTTTCACATGGACTTAACCTGATAGCTTCTTTCATTCCATCGCAGTATACCCTCCCTGTTTCATCCGCGAAATTAACCGCGTAAAAACCTTCATTCACCGCAGCTTGTATAGCCCGGTCCGATAACTCGCTCCCATTTTGCAGAATCAGGGAAAACTTTTTCCCGAGACAACTTTGTAATGGTTCCGCTATCTTTCTGTCTAATAGCGTTTCTCCACCGCTTTTACGGATAAAATGACTTTCCTTTAAGTTAATCCCCAATATACCGATTTTCAATGACCGCAAATACTCCAGTCTTTCGTTTAGTTCCCCGGTATATCTGTTTCCAAATTTAGTGGTTGGCGGATTCATCCGGACCCCCAGACTGATCCCAGCGTCGGCACAAAGGCCGGCCGCCTCTTCCAGCTGCGTTCCCGGTATCCGTTTACCGCTTATCATTGCCGAATTCTCCGGTTCTCCATCGATCAGGCCGGCTTCTTCTATTTCTTCGAGCATTACCGAAGTATATCCGTATTCGATTGCCTTCTCTATCTGCTTCAGGCATTTGGCACGCTCCAGATGCAGACAGACCGGCATATCGTTCCGGGCCGTCATTTCCTTCAACGCGGCAGCAAATACCGGTCTGTTATACCCCCAGCATTTCGGCGTGGTCTGAACGATCACAGGCATCTGCGCGGCCTGGGCTTCCCGGCAGACAGCCTGTATCATTTCCACAAAGTCGGTTTGAAAGGCTGCTATCGCGGCGGGAACGGATGCGGTCTCTTTCCTTAATTCCGGCAATGTGGTAAGCGGCATGGTTAAGCTTCCCCTTCTTTTAACTCGATCCAGGCATCCAGGCCATTTGGTTCATCGGGATTGATCCCGCTGTTCACCGCCCGCGCATAAGTAATGCTCTGGATTCCATACATCATGAATAGTACGGCGGCCTCCGGTCTTTTCCCGCATGGCAGCTGGATCCGAATCATCGTTTCTTCCTTTGCAAACATCTCCGGCTCCCGCACATTGGTGTCAAAATATACACAGGGAGCGCCCTTTTTCCTGATATCCCGCAGCAGGTCATACTGCAGTCCGGGCGCCTGGTCCGTCACCAGGGCAAGCACCAGCGTCTCCGGCCCTATCATAACCATAGGTCCGTGTCTGGAATCCAGCAAGTGATAATAGTTAGAGTTGCATTGGCAGATTTCTTTAAATGCCAGTGCGCCCTCTTCCGCGATTCCTGCCATCCCCGCATCCGCCAGCACAATGCCCCGTTTCCAGTTCCATCCGGCTATCTCTTCGAACACGCTGTCAAATCTGATCTGAAAAGCCTCCGCCGCGCCCGGAACCTGCATCAGGTATCCGGTCAGTTCCCGGTCATTGCAGAAGACAGCCACGCTCATCAGCAGAGCCGCATAAAGGTTCGTCACAGTACGGGTCTGGCAAACAGAGGTATCATAGCACCATGGCAGATCCAGATGATACTCACTAATAGCGGCAATCTCTGCATTTTCCCTGGCACAAACGGACAGGCAGTCCGCCGCCCCGTTATCTTTTGCCAGCCGCACGGCCCGAATAATCTCCGATGTACTGCCCGATCTGGAGATACTGATCAGGCTGCTTCCCTGAATCATCTTCTTATAGGAAGCCTTATTTACCAGATAATCCCCCGCCGCAATGGCTACAGCCGGAATTCCCGCCATCTGCTCCAACTGGAAAGCTGCCGACTTAGCCAGCATATAGCTGGAACCGCACCCAAAAACAATTACTTTTTTGGCATTCCGGTAAAACGGCATAAGATATGCCTCTTTTTCATTAATATAGTTTAATGTTTTATCCAATGCCTGAAATTGATCCTTAATTTCCTGTTGTGTACGATACATACTCGCGATAATCTCCTTTCATTAATTCTGCCTTGTTTTTTAAGGCATACAGGTATACCCGCAGGGTGTTTCATTAATTATACCTTGGTTTGTACAAATCAAAAGCAATACGGGCCGCCCCCAGAAGAGCCGCGTCGTTCCCTCTGGCCGCCAGAATCAGTTTCTGATTCTGCGTATGCTGATTTCCAAACTCCCGATAGTACGCCAGGAACCCGTCCCACCAATAATCCGCCGTATCCGTAAGCCCTCCGCCGATCAGGATCACTTCCGGGTCCAAGAGATTCGCGCAGCTCACCGCGCAGCTGGCCAGATCCTGCTGAAATCCTTTTAAAACCTCCAGCGCGGTGCTATCCTGCTCCTGAACACGAGCAAAGAACTCATATCCCGAACTCAGGCTTTCACTCTTAGTTTTTTCGTTATAAAGCTGCCACAGAGCCGTTCCTGATATGTATTGCTCGGCACACCCCTTCTGCCCGCAGGTACACAGGCGGCCGCCAGGATGCAGGATCATATGTCCGATTTCTCCGAACCCTCCAAAGGTACCGTCCAGAATCTGATCGTGGTAAATTACTCCGCCGCCGACTCCGGTACCGAGGATAACTCCTGCCACATTCTCATATCCCGCAGCACTTCCCTTCCATTTTTCTCCGATCAGGCCGGCCCGGCAGTCATTGGTAACAGCTGTCGGCAGCCGGAACTCCTCCTCTAACAGCTGTTTCATTGGCAGGCCGATATAATCCCGGTAGATTCCGACTGCGTAGAGTACCTTACCCGCTCTCTCGTCGATGCGCCCGCCGGCTCCGATACCGACCGCTTTTATAGGAAAAGCTTCTGTCAGCTCCCGCAGAATTTTCCGGTACGCGTCCATGATAAACGCTCCTGTCCTTCCGGTATTTTCAATCCTGATCTTTTTCAGGATCTTCCCGTCCTCATCAACGGCCGCTCCGTTGATTTTCGTTCCTCCAGTGTCAATTGCCGCCGCTATCATAAGTTCCTCTCCTAACATGCCGCGCTCTACAGATAAGCCTGAATGTTATCCACAATTTTTTTCGTGATAATCTGCGGCCTGGTGATGCCTGCGCCAATGACCACATTATGGGCACCTGCCTCAAATGCCTGTATGGCCAGAGTGTCATCCCAGTAGCGCCCCTCGGCGATTACCGGCACCTTTACTCTCTGTGCCAGTTCCCGCACCAGTTGCACATCGGGGTCCTGCAGCTCGATAATTCTGGGGTCCTCGTAGTTTCTCGTATACTCCGTATAACCAGCCAGTGTGGTGGATATCAGATCACTGCCCTCCTCAATGGCAGCCAGCCCTTCTTCCAGCGTGGATACATCCGCCAGGAGCAGTACGTCCGGAAATTCCTTTTTGATCTCTCTTAAGAGCTGACGCACATCCTTCCCCTCAGGCTTGGGCAGTCTGGTGGCATCCACCGCGATAATCTCAGCGCCTGTGACATAGACGGATTCCACATCACGCAGCGTCGGTGTAATATAGCTCCAGTAGCCCGGATATGTATGTTTTACCAGTCCGATAACCGGAATTTTTACGATCTGCTTAGTCGCCAGGATATCCGAGATACCGTTGATTCTGACACCCACAGCTCCGCCCATTTCCGCGGCCAATGCGAATCTCCCGATAATGGAGCTTTCCCGCATGGGCTCTTCTGACGTAGCCTGACAGGAGACGATCAGTCCTTTTTTTAATTCTTCTGCCTTCATATGATTAATCCTCTCTTTACTATTTTTTATTTGCCCGTTTCTGGCTAATTTTATCGTAACTGATAGCCAGCAGCAGGACAAAGCCCTTCACGACCCTCTGGTAGTAATCCGGAATATTCATCATGACCATACCGTTTAACAGAACTCCCATCAGCAGCAGACCAATGATGACATTTCCGATCCTGCCTTCCCCGCCGTTGGTGCTGACTCCGCCCAGAACAACAGCGGTAATAATATCCATCTCATAACTCTCCCCGGCCTTGGGCTGTCCGCTGTTGACACGGCTTAAGAGCACGACGCCGGACATAGCGGCCAGCATACCGCACAGTCCATAAACTCCGTAGATGACCTTCCGCACATTTACCCCGCTTAGACGGGACGCTTCTTTGTTACTTCCCACGCCGTATACATAACGTCCAAATGAGGTGCGCTCCAGGATAAACCAGCCGATGATAAAACAGATCACCATGATAATCACCGGCACCGGTACCGGTCCGATATAGCCCTGTCCGATCACGTTAAACCCTTCCGGGAACCCATAGACCGGCAGCCCTCCGGATATAATATAGGTCACTCCCCTTAAAATACTCATGGTGGCCAGCGTCGCGATCATTGGCGGAAGCCCGATATCATAGACAAAACATCCGTGAGCGGTACCAACCGCCAGCCCCAGTATTAGTACCAGCAGAACGGCCAGAACCGGATGCATCCCCCGCACCATCAGCGTGGCGCAGCATACGGAGGCCACACCCATCATCGAACCCACACTGATATCGATTCCCCCGGTAATGATGACCATGGTCATCCCAACGGCAGCGATCCCATTGACGGCCACCTGCCGCATAATATTGAAAATATTGGTGGTACTCAAAAATCCGTTCGTGGTGACCGAAAAAAAGATCAGTAATATTATTAAGGCGATTAATATGGCAAATTGCGACAATATTTTAGACACGCCGCCATTTCCTCTTTTATTCATTTACAGTATACCCCTTTCCAGTATCATATCTTTTGCTCATCGTGTGGCAAACTCCAGAATCTTTTCCTGTGTCACTTCCGAATCGTTGATCTCACCCGTGATACGGCCGTCGTGCATGACCAGAATCCTGTCACTCATTCCGATCAATTCCGGCATTTCCGAGGAAATCATAATAATCGATTTTCCTTCCTCAATTAGTCTTCGCATCAGCTGATAGATTTCAGATTTTGCGCCTACATCGATACCTCTGGTCGGTTCGTCAAAAATCAGGATTTCTGAATTAGTTGCCAGCCATTTTCCCAATACAACTTTCTGCTGGTTTCCACCGGAAAGAGTTTTTGCCATCTGCCCCAGCGAATGTATTTTTATATCCATCGCCTCAACATATTTCTCCGCGACCTGGTTTTCTTTCTTTTTATTGATAACCCCGAATCTGCATACACTTTTTAAGTTGGCATAGGATACGTTATAGTCGATTCCCTGATTTAGCAGAAGCCCCTGATTCTTACGGTCTTCCGTGATGAGCCCGATCCCATGTGAGATCGCGTCCTCCGGGCTCTTAATCCTGACTTTTTTGCCATACAGGGTCAGTTCACCGGATCTTAGGGGGTCCGCCCCAAAAATCGCCCTCGCCATCTCTGTACGCCCCGCGCCTACCAGACCGGCCAGTCCCAATATCTCTCCTTTTCTTAGTTCCAGGCTGCAGTCTTTGAGATGATCGTTGATCAAATGATCTGCTTTCAGTATCACTTCTCCAATTTCCGTCGTGCGGGCCGGATATTCCTGTCCCAGCTCCCGCCCCACCATATACTTAATCAGCATCTGCCGGTCTATATCCCGGGTCGGAACCGTAATCACATGCTTGCCGTCCCGCAGTACCACAGTCCGTTCTGAGATCCGGAACACTTCCTCCAAGCGGTGAGAAATATAGAGAATGGCCACATTGCGCTTCCGTAATCTTTCCACGATATCGAACATTTTCTCGATCTCACTGTTTGTCAAAGGGGCGGTAGGCTCATCCATGATCAACAGCTTAATATCCTCTGACACGGCCTTTACGATTTCCACGATCTGCTGTTCCGCGATGGACAGCTCCGAGACTTTTTTGGACGCGTCGATGCCGGCCCCCAGTTCCTGTATAATTTCATTGCTTTTTTCCAGCATTTCTCTGCGCCGGAGCATGATCCCTTTTTTCAATTCTTTTCCGTAAAATATATTTTCCGCCACGGTCAATGTAGGCATCATATTCAATTCCTGGTATATGACGCCAATTCCCAGTTCTTTGGCTTTGGCAGGGCTGTTGTTCTCTATTTTCTTTCCCTCAAACCAGAGCTCGCCTTCCGTGGGATGATGCGCGCCGGTGATTACTTTAATAAGGGTTGACTTCCCCGCGCCATTTTCTCCGACCAGGGTCAGTACTTCTCCCGGCTCGATATCGATGGAAACATCCTCTAATGCGGTTACTCCGGAAAATTTTTTGGATATATGCCTAAGCTCCAATAATTTTTCTGCCATAGTTTCCTCCAGCAGCGCATTTACTGCGCGTTTTTTGTAAAAGAATTCCCCACCATTTTAGAATAGTGGGGAATTAAATTTTATACTGCAGATAATAATCCCTTCATCAATTACTTATAGTCGCTGATGTTAGAAGCGTTAACCACCTTCATGGGAATGTTAATCGTCTCTTTGATAGGGCCTTCCTGCATTACCTTGATCAAGGTATCTACGAATAATTTGCCGGATTCAAAGGGCTGAATGTCCACCGTCGCACGGTAGATGCTGCCTTCTTTGATCTTATTCAGAGCTTCATCCGTGGCATCCAGCCCTCCGATAAAGAAACGGTCGCTGTCCTTATGGGCAGCCATGACAGCCTCGTAAGCTCCTAACGCTCCCGCGTCGTTCACACAGGCCAGTACTTCCACATCGGGATTTGCCTGCAGGATATTTTCCATGTTCGCCATGCCTTTCTCCGCGTTGTTAGCGCTCTGTCTCGCCACGATATCCGCGTCGGGAGCCTGGCTTAAGATCCCATCCTGGATTCCGTTTCCCCGTTCAATGACCGATTCCAGTTCCGGATAATCAAAGATTGCCACCTTGGCTTTTCCGTCCAGTTTCTCTTTGATCCACTTGCCGGCTTCCTCACCGATCGCAAAACCATATTCATACTCCGGTACAGTGATAAACGCATCGCTTCCCTCTACCAGCTGGTTTCCGGATATGACAGGGATTCCGGCATCCTGCGCCGACTTCACAGACGGCACCAGCGCAGTCTCATCGATGGGACTGATGATAATACCATCCAGCTTCTGGGATATAAAGTTTTCGAATGCGGTTATCTGATTCGCCACATCCGCTTTACCGTCTACGATGTTGACTTCGATCCCCAGCTCATCACACCGGGCCTGTACCCCTCTGGATACCTCCACAAAATATGTATTCGTCAAGTCCTGACAAGTATAAGCGATCTTCAGGCCTTCTGTTTTAAATTCCCCGCTTGAAGCATCTTTCTTGTCTGCCGGTGTTTCCACCGCAGCCGGCGTTTCTGCCTGCGCTGTTTCCTTCGGCGTGTCTTTAGCCTGAGCGGAAGCGTCCTCCGCTTTCGCGGAGCAGGCTGTGCATACCAGTGCCACCGCCATCAAAAGCCCTGCAAACATCGAAACTCTCTTCTTCATCAATACTCTCTCCTTTGCTATTCCAGCTATTTTATTTCACATTCAGCTCTACGGTATAGCAATACTGATTCCCCTTATAGAACCGGTAATTATACTCAATCAAACGGTTCTTGCTATAAGTCTTACGACATACTTTCAATGAGGCTGTGCCAACTTTTTCCCCCAGCAAATTAGCTTCTTCCTCATTTAATCCCACAGCTAGAAAGGATTCCACCGCTTTATCCGGTACCACTCCCTGCATATTCAGCATTTCGTACAGTGAATGGTTTGTGAGATCCTCTTTCGTCAGATGTTCACACATGGAACAAGGAATGTAGGAATGGTCCAAGGCGATAATCGCATCATTTGCCATCCGTAAACGCCGTATAAAGTAAACTTTTTCATCTGATTCCAAATTTAAATTTTCAACTACTTCCTGATTTGGAACTACAACCTCTGTATTCAGAATGATCGACTGTGCGATCATCCCTCTGGCTTTCACCTCCTCCGTAAAGGAATAAAAATTCGAAAGCTTATGGTCGATCTTCGGCCCCTGCACAAAGCTGCCTCGTCCCTGCATACGGTAAACACAGCCATCCTGCACCAATTCATCCAGGGATTTCTTCGCCGTTATCCGGCTGACATTATATTTCTCACACAGTTCGCTTTCCGAATAGATCCTGTCTCCGGGTTTTAACTCCCCGGATTTAATCATCTTTTCCAATTCACGCTTAACCTGCAGGTACATTGGGATTGGATTCGTTCTGTCAATCATTTCTTTCACCTCATATCATTTTTGAAGAGGTTATTATATTGACATACTTGATATATCAATATAATATTCTCTTATTTTATATTTGTCAAGCACTTTTTTGATATGTTAATATATCAAGTTGAGTTTTCAATAAAATCGGGTAAAACGCATGAAATACCTCACTTCTCCTTATCTATTACCGATTCTCTTATCCTCCTTCTTTAATTCTAAAAATATATTTCCATTATAATCTTGACTTGTTGTCATGTCAACATACTATGCAAATCTCTTACACATATAACGATACCATTTTGCCATGAATAGTAATCATATCACGCAAATCCTTGTCATTTAGGCCAGATCTAAGAACGGATCGAACAAAAGTCGGGAGAGACCTGATTCGCATAGCCCGGTATTTGTCTTGCCGATTGGCAAGATTGTCCCATGCTCTGTGAATCAGGTTTCTCCCGACTTTTGTTCAATCCGTCCTTAAGTCTGATCAGAAGCACTTTCACGTCTGTCTGTTTTCATCAAGAGGAAATCTTCGCGGCAACCGCAAGAACTGCCCGCTCAGAACCTTATCTTTCTCTCTATCTAACCTCCACCGTCCAGTCCATAAAGTCATCGATCTTCCCTGTCTGGATACCGGTCACCGTATCATACAGTTTATGGCTGACCGGACCGATTCCTCCATCCTGGATCTGCATCACTTCGTCTTCAAACCGAAGGGCGCCAACCGGCGAGATCACTGCCGCGGTTCCGGTTCCCCAGACTTCTTCCATGGTACCGCTCTTGGCCGCTTCCAGGATCTCATCCACGGAAATCTGCCGTTCTTCCACCGGCAGGCCCCATTCCCTGCAAAGCGCGATACAGGAATTCCTGGTAACACCCGGAAGGATACTGCCGTTTAGTTTGGGTGTAACTACTGTTCCATTGATCTTGAAGAAAATATTCATGGCACCGACTTCTTCTATATACTTGCGGTGCACGCCGTCCAGCCAGAGTACCTGGGAATATCCCTCATCATGAGCCTTTACCTGGGAAGCCAGGCTGGCCACGTAGTTTCCTCCGGTCTTAGCCTCTCCGATTCCGCCCTTGACCGCACGGACGTATTCGTCCTCGATCCAGATCTTCACGGGATTTAAGCCTTCCGGATAATAAGCGCCGACCGGCGATAAGATGATCATAAACTTATAGGTATCGGACGGTCTGACCCCCAGGAACGGATCGGTTGCGATCACGAAGGGACGGATGTAAAGGGAGGTACCCTCTTTCACGGGAATCCAGGCTTCGTCCATTTTTACCACAGCTTTGATGGCCTGCAGGAAATCCTCCGGATTGATCTCGGGGATACACAGCCTTCTGTTAGAATTATTAGCTCTCTCTATATTTTTATCAGGGCGGAACAGCAGGGTCCTGCCATCTTCGGTCTTATATGCCTTGAGTCCCTCGAACATTTCCTGGCCATAATGGAATACCATGGCGGAGGGCTCCAAGGAGATCGGTGCATAAGGCACGATCCTGGGGTCATACCAACCCTTTTCCTTTTCGTAATCCATGACAAACATGTGATCCGTAAAGATCGTACCGAATACCAGCGGATTATCTTTGTCCGGAATCGGCTTCGGACTTGTGGTTTTCTCAACTCTGATATCTAACATACTGCTCCTCTTCCTTCCGTATACTGAATTTATTTTCCTATTATTGACCTTTTTCCTTTGATTGTCAATGTTTATTTATATGAAATAATGTCGACAGACATTATGTCTGCGCCGGAGCACTTTCCTTAGCGCGAAGTGTGCATTCCCTAGGAGGGGCATGATTGCGCGCAATCAAGATATAATGTTGTATCAATAATATTGAACGCAGTCCCTTCCCGCCTTCTTCGCCTTGTAAAGAGCCTCATCCGCGTGGGATATCAGTTTTTCCATATGATCCGACTGCTGCAGCCGGCCCCGCCAGATTCCGATACTTACAGTAACATGATCCCGGAAGGTATCATTTCTTGGAATCCCCGCCTTACGAATCCTGGCCTGGATGCAATCCGCCAGACTGTCCCCTGCGCCGTTTTCACCGATGCAATGGCAGTCTCCAGGGAGGCAATGCATAATCAGAAACTCTTCCCCGCCATATCGAATTACCACTACGTTCTCCTGACTGATGCAATCTCTGATGATGGAGGATATCTCCCGCAGGCAGGCGTCGCCCTGTACATGTCCGTAAGTATCATTATACTGTTTGAAAAAATCAATATCCAGCATCAGTATCTCCATAAAACAATTCTGAGTCTTATACTCTTCAAACTTGCCGGAGATCACCTCCGACAGATACCTTCGGTTATTTAAACCGGTCAGCTGATCCGTATTCACCATGACACTCAGTTTTTCATTTACTTTTTCGATCTCTTTATATTGGGACTCGATTATATCCCTGTCCCGGAATTCCACCTCCATACTGCGGTAATACCTCATAGAAATAAAGACAGCCAGAACAGTGACAAAGAAACTGTTCACAATGCTGGAAAACAGGTTGTCCGGATTGATACCCATCATGGTCAGGATCAGCAAAAGGACAATCCACTGGCCGCCGAATATCACAAAACTCTCCGCCGGTGACATCAGCAAAACAGCCGCCATGGTAGGAATCAGATAACAGAATACTCCCAGTCCGCTGCCATGTATCTGGTCAAGTACTGTGATCCCCATAACCCAGACACACATGGCGAGCACATACCCCCGTCTGAGCCAGGCCAGAACAGCATATTTTTTTCGTCTCACAAGATTCATATAAACCGGAATCAGGATGACTGTCACCAGAAACAGATACAGATATAAATACAAATAAAATCTTCCGTCTCCCTCCATTACGTAGTCACCCTTCAGGAAAAAGAAGATAAGCATCATACAGAACTGGGTTCCTGCAACAACCAAGCCGATATTTCGCTCCACTCTATAGATCTTACCCGGATAATATTCGCGGAAGCGACACTTTTGTTCTTTTGTCAATACAGGCTCTACCACATGCCTGATCCTGTCTTTTACGTCCATGTCTTTCTCCAACCTTATTCCGTACTCTTACTTTTATTTCTTTTGATAGCGCAAAAACCGGTATTCCAGATCAAAATACGTCTGTTCCTCGCTGTCTCCGGTAATCTCCCAATCCGGCATCTGATCCAGATCCGGGAAATAGCTGTCGGCATCATATTCGTGATCGATTTTGGTCACGTGGGCCGTATCACAATAAGGCAGAAGCTGCCGGTATACGCTCTCTCCTCCGATAATGAATACATCCCCGGACGGATATCTCTTCAGTTCTTCCAACAGCTCGTCCACACTGTGTACCACAATGGCATCCTTTACATGATAAGCCGGGTCCGTGGAAAGAATAATATTCGTGCGGTTCTTAAGCGGCAGGCCATTGGGAAACGTCTCCAGTGTCTTACGTCCCAGCACCACCACTTTACCCGTAGTCATCTCCCGGAAAAATTTGTGATCCGACGGAATGCTGACCAGCAGGCTGTTATCTTTTCCGATCGCCCAGTTGCTGTCTACTGCTACAATTATATTCATATTCTGATAACTCCTTTTCCAAGCACCTTTTTTGTCTGCTCCTTTATCAAATCCTTCGGCTTATATGGCCACCGGTATATTGGTAATCTGAGGTCCGGCCTCATAATTTTCCACTGTAATATCCCGGACTGTAAAGTCATAGAAATTCTTAATTTCCGGGTTCAGCTTAAATGTAGGAGCTGCATATGTGGGGCGGGTAATCAGTTCCTCCACCAGTGGTATATGCCGGTCATAAATATGGGCGTCCGCGATGACATGTACCAGTTCCCCCGGGACCATGTCACAGACCTGGGCCAGCATATATACCAGCACCGAATACTGTACCACATTCCAGTTATTTGCCGTCAGGATATCCTGGGACCGCTGATTCAGAATCGCATTTAACTTAAGCTTATCACTGTTCTTTTCCTTCGTGACATTAAAAGTCATACTATATGCGCAGGGATACAGATTCATCTCATGCAGATCCTGATGTACATACAGATTTGTCATAATCCGTCTGCTGTACGGATTATGTTTCAGATCATAGATCACCCGGTCTACCTGATCCATCAGCCCTTCCCGGTACTGATGTTTCACCTGCATCTGGTAACCGTACGCCTTCCCGATCGAACCTTCCTCATCGGCCCAGCTGTCCCAGATATGGCTGTTCAGATCCTGGATGTTATTGGATTTTCTCTGCCAGATCCAGAGCATTTCATCGGTAGCGCTCTTAACCGCGGTTTTCCTTAAGGTCAGCGCCGGAAATTCTCTGGATAAATCATACCGGTTCACAACACCAAATTTCTTTATCGTATAGGCCGAGGCCCCATCCTCCCAGTGAGGGCGGACCTTTTCTCCTTCCGTACTTGTCCCGTTTTCCAGTATGTCTTTACACATACGGATAAATAAATCGTCTGCATAGCTCATCGTTTCCTACCTCCTGTTCTTTTCCCGGATTACGAATCTGCAAGTCTGTTTCATTATAGCATGAAATTTTTTACTCATCCATAGGGGAGGAGGAATTCTCTTTGAAAATTAAAGAAATAGGCGGCACTTTATACTTGATATAACGAAAAACAGAAAATAGTTTCTCTCGCTCTGGCTGCGATATGCTATAATGAACCTAATGTTATAAAGTTAAGGGAGGTAACGCCATGACTAGAGTCGATTTAGCGGAAGTTCTGTATCAATCGCTTAGGGCTTTGGGAGGACAATCGGATATTATCGGAGTATGTAAATATGTATGGGAGCATTATCAGGATGAACTTAGGAATTCCGGAGATCTTTTCTACACCTGGCAGTATGATATTCGTTGGGCAGCTACTGAGTTGCGAAAGGCCAATCGTATGAAGGATGCCCGTTTGTGTCAAAAGGGCATCTGGGAGCTTTGAAACCTTCGGTGCTAACCATTATTGCAGCCATCCTCCAGGGGAGCCAATTATTTTTCACAGATAGTTTTCTTCTTGCGCTTAAGCCAGCGGTAAATCCAGATTACTACGGCCGCGATCAGGATTCCTTTTCCCACCAGCGCATATTCCTTCATGTAGCCTGCGATTCTTTCCCAGGACTTGCCGGCCCAGGCTCCCAGGGATACTAATACCAGATTCCAGCCGAAGGACCCGAGGGTCGTCAGTATCGTGAATTTTCCGATGTCCATTCCTGCCATCCCTGCCGGTACGGATATGACACTGCGGATAATGGGGATAAAACGGCAGAAAAAGACGGTCGTGTTCCCGTGTTTTTCGAACCACGACTGTCCCTTTTGGAAGCTTTCCATTTTCAGGTGCAGGAATTTTCCTGCTTTTCCGTTGATCAGCTGTTCCTGCCTGGATGGGGAAAGAAAATAGCCTAAATAGTATAGAAGAAAGGCGCCCATCACGGACCCTACCGTGGCGAAAACGACCACGCCGGGTACATTCATCACGGTACAGGTGGTCAGAAAGCCGCCGAAGGTTAAAATGACCTCGGACGGTATGGGCGGAAATATATTTTCAATAAAGATCAGGAATATGATGCCCAGATAACCATATTCATTCATAATTTTGATTACGATATCCTGCATAGGTTCTCCGGTTAAATTGGCGGTTGCTTCATTATATGTCAGGACCCGGGTTAAATATGCTTTGGCGTTTTTTTTCGGATGGGCCGGTATACGGGGACAGGCCCTTTTCTCCACGTAGTTTCTGGAAGATTTGGTTATACTGCCGAATTAAAATTTTTTCTTGACTTTTTGCATAAAACCACACATAATAGTATATGCGATGCGGATATAGTTCATTGGTAGAACACCAGCTTCCCAAGCTGGATAGGCGGGTTCGATTCCCGTTATCCGCTTTTTTTGATGCAAAATTGCGGCAAGGGGCTGTCGGGAAATAGAATTAGCCTACCAGATATTGATGTGAAATCTGCTATTATTTCCATATCTGGTATGACTTGTTCATTTCCCGCCAGCCTCTTTTAGGCAATATCTGTAAGCTTACTCTGCGGATTTCTTACCTGTCACAACCATTTCAACCGCTTTTTTCCACCCCATATGCTGGACCCTCCTCTTTCCACCATGCGGGTTTCGAAAGAAGCTCTGGGAAAAGCTGCTGTTGCTTTATTGGACCGGCAGCTTTATAAGAAACCGGAAAATCATATTAAAATTGAAATCTCCACCGAGCTGGTTGAACGAAACAGTGTGAAAAAACTGGCAAACAATTCACGTAAGCCAATATAGATCCCATCCGTTTAGATCCCATCCGTTTATCACCCTGCCCCCTTGCTGCACACTTTTCCCGGTGTTATAATTTAGTAAGTACCTAGTGCTGATACTATGGTTTCTGGCCGGATGGAACACCAGAATGAATCCGTTAAAAATATTATATGCAAGAAAGGGCAGTGATCGACATGATGAAACAGAATCTTTTCCAGGAAGCAGACACTTACAGGGACCGGCTTAAGACCGCCCGCTCCATACCGGCGGATGAACAGGCTTCCCTGGACCGCTATTTCCGAACCGGCCTCTCCTACAGCAGTAACGCTCTGGAAGGCAACGCACTGACACTGGAGGAAACCAGGCTGCTGCTGGTAAAAGGAACCGTATCCGGTGAAAAACCTCTGAAAGCCTATCTTGAGGTGGTGGGGCACGCCAACGCCTATGATTACATGCTCTCCTGTGCCAGAGACCCGCAGGCCACGCTGACCGAAGATATGATCAAAAAACTGCATTTTCTATTTTACCAGAAAATCGATCTGGATACCGCCGGTGTATACCGGGATATGCCGGTCTATATACCCGGAACGGAATATATCCCCCCTCTGTCGGAGGATGTTCCTCATCTGATGTCCCACTTTATCGATCAGATCCTATCCTCCGCAGCCACACTGCATCCCATCGAGCGGGCGGCTATGGCGCTGAAACGGCTGCTGGATATCCATCCGTTTACCGACGGAAACGGGCGGACCGGCAGATTATTGATGAACTATCTGCTGATCCGCGACGGATACAGCGCTGTCTCGATCTCTCCCGACCGGAAAGAGGAATATGTGAATGCTCTGATCGAAGCCCAGACCCGCAAAAACCCCGATCCCTTTATCGAACTGATCGGGCAGTGTGTGCTGGATACGCAGAAGGATTACTGCAGGCTGCTGAAGCTGGAAGGTTAAAGCCAGCCGTTCCAATTACAGAGCTCCTCCGACCTCTTAATGGCGTCCTCCCCGGATTTTCCCCTGACGCCGCAATAAAACTTCACTTTGGGCTCTGTGCCGGAGGGACGGACACAGCACCAGGCTGAATCCTCCAGCTCATAGTACAGGACATTGGATGCGGGAAGCTTTGTTTTCCCCATCGGATGTCCTGTCTTATTATAGACGGTTCCGGTCAGATAATCCCGGACTCTTTGTACCTGATATCCCATGATTTCGTCTGGCTGTTCTCTGCGCAGCCTTTCCATGGTCTGCCGGATTTTCTCCATACCGTCCATGCCTGCTGCGGTTCTGCTGACCAGATGTTCCTGATAGTATCCGTATGTGTCCCAAAGCTTTTGCATCTGCTCTGCCAGACTGATGCCCCGGCTCCTGTAATAAGCCGCTGCCTCGCACAGGCACAGCACGCCGCAGGCCGCGTCTTTATCCCTGGCATAAGTTCCGGCCAGACAGCCGAAGCTCTCTTCGTAACCAAATAAGAATTCATAATTACCCTCCTGCTCAAACCGCCGGATCTGTTCCCCGATATACTTAAAGCCGGTGAGAGTCTCCATCCGGTGGACACCATATCGGGCGGCGATAGCCTCCGTCATCTTACCGGACACGATGGTTGTCACGATGGCACCGTTTTCCGGCAGCTTCCCCGCTTCCTTCAAGCGTTCCAGCCGGTATTCACAGATGAGGGCCCCCGCCATATTACCGGTAAGCGCCAGATATCCGCCCCCGCCTTTTTTCACATAGGCGCCAAACCGGTCCGCATCCGGGTCCGTCGCAAACACCAGATCCGCATCCGCCTGCTTTGCCAGCCGCAAGGCCAGGGAGAAGGCTTCGGGATTCTCCGGGTTTGGACTGGATACGGTGGGAAAATCACCATCCGGCACTGCCTGCTCCTCTACGATAAATGTGTTCACAAATCCCAATTCCTTAAGCAGTCTTCTCACCGGAACATTTCCGGTGCCATGGAGCGGTGTATATACGATCCTCAGGCTGCCTGCCGTCTGTCTTACGGCTTCCGCCTCCAACAGGCAGCTTTTTACCGACTGCAGGTACCGGACATCCATATCATCTCCGGCCAGGCGGAGCAAGCCGCTCTCCCGGGCCTTCGTCTCGTCCATAATCCGGATCCGGGCCGTGCTGTGTATGTCCTGAATCTGCTCCATGATCTCCCGGTCCATAGGAGCTGTGATCTGGGCCCCGTCACCGCCGTATACCTTATAGCCGTTGTATTCCGGGGGGTTATGGCTGGCTGTAATCACGATCCCGGCCGCGCAGGAAAGCCGCCGTACGGTGAACGACAGCTGCGGGGTAGGACGCAGGGATTCATACAGCCAGACCCTGATTCCATTGGCACACAGGCACACCGCGGCCTCCATGGCAAACTTCGCCGAATTGTTCCTGGAGTCATAGGCGATGGCCACCTGAAGCGCTGGCCGGGCCTCCTTCCCCTCCTGGCTGTCCCTTCTTTCCCCCTGGGTTTTGTACTGTTTCAGAAGCGCATTGGCCAATCCCTGGGTAGCCCTGCGCACCACATAGCGGTTCATCCGGTTCGTGCCTGCTCCCATGATGCCCCGCATCCCTCCGGTTCCGAATTCCAGATCGCTGCCGAACTGTTCCTCGATCTTGGCAGCCGTAAGCCCCTGTAATTCCCTCTTGGTTTCTTCATCATAATATGGACTGGCGCACCATTCCTCATATTTTCTTTCCGCGGCGCTTTTAGCGCGCCTTATATTCAGGGGAGAGTGTATCATCTGTTCAACCCTCTTCCCGTTCTTCCTGTTATCCTCCAATGTCTTATCCTCCATGAACTGATCCTCTGATAACTGATCTTCCAATGACCGGCACAGCAGATGCGCCGGGTTATTTCATTCTTCCTTTTTGATACTGTTTCGGCGTGCAGCCGGTGTATTTCTTAAAGATCATGGAGAAATATTTGTAATCGGAAAAACCGACCTCCTCCGCGATCTCATAGATCTTGCTGTTTCCCTCCCGCATCATCTGCTGGGCCTTCTCGATCCGCTGCTGGTTCAGCCAGTCCACAAAATTAATCCCGGTCTCCTGCTTGAATACTTTACTGAAATAACTGGGAGAGACCCCGATCCGATCGGATATCTCCGCCAGAGTCAGGTCCTGCTGGTAATGCTCGCGCATATAACGCATAGCGATCCCGACGATATTGGAATAATTTCTGCTCTTTTTTTCCCGCATTCCCTGCTGCAGTTTTCCCGCCAGGTCCAGAACCCACACCCGGATTTCATCCAGCAGCCTGAATTTCTGGATATCCACATAGACATTCAGGGATTTTTCCAGACAGGCAAAACTGTCAACTCCCAGCTCTTCCGCCCGGTTGGTCAGCGCATTGACCAGCCGGCAGCAAAAATCCTTTACCTTCGTCTCCTGGATTCGTGCCTGGGCAAATGCTTCAAAGATATCATTCAAGAGCCGGCACAGGCTTTCCTCATCCATGGCCTCCAGATATTTTACCGCTTTTTTCTCTTCAGACAGCGGGTAATGATAGTCCCTCTTCTTCTCCTCCTGATACTCAGAATATGCCAGTATACTGCGCCTTCCGGTATAAAAACGTTCCGCCATGGCTTCCTTTGCTTCCTCATAAGAGTCGGGAACCGACAGGATCGATGGATAGATGTTCCCCAGGCTAATGGAGACATCCAGCTCCAGATAAAGTTCCAGGGCTTCCTGCACCTCCCTTAAGATATCCAGCTGCGAGAAGCGCTCCAGCCGTTCCATACTCATGATTCCCACAAAACTCATCCGCTCCGTCCAGATGACCATGCCTTTGCCGGATGTGTTCCGGAACAGGATTTCTTCCCCGATGTTGCAAACCGCAAATTTGTAGATTTCCCTGTCTTTCTCCATGCCCTTTCCCAGTATTTCGTATGCGATATCCAGATCAATCAGAAAAACCCCGTAGCGGCAGCCAGACAGGTTCACTTTCAGTTCCGATGCCTCACTGAGGATCACATCCCGCTCGTTAAATTCCCGCATCAACAGACGATGGGCAAATCTGGTGCGCAGGGCGGCGATATTCCGGTTGACCAGGTTTTCCGACTGCTTTCTGCCATCGTCTTTCGTCTGTTCCTCCCGGATCTGTTCCTGAAGCCTGCGGATCGTATCGATCAGTTCCTGCTCATTGACCGGTTTTACCAGATATTCATTCACACCGATCACGATCGCTTGTTTCGCATAGGCAAAATCCTCGTATCCGCTCAGAATAATGATTCGGGTGTCCGGAAGCTGTTCCTTTAATCTGCGCGCTAATTCCAGCCCATCCATCTGGGGCATACGGATATCTGTGATCACGATATCCGGCTTTATCTCAAGACATTTTTCCAGTGCGATCTCCCCATTGGGAGCCTCCGCCGCTATTTCCACTCCATATTTTTCCCATCCCACACTGCAGGCGATCCCTCTGCGGACGATCGCCTCGTCATCTACCAGAATAACCTTTGTCATAGATTCTCCTCCTCTAATGGCTGTGTCACAGTCACTACCGTCCCTGACCCGATCTTGCTCCTAAACTTAAGTCCATAGGGCTCCCCATAATGAAGCCGGACACGGTCGTGTACGTTTCGAATGGCAAACCCCCGGTTATCCTCACCCGGCTGGGTCAGCAGCCTGGCCACACTTCGTTCGTCCGCCCCGGCTCCGTCGTCCTGCACCTGGAAATACAGGCTTTTCTCCTCCCGCCAGACCGATATATGGATCGTCCCGTTACTCCCTTTCTTCTCGATTCCATGGTAAATGGCATTTTCCACCAGGGGCTGGAATACAAGCTTGATCGTTCTGCATTCCTGTGTGCCCTTTTCGATATCCAGTTCGAACGCGATCGTTTCTTCATACCGCTTCTTTTGTATGGCGATATAATAGTTCAGATATTCGATCTCCTTCTCCACTGTGGTAAATTCGCTCCCGCTGTTCAGGCTCAGCCGGAACAGCTTGGACAGGCTGTCCACCAGCTTTGCACTCTCACATGCTTTCTCGATCTTGCACATCCAGTAGATCGTATTTAACGTATTATATAAAAAATGAGGATTGATCTGTTCATATAACACCTGCAGTTGTGCCTCTTTCTGTTTGATCTGAACTGCATATACCTCATTGATCAGCTCATTTAACTTTTTCGTCATTTTATTAAAGCTGCGGCAAACCAAAGCCACCTCATCCTGTCCCTCTTCCGGCAATACGATATTGAAATTTTCCTTCTCCAGATTACTCATGGACCGGGCCAGCTCCCGCAAAGGCTTCAGCACACTCTTGGTGAAGATACTGGTACACAGGAAACAGAAAAAGATACTGATCACGATGGTCAGTACCGTCACCTGCTGAATGATGCGGCTGTCCCTGGTAAGTTCTTTTAACGGAACATAATTTACCAGCTTCCATCCCGTTGCTTTTAAGTTGACCGCAGTCAGCAGACATTTCACCCCGTTGATCTCTTTTGTAAAATAATTACCGGCCTTGTCCGTATCCTCTATTTTAAACCCTTTCTCCCCCAGAAAGCTTCCGATATCTTCCTTCTTCACAGCGGATACGATCTTTTCATCCTGATCCACGATGACTGTCTCACTGCCCTCGCACAGCAAATTCGACTGATAAATACCGGACACGTCTTTTTCCAGCACATTTACCTTAATAATCGCGAAATCCCTGGACAGGTCACTTGGATCTTTTAAGACCCTCAGCAGAGAAAATACATTTTGAGGAGAACCGTCAAAATCCAGGATCTGATCCTGGATGATCGTACATTTCCCCTGCTGTTTTACCAGCTGCTGCTCCAGTTCCGGTTCGATCGTATTTTTCGCGCTCATGGTGTCGAACTCCAGCCCGTTATAAGCTTTTACATAGACGGAGTATACATCTGTATTGAATACAATATAGTGATTGACCCGCTGCTGCGCCGCCAGCAGATCATAGACTAATTCCCTGGAGGTCGGAGAGGACGGACGCAGGCATTCCATAAACGCTTCATCCCTCCACATCTCCATTACCATAGAGTCCAAAGCCACGAACATGGAATTGATATTATCCGCCGTCTGCTGGACGGTATTCAAATTCGCCTGCGTAATCTGATTGTTGACGATTTTCACAGACTGCCGGTAAGAGATCGTCCCCACCAAAATAATCGGAATTACCGCGATAAGCAGTACGATGATATTTATTTTGTACTGCAGGCTGCTGAATTTATTTTTCATCCCAAACTCCATTCCGCCGCCTTTTCGTTGGCGGCACAAACAGTAATGAACGTCTACTTTCCGGTACAGGCATAGAAACGGCCAAAAGCCGTACGCGTCAGTACCCCTGCGCTACGGCTTTTCGCACCCCTGGTGCCGATGTAATGATGGTCAGCTTTCCTTCCAAAATAAAGCTGCCGTAACCATTTGGTATAATCAAATGGTCTCCTTTTTCTAATGGAACTCCGTCGATCCATCCGTTTCCTCCGATCACACTGAGGCATATAAAATTGCCCGTTTCCAATCTCGTATGTCCGAATGTCTCCAGTTTGCCGACACTATAATGCCTGCACTGATATAGCTCAGTCCTTCTGTAATTCCGTCCGCTGATGGTTTTGGCCTCGATGGGTACCGGCCGGTAAGGGGCCTGCATCACTTCCAGGCTCTGTTCCAGCTGAAGCTCCCTGGGCGTCTTATCGTCCAACCGGTCAAAATCATAGACCCGGTAGGTCAGATCACTGTTCTGCTGGATCTCCAGGATCAGGATTCCTCCCCCGATCGAATGGATACTGCCAGGATCGATCTGGAAAAAGTCCCCTTTGTGTACCGGGATCTTTTGCACCAGTTCCTCCCATCGTTTCTCCAGGACCAGTTTTCTTAATTCCTGTCTGTTGGCCGCCCGGTGCCCGAGTATGACAGATGCCCCGGGCTCACAGTCCAGGATATACCAGCATTCAGATTTCCCCGCCTGGCCGTTTTCATGGAGCCTGGCATAAGTATCATCCGGATGCACCTGGATACTTAAATCTTCCCTGGCGTCCAGAATCTTGATCAGCAACGGGAACTGGTCCCCCGGCAGATTCCCGAACAGCTGCCGCTTCCTGTTCCACAGCTCACTTAAGGTCCAATCCCGGTAGGTTTTGCTTATCACACGGCAGTCCCCATCCTGCCGGGCACTCACCGCCCAGCATTCCCCGGTCTTTTCAAAAGGGACGGGGTAACCGAATTCCTGTTTCAGACGTCCCCCGCCCCATATCTTTTCTTTAAAAATCGGCTCCAGGAATAAAAGCTCCTGACTCATGTCCCGTCCTTCCTATCTGTGCTTTTTCCTGGTATTCCCGTCAGCCGGGTGCCCTCCTGCATCTGCCGGATGATTTGGGACACCCTCCTGGCCGGGAGTTTTGCTGCTTATTCCTGTGTTAAACTTCTGCGTTTTTTCCAGATCACCAGAATCGCGATTCCAGCTGCTGCTGTCAGCATGATCAGGAATCCAACCGGCGCTTCATCGGAAGTCTGCGCCGCTGTGGTCTGGGAATCCTGGCTGTGGGACTGTCCAGAGGATTGGTCATCCGTGGACGGCTGCGGTGTCTTGTTCTTTTCCGCGACCACATATCTGCTGAAACTGTCGGTCTCAAATACCAGATATCCATCGATTATTTCAAAATGGATGCCTTCTCCGCTGCCAAAGTGATACAGCGCCAGTTTAGTCGTGTCATATCCCGCCGGAACCGGTATGCTTACCTGAACCTTTCCGTTGGGTTTTACGGCTGAATGGTCTTTGATCAGGCTGATATCAAATACCGTGAACTTACTGCTTACCTGGTCAAGTGCAGCTTCGATATCCTTAATCTGCTCCTCCTCCGTGAGTACAAAGGTCTGAAGCTGTGTATCCTCCGGCACTACTTTGCTCACTGCCTGTGCATAAATTCCCGTAGTCTCGTCAAGGTCATAGAATCCATCCGGGGTTGGCGTAGGAGTAGGGGTTGGCGTAGGGGTTGGCGTAGGTGTGGGTGTAGGCGTCGGGGTTGGCGTCGGTGTGGGCGTAGGGGTCGGCGTAGGCGTCGGTTCCGGTTCTTTTTCGATCAGTCCCGCGATTGCCTGGTTCAGGGCTTCCAGTTTCTGGTTTACCTGTTCCTGCGCATCGATCGTCGGATTCTGGGCCAACAGATCTTTCGCCGCCTGGATCGCCTCCTTTAAGGCTCCGGCAGTTTCATCCGTATACGAGGTCAGGTCCTTGCCTTGCGCTTCTGCCAGTTTATCCGCCAGTGCTTTCGTATCCGCCGGTTTTTTCACTAATCCGTCAACCGCATTATTAAGGGCATCCAATTTCTGATTAACCAGTTCCTGGTCATCGATGCCCGGATTCTGTGCCAGCAGATCCTGCGCCTCTTGTACCGCCGCGTTTAATGCCTGCACAGTTTCATCCGTATACTGGGTCAAATCCCTGCCTTCCAGCTCTGCCAGTGCATCTGTCAACGCTTTGGTATCCGCCGGCTTTTTCACCAGTCCTGCTACCGCGGCATCCAGCTTCGTGAGCTGCTCCGCTACAGCTTCCGGCGTCGCATTCTCATCCAATATAACACCTTCCGCTTCGGATATGGCGTTCTGTAAAGCTTCCCAGGTATCCGCCGTATATAATGTCTCATCTTTTGCTCTGGCTTCGGCAACCGCATCGATCAGCGGGTTCTTATCTGTTGTGCCTTGTGCGGTGGTAGATACCTTGGTTTCCAGAGCATCGCTTAGATTACCGGCTGCATCGGCTGCTGCCACCTTAAGTGTATATTCCGTTTCCGGACTCAGATTCAGGTAAGTATAATCGACCGCACTGCCTTCCAGTGTATCTGTCAATTCGTCATTCAGATAGACCAGATAAGCGATGACCGCTGTGTCATCCTGTGCCTGGGGCCAGGTAATCTTAACCGCCTGCGCACTTATCCCGGACGCGGTCAGGCTGCTGCCTTGCGGCCATGTCGGTGCTGTGGTATCTGTAAGACCGCTTACTTGAATGGTAACGGTCATCTCTGCGGTCTCTTTTCCGTCTGTTACGGTGAACGTAAGCTCGATATTTCCGGGTTCCTCCGGTGTCCAGCGGAAAGTTCCTGTGGCCGCATCGAACTCGGCTCCGTCGGGCTGTCCTTCTGTCAGTGCATAGGTCAGCTCGTCGCCATCCTCATCTGCTGCCGCTACCTGGAACGTGATCTCTTCTCCCACGGCTGCTGTCTGAGGTTCCATTTCCGTAAATACAGGCGCATGGTTCAGATCCGGATTCTGGTCCTTGGACAGCCTTCCGTAGACTTCCATCTCATAGATCGAGATTCCCCATTGCAGGGACTTGCGTACACTCTGCATCTTCACATAGCGTGCCGTGGTTTCCAGCGCAATGTCATCCAGTCCGCCTTCGAAATTCGTCTGTTCATAGACATCGGTCCAGTTTTTGCCGTCCATGGATACCTGTACTTTATATTCCATTGCATAGGAAGCTTCCCAGAAGATTTTGATATTGGAAATATCATAGTAGGCTTCCAGGTCTACATAGATCCAGTTGTCCTCCTTCTCGCTGGCGCCCCATCTGGAATCATTACTGTCTGTGATACCGTCAAATGCTTTCTCCGGTCCCTGGTTTTCATTGGACTGACTCATGGCGTAAGCAGGTTTGTTCAATGCTACGTTCTCCGGAGGAGGCAGTTCCCTGCCGTACACTTCAAATTCCCAGATAGAGTAGCCCCACTGGCCAGCTTTTCTGACGCCCTGCATCTTCACATAGCGTGCTTCTACCGGCTGATCCAGTTTTATTTTTTCGACACCGCCGGGACTGTCAGTCACTACATAGGCATCCGTCCATTCTTGTGCGTCATCCGAGACCTGGATCTTATATTCTCTGGCGTAAGAATCCTCCCAGTTCAAAACTACAGAGTCTATGAGATAGGTATCCTGCAGGTCCACATAGATCCAGTTGTCCGGGTCTTCCGAGCATCCCCAGCGTGTTCCCGTGTCTCCGTCAAACGCATAGAAGGGATCTCTTTGCTGGCCTTCCGAAAAGCTGCTGGCTGCTGCCGGCTTGTTCAATGCCAGGTTCACCGGAGGCTTCGGGGTTTCCCCGTATACTTCGAACTCCCAGATGGAGATTCCCCACTGGCCGGAATTCTGTATTCCCTGCATTTTCACATACTGTGCGTTGACATCCAGGGTTATTTCGTTTAATCCTCCCTGGTTATCCTCATTGAGATACACATCTTCCCAGTCTGTTCCGTTACCGGATACCTGGAGTTTATACTGCTTCGCATAGGAATCTTCCCAGTTGATCTTCACTTTCTGGATGTTATATTCCTGCTCCAGATCCACATAGAACCAGTTGTCAGGCTCTTCGCTTGCTCCCCAGCGGGTTCCCATGCTTCCGTCAACGGCCGCTTGCGCGGGCTGCTCATCATTGGACTGGGAGGAAGCAAAGGCAGGCTTATTCAGAGCCAGGTTTCTCTCCACTTCCTGGGCAACGCGGATACTGATATCCGTACTCTCTCCCGCTTTCAGGGTAACTTTTTTCGCGATGTCCCCAAGCCCGGAATTCTCCACATCCGCGGATGTCTCGAAGCTTCCGATACCGGAACGCTCGATTACGGTGATCGTCTGGTCCACATCTGAGGTCAGTGTGCAGTTGATGGTTCCTTCGTTCATATCCCATGTCATATTGTCGAGGGTTACCTGACATTTAGCCTTCAGCCCGGAAATGGAGCCAGTCGCCAGGCCAGAAGGGATGGCGGGTGCCAGTTCGATGGAATTCTCATCCGAAGACATACACATTTCCATCATAACACCCGGTACGGTGTTGGCTACGTCGGTACAGAAGGTTCCGCGGTTGTTATAGTGAGCGGTGGTCAGGCCGTCATAATAGAACCCGTCTTTTAAGAACCGCATCAGTTTCGCGCCCACGGATTCCCCGTTGTTTAATTTCGCCGCATTCATAGCCGCATGGAGCAGGCCATGTCCTGCGTTTTCATAACTGCCGCCGTCTTTTTTCTGCAGGGTAATCCGGGCTGCGTCGTAAAGCTCCGGCGTATCCTCTGCATTGATCATTCCATAGGGCCATACCCCAATCAGCTGGCTGGAATGGCGGTGTCCGTACTGTTCCCTGTTCATCAGGCTCGGCCAGGAGTATTCGGCCAGGGCGCCGTCGTCATTGATCAGCACCGGCGGAAGATCGTTCAGGATCGACTGCCATTTGGAGATCGGCGCATCTTCGCTTTCCTCTATTCCAAGGATTTCGCAGGTCTCAAGCAGAGTCTCCAGGGCGAACCTGGCACCCGTGATATCAAAGGTGGAATTGTTCACCAGAACAGCGTCCAATCCTGCCGGACGGTTTTCCGGAGAGATCGATCCTGCGAATATAAAGTTGCCGTTCTCATCTTTTTCGGTCAGGAAGTCTTCGTAGAAATAGCCCAGTTCCTTAATCATCGGATACAGGTCGTTCCTAAGGAAGTCCTCATCCCTGGTAATCTGGTAGTATTCCCAGAACGGGTACAATAACCATGCTTCCCCGCCCGTTACATACTGGTAAGGATAATCGTAATTCAGTGACGATATGATTCCGGAGATTTCTCCCGGTGAATTACCTCCGGTCAATAAGCCCCGGCACTTCAGCAGTTTCATTGCGTTAGTCTGGAAATCATCTTTCCAGGCTTCGATCAGATGGAAGTAGCCCTCCATCGCTTCCGGCATGTTACCGATATTTCCGCTGGATATCTGCAGATTTAAGTTCGCATCCAGATGGTAATATCCGCTCCAGCCAACCTTGCTGTCACCGGTCCACAGTCCTAACAGATCCGGAGGCGCCACCTCGCTGCTGGAAGACAGATAATGATATCTTCCCGCCGCAAAGATCTTCTCGTAAAGCGCCAGCACCGGTGTCGCAGATGTTTTCTGCATGGCCAGCAGTTCTTCGTTGGGAAGCATCCGTTCCTCGGAAGGTGCGTTCAGATCCATACTGACACGGTCATAGATCTCTTTGTGTGTAGCGATCTGGCCTTCCATCAGCGTGTCATAATTATCGGTCACTTTGGCTAGCTCCGCCTGCAGAGTCCCGGCACGAAAGCCAGCTTCACAGTCGGTGTAATACTTTTCATTTTTCGTTAACAGCAGCACATAGGTAGCGTTGGAAATGGTCATCTTGCCATCAGCATCCAGGCTCTTGGTTCCGTCGGTAACTACTCTCGTGACACCTTCGTATCCCGCGCCGCCCGCATTGGGATAGACCGCACGGATATTCAGATAATCCTCTGTCGAAGCATCTGTATAGGTCACGCCTCTGTCCACCATATGCATATCAGGGTCTGTGGTCAGCTGTACGGTACAGCTGAAATCATCCGCCTGATCAGGCTTGGTCAGATACTGAACGGCCACGTTGTCCTGACGGGATACAAAGGAAGTACGTCTCCATGTTCCCCTCTCATCCGTCCAGTTTACGGAGATCTCGCCGGTAGAATAATCGCAGATCCGGGAATAATCCTGTACGGTTCCTCCGTCTCCCAGCATTTCCAGCATCATTTTGTAACCAGGGTGCTTATCGCCCTCGCCGCCATCCTTCCAGCCATGTACCTGATTGGCCAGCGTATTGGCTTCCTTCCACTGTTCGTTCACCAGGTACTCTTTGATCTGATCCAGATCTTCCTGGCTCACATCATTGATCTGCCGGGTAGGTCTGTCCGTGGTGGCAGCCATGAAGAACTTCCTGTCATTGAATATCGTGGTCTCTTTCAGCGGATCACCGAATACCATGATACCGATCTTTCCGTTTCCGGCTACAAAGGAATTCGCCCAGTCGGAATATTGTTTCGGGTAAGTCTTTGAGATTCCGAGGGCCGCTCCATAATTTGCGCTCAGGGTCTTTACCTCGGAGGAAGGTCCTTCCCCCTCGCTGCTGGCATTGCCGTAAGTATCCACAGCCTGTACCCGGAAATGATAGTTCTGGCCGGCGCTTAATCCGGTTACTTCTGCGCTGGTCTGATCCGCTTCCAGGGATTTCATCAGCTTTCCATCCCGGTAGAGCAGATATTCCGCCACACCGCTGTCATCCTTCGCCGCTGTCCAGCTCAAAACTGCGCTGGTCTCGCCGATATCGGATGCGGTAAGGGTCTGATCCTCGAATACGGGAGCTGCCGTGTCCGCAGCCAGCTTGTCATTTACCGTGATTAACAATGTCCTGGTTGCCTTTTCCTCCCCGTTGTCAGCGGTAAAGCTGATCGGATATTTGCCGCTCTGATCCGCGTCCGGCGTCCAGTTGAATACACCTGTCACAGAATCCAGCTGCGCGCCTCTTGGCAGGCTTCCCAGCACACCATAGGTGATGGCTTTGCTCTGGCTGTCCTTTGCATGGACGGTGAAAGTAAGGTTCTTGCCCTCATCCACGTTCTGGTCATCCATTTTTTCGAATACCGGCGCGACGGTTGTGGTTTCATCCTGAGCTCCGTAAACTTCAAACTCATAGATAGAATAGCCGAATTTGCTTCCGCGCTCTGTCCCTGTTAATTTCACATACCGGGCCTTGGCTTTGCATTCGATTAAATCCGTGCCCCCGTCTCCGTTATCCGTGGCATAAACCGGCGTCCAGTCCTCTTTATTCTCGGATACCTGGATGTTATACCCTTTTCCATATGCGTTTTCCCAGATAATCTTCACTGTTGTAAGATCATAGATGTCGCCTAAGTCTACCAGGAACCACTCATTATCCGTCTGGGCGGATTCCCAGCGGGAACCGGTGTTGCCGTCTACCGCATTGCCGGAGGTGTTATCCCCTGTCAGGGTAGAACATTCGGTTTTCTTATCCAGTGCAAGATTCTCAGCGGTTACCGCAGAGGATTCCGGAGCTGTCACATCTGCCCTCGGCCAAATGGTATAGGTATTTTTTCCTTCTTTGATATCCGCGAAGGGTCCCGCCACCATGTTGTCCTGATCATATTTCTTGTCGAAGAAGTCCTTATTCACAATCGCCCGGATACTTTCGCCTGCCGGATAGATATCTCCGATCAGAGCAGGATTTACCATCTGGCGTCCGCCGAATACGGAATCATCCATGTCAAATGAAATGGTAACCGAATCCGTGCCGGCTCTGTAGGTAAAGTTCGATCCAACGTTCGACGCATTGCCTTCCATTCGGCTATTTGTGCCTTTGGGTTTGGCGATCGGTTTTTTGATGGAAATGTTGTTATACCACATAAAATACTGAGGAGAAGAATACACTTCCCTGTCATTCATCGTATGGGGCTCAAATACCATACAGTTCCGTCCTTCTCCGTCGTAGGCCATGCCTTCGTTGAAGAATAAGTTGTTGGCAAATACAACACCGGCGCCGTCCAGAGAACGGAACTGGTTGCTGTCGATGAAGATATTGTTGTCTACCAGGATCGGTCCAACGACCGCTTCACAGTAGTAACCCCAGTTGCTTTTGATAACCACGTTCTGGGTAATCCGGATACCCTGGTTGCCCCAGTCAGTCCAGATTCCTGCCGTGCCGCCGCCGGTGGTATTGCGGACATAGTTGCCCTTCACCAGACCGTCATTGCAGTAGTGCAGCTTGATTCCTGCAGTCTCTGCCGCGACGAATTCATTCCGGTAGTTGGTGTCTTCGATCACATTGTTCAGAATCTGGGATTTCCAGGAAAACACGCCGGCGATTCCGCACTGGCCGCTTTTCTGGATCAGGTTGTTTCTGACAATATGCTGTCCGTACTTATCGATATCCTTGTAGCTGGTAAAATATTTTTTATCCTCGGGATGATTATTTCTGGGGTCCCGGTTACCTGCCCACATATCGCAGCGCAGGCCGATGTCGATCGCGATGGAACGCGCATGGATGATCGTACAGTTCTCGATAATCCATTTGAGTCCGCCGTTGGTGCTGATCGCACCGGACTGGCAATGCTCCGGATATCCCGGGAAGTCCGAATACATATTTGCCGAGTGCTCCACCCGGAATCCATCCACTGTGATAAAGGCCAGTCCCCATTCGGCCGGCGCGAAACACTGCTGGCGCACATTGATCTCCGCCAGCTCCTTATTGGGGTCGGCATCTCCGAAGTTGGCATAGATCGTCGTGCTACCTGTATTTTCATCCACCACGGAGCACCAGCTCTTCGAGTCTTTCGCTACGTCGGAGCTGTCTTTCTTCTGGTAATAGGCTTCCCCGTTTAAGTAGACATCCCCGCAGTTATAGATGGGAAAATAGTCAAACGTATCTTTCCCATGTCCTTTGGTGTATGGATTATAATCGCCAAAGAAATCATTCTCAAGCTCGACCTTCCATATGTCTCCCTCCTGCTCCCAGGCGGTGATCTGCTCGGAACCTTTGATTACCACATTTTTAGGATCTTCTGCCACATAGGTGATCCGGTTCTGTTCACTGGTACCGCCCCGGGCCGGCCTTACCGTCTCCCGATAAATCCCTGCCTGTACAAGGACCGTATCCCCCGGATACGCTTCCTGGGCAGCCTTGTTAATCGTCTGGTACGGAGCGTCTTTGCTTCCGTCATTCCTGTCGCTTCCGGTCTCTGCTGAGACATAGATCACTTTTCCCGTTTCAGCCGCCAGCGCCCGGCTGTCCATAAACAGGCAGGCCATCACACACAGAAGGCCAAACAGCAGTGTCTGCGACAATCTTTTCAAGTTACTTGTCTGCATCCCCTAACCTCTCTTTCTCCTTTTTTTATCTACAATGTCAAATCCTCATAAACATCCGCGTTACGCTCCACTTTCTGCCCCTCGGTTTTCTCCTGCATCAGCGCTTCGTATTTGTCTGATACGATCAGGTCTCTGACCACGCTCAGTCTCTGTGCGTCGTTCAGGATATTTTCCGTCAACAGTTCCATGTCTGCCGCCTCTTCCTCACTGATCCGTATGTACGCTTTCAGTCCTTCCGCCTTCTCGGCGGCCACATAGTCCTTCACTTCCTGGTCGCTGATATCATTGCGCACCGTCCGGTTCAGGACATAATCGAGAATCTCCTGGTAGCTGCCGAATACATCCGTATCATATAGTTCCAGAGTCGGTATCTCCTCTTTTTCCACCGGAACACAGAAGGCTTCCGTGATATTTTCGGGCTGGTAATTCATCAGCTCGTCAAAATCCGTGGTTTTGATCAGGCCTTTTTCTTTTGCGTAGGCCATTTCGGTTTTTATCCGAACAGCCTGCTCAAGCGCCTCTTCCTTCAGACAATCCAGGGGAGTTCCATCATTGCCGTAGGCTTTCGTCCAGGCATCCGGATCTTCACTCAGATCAACATCGTATTTCTCTTCAAAGTAAAGCTTTATACTGCCTTTCCTCCCGTTCATCAGTTCCTCGACCAGGGCCTGCTCGATCACTTCGTCACCGACTTTGGCCACCGGTTTTGTCTCCTTCGAGGAACAGCCGCCCAGTGTACCGATCATCGTCAACACCAGGCAGCCCATGCAAAACCTCTTCCATAAATTCTGTTTCATTCGCATTCCTTCCTTATCCTGTCCGTGTCATCAGACCGGCTCCAGCGCGCTTAATACATCCCGGACCGGCACCTGCGCCAGTCCGATACTGGTGTCACAGCAGCCATAATAGAGATACAGAAGATCTTCCACCAAGATAGCAGCTGTGGGAAATACCGTATTGGGTATCACCAGGCCATGCTTTTCATAATATTCTTCCGGTTCCATCAGAAAATCCTTTGACCGGGCCAATACCTTTCCCGGCTGTTCTAAATCCAACAGCATGGCGCCCACCCGGTATACATGGAATTCATCCACGCCGTGATAGAACAACAGCCAGCCCGCTTCGGTTTTCACCGGCGACGCTGCCGCTCCGATCTTCGTGCCCTCCCATTCGAGATTTTCCGCCACAGCCACCAGCTCCGGCTTCGACCATTCCATCAGATCGTCGGAATAGGAGATCCATATTCCCGGGATGTCCGTCCCGTACTCTTCGCCCACATAGGAGAGCGGTCGTCTGAGAATCGCATATTTCCCGTCTATCTTTTCCGGGAACAGCGCGTTATCCCGGTCATCGATGTCCGCCGGCGTCGTATAGCACAATTGTGTAAAATGCCGGTGATCCGTGGAGACTGCGATTCCGGACCGGGTGATCATCGGTTCCGTATCATTTTCCTTCCACTGCGGATAATGCTCCGGGAAATAATCCGGCAGCGTATAGCCGGTGGGCCAGCAGTCAAACGCATATGGCTGAAGGGCGTAACACATATAGATCGTGCCGTCGATCTTCACTACCCTGGCGTCCTCTACGCTGCCCATGGGATATCCCAGCATAGCTCCGGTGAAAACCGGCTCCTCCCCTGCCTGGGAAAAATGGATGCCATCCTCACTGACCAGCAGTCCGATGGCTGTCTGAAAAGGGGTCAGCGATCCCGCCGAGCGCTCATACAGATAGAATTTCCCGTCATCATAGAGCACACCCGGATTAAATACCGCCGCCCTTCTCCACTCACTGCCTCCCGTCGTGACGATCGGATTGCCGGGATGTCGATTTATCTTTATCATTCACTCACCTAGCCTTTGACAGCTCCCGCCGTCATTCCCTCAATAATTTTCTTGCTGAACAGCAGGTACACGACGATAACCGGAATAATAGAAATCATCATGGCCGCCATCAGTGTCGTATAATTCGTCGTAAACTGTCCGTTAAAATTCGTAAGCCCCACCGGAAGCGTCCGTAGCCTGTCCTTAGTCACCAGGACCAGCGCAAACGGGAACTCGTTCCACGTATCCAGAAACGCCAGGATCAGTGACGTGGACATAACCGGCCTGCAAAGCGGCAGGATAATCCGGCTCATCGTTGTTAAGACCGTGGCCCCGTCCATATAGGCCGCCTCCTCCAACTCCCATGGGATGGACTTGATAAAACTTTCAAACAGGAAGATCGCAAGCGGCAGCCGGATCGCGATATAAGGGATGATCAGTGTAAACCATTTATCTTCCATATGTAACGCTTTCATCTGTACGAACAACGGTACCAGCAGCGCATACACCGGCGTCATCATTCCCACCAGGAATAATGTATAGATCGCATTTCTTCCCCGGAACTGATAGCGGGACAGCACATAGCCGATGCAAAAGGCAAAGATCAGGACAAATGCCACCGTCACCAGCGTGTTCAGCGCGCTGCTTAGAAAGTTCACATACAGCTTTCCGTCAATAAACGCAGACCGGTAATTTTCAAACTGCAGATGAGCCGGCAGGGATACGATATCCAGCATAAACTCTTCTTTTGTCTTAAGCGAAGAGTACGCAACCCATATAATCGGAAAAATACAGGCGATAGAGAAGAGAAGCAGTATGAGGTTATAAACACAATTTCCAATTTTACGTACCGGTCTCATTCCTTTACCTCCGTCAGTTTCCGAAAGATAATAACCAAAGCAAAACTGATCACAAAGATCCCGATGGAGATCGCGCTGCCGTATCCATATCTCATTCTCACAAATGATACGTTATAGGCATACTGGGCAAGAACCATCGAACTGGTCCCGGGCCCTCCGCCCGTCAGCACAAAGATATGGGTAAATACCAGCATATTCGATGCGATACTCAGCATAATGGCCACCTTGATCGAATCCAGGATCAGCGGAAATGTGATATACATCGCTTTCTTGGCTCCCGTCACTCCGTCCAGCTCGCACACCTCATAGATGTCCTTGGGAATCCCCTGGACCGCCGACATGAATATAATCAGCGGAACCCCGATATACTGCCAGATGAGCGGAACTGTAACTGAAGCCAGCACTACTTTCGGATCATCCAGCCACGGTCTGATCCAACCCTCCAGTCCGATTCCCCGCAGCAGTGCGTTGAGAATCCCGTAATTGCTGCTGTACACCATCTGCCAGATATAACCCACAACTACCGCTGAGAGCACCACCGGCAGGAAGATGACTGTCCGGTGAAAAGCCCGGAACTTCGTAGCCTTCGAGGAAAACAGTACGGTCAGAAGAAATGCCAGAGCCATCTGTATCGTCACATTGGCAAATACAATAATCAGATTGTGAGTCAGAGAGCTCCAGAATACCTTATCCTTCAGAAGAGCCGCGTAGTTGTCAAGGCCGATGAAGTTCTTAACCGGTCCCAGCGACCAGTCCGTCAGGCTGTAGCCAAAAGCCGTAAACAGCGGGATCAATATGACGAAGAGATAAATTGCAAGTCCCGGCCCGACCAGTGCGGTCAGAGTCGCGGGATTGATTTTACGAGAATTTCCTTTTTTCATGTTCAAAGTGCCTTCCTGATTCTAATAGATTGCCGGCGTTTACCGCAGTCTGCATTCCTTTTATACAAGTACAATTAATTTCCCAGAGAATCCTGGGCATCCTGAATATTCTGTGCGCATTCTTCCGGTGTGATGACACCGATCAGCAGCTCCTGAAGGTTGCTGTTCATCACGTCCACGACCGAAGGGTCCAGGAAGGAATCATAGATCGGGGTGAAGGCGAGGCTTTCCGCCATTGCGTTGTATTTCATAGCCAGTTCGGAGACATTGCTCTTATCATAGTCGTCTACCAGGTAAGCAACCGGCTCGCCTTTGGCTGCGATGTTCTTGGAGTAGTCTTCGCCGCTGAGAGCTTTTAACAGGGAAGCGATCGCTTCTTTCTTTCCATCGTAATTATTGATACCAACCGCAAAGCCGGAGCCGGAACCGCCGGAGGTCGCTTTCGCCTCCCCTTTTCCTTTGTCCACAGAGGGCAGTACCGCAACTTCCGTGTTCTTAGCGATCTCTTCAGGTCCGGCAGTTACTGCGCCTACCGCCCAGCTGCCTTCCATAAACATGGCGGCTTCGCCGTTAAAGTACAGCGTTTTCTGCTGGTCACTGTTCAGGCTGTTCATATCGGAATTAAATGCTCCCATTGTTCCCAGTTCCTGCATTGCGCCCAGTGCTTCCACGAACTCGGGATCAGTAAATTTGGCGCCGGAACCGTCCATGATGGAAGCGAACCAGTCAGAACCGGTGAAACGGTCACCCAGGCAGCTCATGATACAGGATTCCGCCACCCACGGCTCTTTGTTGCCCAGTGCGATGGGGGTAACCCCCTTGCCTTTTAAGTCATTGATCATTTTATCGAATTCGTCCCAGGTCGCCGGGAACGCGTCATATCCGGCGTCAGCCAGGATCTGCTTGTTATAATAGATCACATGGGTACTCAACATGGAATACGGTACCGCATAGATACTTCCGCCGGTGGAGATATCAGCAAAAGCGGAAGGAATAAAACCGTTCTTCCATTCCGGATCTGCATTCAGCACATCATCCAGGGAAGCTACCAGCCCGTTCTTGGCAAAAGCGGCCAATTCGGAGCCTTTACAAACGAATACATCCGGGAGGCTGTTAGATGCAGCCAATGTCTTTAATTTTGTATAATAAGCGGTCTGATCCCCGATCGCCTCCACATTTACCACGATATTCGGGTTCTCGGTCTGGAATTTGTCCAGCATCTCCCGGACACCAGTCGCGATATTTTCGGTATTGTCCTCCGCCCACAAGGTCATCATGGAAATCTCAACTTTTTCTCCATCGCCCCCCTTTGCGTCGTCAGTTTGCGCAGGCTGTGCATCATCTTTGGCTGCGGGCGCCTCCGTCTGCGCAGCGGGCTTCGCAGCAGTGTCCTGTCCATCCCCTGTTCCGCATCCCGTGAACAGTGTCATTCCCGTCAACACACCTGCCAGCAGCAGTGCGATGCGTCTTTGTCTTTTTTTCATAGTTGTTCCCCCTTCTTAAAGGATTGAATTATTTTTACAATACTATCGTAATCAAAATCCCTAAGAGTTCGCAGGGAAGAATCTTGTGAAAATATCCAAAATCTTGTCCAGTTTTGGTAAAACCTTCCATTCCATAAGATCCGTAGCCTGCCGGCAGCATCCCGGCAAAATATGACCAAACAAAAATACCCCATGAATCAGAACCAATTCCCCACCCGGGAAATTAAGTTCTGTTTCACAGAGTAAAAATAGCACTTCATATATTAAAAATGACCCAAAGTTTTATCCGCCCGCAGAATCCTGAACATTCATAACATGGAACCAGCGGGTCACCAAAGCAGAAGCGTCCTGCGTCCGGTTTCTGTGAGTGTTTTCGGTGTATGAATCTTAAGTATAAGATATCCGGTAAATAAATCTGTAAATAAGCTTATAGTAAAATAGGGCTGAGAGGGAATGGGTGTACCCGGGCGGTACCCGGCGGCAGCTCTCGTGGGGACAAATCACTTGAGGCCGGGCCTTAGAACGTCTTACGCAGAAGGCTGGAGAACCTCGCAGGGTCTGAAACACTGTCCGAGCCGCCCTTTGGCGAGTTTGTTTCAGGCCCTGCTAATAAGAGGTTCTCCTGCCTTCGGAGTTAGACGTTCTTAGGTCCGGCCGAAGTGATTTGTCCCCACGAGAGCTGCCGCCGGGTACCGCCCGGGTACACCCATTCCCTCTCAGCCCAGCCCTTTTAAGACCCCCTCAATGCCTTCCGTAATATTCCCTGTAATAGGTACTGTCATAATATTTTTCGTAAGAGGATTTTTTATTGTTATCTACTTTATTTAAGATGACACCCAGAATGCGGCAATTGGTTTTGTTTAATTGTTTCGTCACGGAAGCTGCCAGCCGGCAGCTGATCCGGTTACATTCGATGACCATAATGATCCTGTCGCAGATGTTGGAGATAATGGCGCTGTCGATGACCGGAACCAGCGGAGGCGTGTCGATGATTATGTAATCGTATTGCGATTTTACCTCATCAAGCAGTTCTTCCAGTCTTCCGTTTTCCAGCAGCTCCGATGGGTTGGCCGGTACCGGACCTGAGTGAATCATATTCATATTTTTCCTGTTTGTTTTTAACAGCACCTCTCTGGTTTCACACATACCAGACAGATACTGGGTCAGGCCCGGAATCCCACGATCTACTTTAATCTGCTTTGAGGAAGCGGGCTTGCGCAGGTCCGCGTCGATGAAGAGCACTCTTTTTCCGATATCCGCCATGGAAACCGCCATCTGCATGGAGACACTGGACTTTCCTTCTCCTGACAGACAGCTGGTGACAGAAATCACTTTTATATGCTTCCCGCAGAATTGGATATTACTGCGCAGCGTGTTGTAAGCTTCGCTTACGGGTATATCATCTTTAATCTTTCCTGGTATGATATTATTTTCCTCTTTATCCGCGTCCTCTCTCCGACTGGATTTTGGCTTCTTCTTTTTCCGGTTTTTCCGGTTAAACTGTGGGATTGATCCCAGAACATTTAAAGACAACTTTTCCCCCACATCTTCCGATGTTTTTATTTTATCGTTTAACAAGAATACCAGGATCAGGCAAAATATGGTGATTGCCGACATTGCAAGTCCGCCCAGCAGTATATTTTTCCGGAAATCCGGCGATGTGGGACTTGAGGGGATATCTGCCGCGTCAACCAGGCTGACTGCTTCGATATCCATTACCTCCTGAATTTGTTTTGAGGATATTTCCCGTATCCGGTTTGCCATTTCCGCGGCTTTGTACGGGTCAGCGTCGGTCAGCGTAATGGTGATGATTCTGGTCTCTGAGACGGCGGATACGTCGATCTTGGACGCCAGCTGTTCGGGTGTAAGCTCAAGATTCAGGTCCGCGATCGCCTGCTTTAATACGGTTCTGCTTTTGATCAGCTGCATATAGTCTTTGGTGAGCTGAGCTCCGCTTTGCAGGTCATTGTATGTAACGGCAGACTGATCCTGTTTGTTTAATATGTAAATCTGTGTGGACGCGCTGTATTGGGGGACCAGTATGTTCTGACTGATGACGGCAGCCAGGCATGCTCCCATGATTCCTAAGGACAGGATTAGCCAGAGCCGGCTCCACAGCATGTATAAGAGGGCGCGCAGGTCTATTTCTATCTCATCGCCGTCGTTATCCCGCTTTTCTCTGTTCGCTCTGTCCATCTGATTATCTATACGATTCTCGTAATCGCTTCGTTTGTAATGTTCTTTCTCTTCCATGTTCCCTGTAAGCCTCCTGTCAATATGCCGTAACATTCTGAATATAGCATCTGGAAATTGAACCTACAATTCATGTGGGCGTTTGTTGTTATTTATTGTTTAATAGCATATATAGGGAGCGGACCGTCCCCTGCTTCGATCAGGCTGAATGCAGTTGTCAAGCGGTCCGGTTTTTATTATACTTAAATATAGAAAGGCCTGTAAAGATGAAACCCAGTGAAAGAATAGAGGTGAACAGTTTGCTGCTGGAAAAGATAGAAAAGATCACAAAAAATATCCCGGACCCCATCGATGAAAATCACAGTATCGGGATGCGGATCATGTGTCCGGAATATTCCCTTGAGGTTCAGGATGTAAAGACGTTTCCTATTACGACTGAACAGCCAGTGTATATCCTGTTCTGGAATATGGAGCGGGAAGGGCGTTTATACGCTACGATCAAGCCCTCCCTCACCCCGTTTTCCTTCTGCAGCATGTTCACGGACGGGGAAAAAACACAGCTTCACACCCATGACTATATCGAATTGGCCTATGTGGTGAAGGGAGAATTCCGGCAGCGGATTCTGGGAAAAGATGTCCGCTTCCAGCAGGGGGACCTGTGTCTGATTGACAAAAGCTGCCTGCACCAGGACTATCTTTTCTGCCAGAAAAGCTGTGTCCTGTTTATCGGAATGGACCACGCGATCCTGGAGGAAGGTATGGTGGAAAAGCTGGGGGAACCCAAAATCGTAAAGTTCCTGCACGACGCGCTGATGAAGCAAAAGGATGTGCAGCAGTTTATCCATTTTAAGCCCAAGCGGGATCAGGATTCCAGAGCCGAAGAACTGATCGAACAGCTGACCAGCGAGCTGGAAATCAACGATATCGGCACGACGTATGCCTGCAAGGCCCTGCTGCTGCGCCTGCTGCATCTGATCAGTACGGAATATGAATTTTCCCTGACCGACCAGCAGAAAAAGAAAATGCGCTGGCTGATCTACGAAGATATCGAGGACTACATCCGATCCCATTACCGGGAGATCACGATCCGTGATCTGGTGGACCGCTTTCATTTTAACGAAGATTATTTCAACCGCGTGCTGAAGGAAAGGAGCGGGAAAACGTATTCGGAATACGTGCAGGATATCCGGCTGTCAAAAGCTATGGAACTGCTCACCGACACGAAGATGACGGTAGAGCAGGTGGCTTTCAGCGTCGGTTATCAGAACAAAGGCTATTTCTATAAAATATTTACAGCAAAATATCACCTGACGCCCGCCCAGGCCAGGAATAAAAGTCGGAATAGGTAACTATTTTACAATTTTCGTAGGATAGGGAAATTGAGTTTACAGCCTCCGGTTCTTAAAATAAAAGGTAAGCAAACATCATACAGCTATTGCCTGAAATGAGTTCTTACGGCAAAAACCCGTGTACATTTCATTTTAAGAAGGAGGATACAACAATGTTAGAGACCAAACAATACAAATTCTGGTTTGCAACCGGTTCCCAGGACCTGTACGGTGACGAGTGCGTCAGGGAAGTGGAAAACCATTCCAAAATCATGGTGGAGGGGTTAAACGCGTCCGGCCGTCTTCCCTACGAGGTGGAGTTCAAGGGTACGCGGATCGACAACACGTCCATCCGTAAGCTCTTCAATGAAGCCAATGCCGATGAAAACTGTGCCGGGGTCATCACCTGGATGCACACCTTTTCTCCCGCCAAGATGTGGATTCTGGGGTTACAGGAATACCGCAAACCTCTGCTTCATCTGCATACCCAGTTTAATCAGGACATCCCGTATGACACCATCGACATGGACTTTATGAACACCAACCAGTCCGCACACGGCGACCGGGAATTCGGACATATCGTCAGCCGCATGGGCATTGAGCGAAAGATCGTAGTGGGCCATTGGAGCGACGCCCGGGTGCAGGACCGCATCGGCAGCTGGATGCGCACGGCGGTGGGCGTGATGGAAAGCAGCCATATCCGTGTGGTCAGAGTCGGCGATAACATGAGAAATGTGGCCGTGACCGAGGGCGACAAGGTGGAAGCCCACATTAAATTCGGCTGGGAGATCGACGCGTACAATATTACGGATGTAGCGGAATATGTACAGGCCATGCCGCAAGGGGAGATCGACGCGCTGGTGGATGAATATTATGACAGCTATGATATCCTGACGGAAGGCCGGGATGCGGCGGAATTCAAAAAACATGTGGCCGTGCAGGCCGGCATTGAACTGGGCTTCCGGAAGTTCTTAACGGAGAACGATTATCAGGCAGTGGTTACGAATTTCCAGATGCTCTCCGGTTTACAGCAGCTTCCGGGTCTGGCGATGCAGCGACTGATGGCCGACGGTTACGGATTCGGCGCGGAAGGTGACTGGAAAACCGCTGCTATGGTTCGTCTGATGAAACTGATGACCGCCAACGTCAAAGATGCCAAGGGTACATCCTTCATGGAGGATTATACATACCGGCTGACCCCGGGAAGCGAAGCGATCCTGCAGTCCCATATGCTGGAGGTCTGCCCCACCATCGCCGAAAGCAGGCCTGCCATCAAGGTATGCCCCCTCAGCATGGGCGACCGGGAAGATCCCGCCCGTCTGGTATTCACTTCCAAGCCCGGCAAAGGCGTGGCCTGCTCCCTGGTGGATCTGGGGAACCGTTTCCGTCTGATTATCAATGATGTGGAGTGCTTAAAGCAGGATATCCCGATGCCGAAGCTTCCGGTCGCCACCGCGTTGTGGAAACCGATGCCGGATCTGATCACGGGTGCGGAAGCATGGATACTGGCAGGCGGTGCCCACCATACGGCGTTCTCCTATGATCTGACTGCCGAGCAGATGGGTGACTGGGCCGCTGCCATGGATATCGAAGCGGTTTATATTGACCAGGATACCACCATCCGTACTTTCAAAAATGAGCTCCGCTGGAATGCGGCAGCGTACCGCTGAGAAAAAAGCATAAACAGGAGGAATAAGAATGTCCAAAAAATATTCCATAGGTGTGGATTACGGCAGTCTGTCCGGACGGGCAGTGCTGGTTGACGTAGAGAACGGTTCCATTCTGGCTCAGGCAGTCAAAGAATATACACATGCGGTCATGGATGAATACCTTCCTGACGGTGTTACCCGTCTGGGCCCTGACTGGGCGCTTCAGCACCCCCAGGATTACCTGGAGGTACTGGAACTGACGATACCGGCCATTTTAAAAGAGTCCGGAATCAGGAAAGAAGATGTAATCGGTCTGGCAATCGACTTTACCGCCTGTACCGTACTTCCGGTAGATGACAAAGGGATTCCGCTGTGTTTTCACGAGGATCTTAAGAACAATCCCCATGCGTATGTGAAACTGTGGAAGCACCACGCAGCCCAGGATCAGGCCAACCGCCTGAATGCCGTGGCAAAAGAACGCGGGGAAAGTTTCCTTAAACGCTACGGTGGTAAGATCTCCTCCGAGTGGCTGTTCCCCAAACTAATGCAGATCGCGGAAGAAGCGCCCGACATCTATGATCAGATGGACCGCTTTATGGAGGCCACCGACTGGGTCACCATGATGATGACGGGCCAGGAGCGGCGCAACAGCTGTACGGCAGGCTACAAAGCATTGTGGAGTAAGAGGGAGGGGTATCCCTCCAATGACTTCTTCAAAGCCCTGAATCCGAAGCTGGATCATGTGGTAGAGGAAAAATTGTCAACTGAGATCTATCCGCTGGGCCAAAAAGCCGGCGAACTCACTCCGGAGATGGCCGGGCGTATAGGACTGCTGCCCGGAACGGCTGTGGGAATCGCCAATGTAGACGCCCATGTGGCGCTGCCGGCCGTAGGAATCACCGAGCCCGGCAACCTGCTGATGATCATGGGAACCTCGACCTGTGACATCTTATGCGGAACCGAAGAAAAGATCGTTCCCGGCATGTGCGGTGTCGTGGAAGACGGAGTCCTCCCGGGTTATTTCGGATATGAAGCCGGCCAGTCCTGTGTAGGCGATCATTTTGACTGGTTTGTCAAAAACTGTGTTCCAAAGAGTTATCAGGATGCCGCTGCCGCAGAAGGAAAGGGTATCCATCAGTACCTGACCGAGAAGGCAAGCAGATTAAAAGTCGGTGAAAGCGGCCTGCTGGCTCTGGACTGGTGGAACGGCAACCGGTCCGTGCTGGTAGACGTGGACCTGACCGGTCTGCTGCTCGGCTGCACGCTTCAGACTAAGCCGGAGGAAATCTACCGGGCGCTGATCGAAGCCACTGCTTTCGGCAAAAATATGATTATCCAGACCTTTGAAGAAAATGGCGTACCCATCAACAAACTGTACGCATGCGGCGGAATCGCTTACAAGAATCCAATGATGATGCAGATCTATGCCGATGTCTGCAACCGTGAGATTTACTTAAGCGCCTCCGACCAGACGCCGGCGCTGGGAGCCGCCATGTTCGGTGCCGTGGCTGCCGGAAAAGAAAAAGGCGGTTATGATTCCATCTTCGACGCGGCGAAAGTCATGGGTAAGGTCAAAGATGAATTCTATAAACCCATTCCCGAAAATGTGGAAGCCTATAAGAAGCTGTATGCGGAATTCAAGCTCCTTCACGACTATTTCGGACGAGGGGAAAATGATGTAATGAAACGGCTGAAAAAAATTAAGGCGGATGCAAGGAAAACCTGACAGAAAGGACAAACGGGACATGTCCATTCTAAATGGACATGTCCCAAATTGATCAAATTGATGCTTACGCCATGAATTTTTTGTCGATCTCCGGATTGAAAGCATAAAAGTTTTTGAAGTCAAGCTTTTCCTGCACGGAGCGGAGGGCTTCGCCGAACCGCTGGAAATGGACGACTTCCCGGGCACGCAGGAACCGGATCGGGGCCAGAACGTCCGGGTCCTTGACTACCCGCAGAATATTGTCGTAGGTGGTCCTGGCCTTCTGTTCAGCCGCAAGGTCCTCGGTCAGGTCTGTGATACAGTCCCCTTTGGACTGGAACTCACAGGCGTTAAAAGGAATTCCCGCTGCGGCCGTGGGCCAGCAGGCGGTCGTGTGATCCACATAGTACGTGTCAAACCCGTCTGTTTTCAGCTGTTCTTCCGTCAGGTTTCTGGTCAGCTGATGAACGATGGCGCAGATCATTTCCATATGGGCCAGCTCTTCCGTACCGATATCGGTCAGCAGCCCGCCCACTTCCTTATAGGGCATGGAATACCGCTGGGACAGATACCGCATGGAAGCGGCCAGCTCTCCGTCCGGCCCGCCGAACTGGGTGATGATCAGCGTCGCGGTTTTTGGACAGGGAGTTTTAATATTTACGGGAAACTGAAGTCTTTTTTCATAATTCCACATTAGCAGACACCTCCTTCCCAGGGTACCGGAGCGTTGTTCCAGGCCCATGAGGATGCGCCTGCTTCTACATCATCGATGCAGAGGGGCTCATATTTTTCCGCAAATTGTTTCAGGGCGTCTTTGCGCTGCTGTTTCCATTGGTCAAACATCTTCAGGGCTTCCATGTCGTCAGGATGCGTATCCAGATACAGGGTGAGGTCATTCACCGCAAAACTGGCCTGCGTTATTTCCTTTAACAGTTCGTCTTTGCTCTTATCCATGAATCAGGCCACCTCCTACCATAAAGGGTTTGTCCAGATCCGGGAAGATCGTTCCCTTTTGAAGCGCCTGTTCTAATTCATACGTCCCGTTCCATTTCTGCTTTGGCACATAGGCCATGGCGATCGGCAGCTGATCTGCCTGTGTCTGCGTACAACCGCAATTCGTATCCATTCAAAACGCTCCTTCCTATCTCTTGATTCATTCAAATTGATTCAAAATATTCCTGTTTCGTTTTCCAGTCTGTTACCACTACAAAAGAAGTTTTTAAGAATATTATCGAATTATCTTTGAATCATATATAGTATGCGCGTTTCGACATCATTCATCACGAGAGCACCGTTGGTAAATATTAATTCCGATAATTAATTGGATGCATAAATTTTAAAAAATGAAAAAATAAGAGCATCTGAAACCATATTCAGAATGCTCTTCCCTAACTCTATAACCGGTCCAAAACCATCTGCCGGTAATCCAGATACTCAAATCCCAATTTCTTATATAAAGCAGCAGCTCCCTGGTTGGCTTCCGTCACCTCCAGCCGGAACCGGACCACATCCGGATATTCCCGGAACATCCACTGGAAAAACTTCGTGCCGTATCCCTTCCCTCTGCATACATCCCTGAGAAATACTTCTTCGATCATCAGGTTTACACCGCCTGCTTCGCAGGAATAGAAAGGCGTCAGATAAGCATATCCGACAATCTGCTCTTCCTCCACAAGCACAACTCCCCGTATCATCGGAAGAGATCCGGCAGCCGCTTCAAACGCCCGCTCCCTGATATCTTTTGAAATCACATGATCCACAGCGTCACTCTGGTAAAATTCCTCAACCATAGAGAGCACCTGCTCTTTGTCACTTAACTTCATATCTCTTATGGAAAACATTTCATTATCCTCCTGTGTTAGAATTCCTTCCGAAGCACATCTTTTTGTTTCTTAATACAACTATGTCTCAAATGCTTCGTACTCTTACTATGCCATATGTATCAGGATTATGCAACCTGGTTTTCCATTTTGAAAGAGATACCCATTTAAAACTTGCACCCATTGGGTACAAAATTTAGCACGAAAAATGCAATACAATGCACGATCATTCTCAGCATATAGGAAATGAGAGCAGGGCGGTGAGGAAATTGCCGTGCATCCCGCAAGTTCCTGCCGCTTCGCTCCCATTCCCGGCACCATATCGCATAAGCTCTCTTCCTCAAAGTTCTCTGAGCGCTTCCTCCTTAATCTGCTTTTTCCGGCGTGTCATCATTCCTCCGATGCGTCCGGTCTCCTTGGCTGACAGCGACTTCCACCCGTCGGTCAGCACCCGGTCCAGAAGTCCCAGCTCCTCAGCGATTTCATATTTCAGCTGCTCTTCCGGTTCTATTTCATGAAGGTTGATTGGTTTATCTTTTTTCTTTGACATAACAGGCGATACCCCTTTCCAAATATTTGACAACTGGAGTATCGCCTGTTTTCCCGTCCTTTATACCTCGGACCCTATCTGCAATTACGGCTGGTTATACGGTTCCTCCGGTATAATGATCGCAGCGATGATGTAGGCAATGATTCCGGAAAATACCACAAAGCTCATGACTACCCACAGCAGCCGGATCACGGTAGGATCAATATTCAGATATTCTCCAACGCCTCCGCAGACACCGCATATCATTCTCTTGTTTCTGGATCTGTATAATTTTTTCTGTTCTACATTCATTTTTTATTCCTCCTGCCTTTTGGCTTACTAATATATTACCACTTATTTTCTGATATTTCCTGTTTTTCATACCGCATATGGGATTCTAAATATTCTGGATATCTCATCCAGCCGCTTCCGGTATTCCGGCTATCGCCCCATATCTACCTGGATCGTACCGATCCCGCATTCAAGATCAAATTCATAAACCGCATCGTTATTTATCTTTTTCCGGGCTCCCAGCGCAGTATATGAATTCCCGTTCAGATCAATGCTTCCGATGCCGCATTGCATGTCATAATTAAATTCGTTCTCCGGGTTGGAAAGCTGTACCAGGGTATCGCCGATCCCGCACTCTACATCTACATCTCCGTTGACCGACCCGTTCAGGCTAAGCTTTCCGACTCCGCATTGGATCTTAAGTTCGCCTCCGGTAAACTGGTTCACCTCCAGTTCCCCGGCGCCCAGTTCGAACTTGGCCTCCTCGCTGACCGTCATGTTTTCTATATAACCCGCGCCTGCCCCCAGGCTGATTTCGGTTTTGGTAAATGTATAACCTTCCGGGACATAGATGACCACGCTTTTTTTATAGCGGTCCTTGGTCTTGGAACGGTCCTTGATTTTAAATTTTCCGTTGTCATTCTGCCCAAAATCCAGTTTTTTCAGGTAACCCCAGGCTTCCATATACATGGTTCCATCCGCCGACGGCTCGATCCGCAGCGTTCCGTTTTGGATTTCCACGTCCAGTTCCTGCACATTATCCATACCTGCACGCATGTGTTCTCCGTCTCTGGTTTCCATCTCATTGATATCAATATCCCCGGTATCCGCATTAAAATCGCCGGTGTCAACATCAGGATCGTAATCGTCCCAATCCGTTTCATCATAATCATCAAACACTTCCAAATCATTCCAGTCGGCAACCGTTCTCCAAATCCAGCTGTTCCCCAGCCGGGCAGAATATTTCAAATCACTCCAGGTAAATCCCATGGCCGCTCCGGCGGTGCAGCACGCGATGCCTGCCGCCAGGATAATCGCACTGACAATCAGGCAGATTCCAGTAAATTTTTTCATTTCTTACACCCTCCCTCTATGGAATAGTCTGCTGAACAGGTTTACGACTCCGCGTATGATACAGGGAATCAGTTTTGCACAGATCCAGACAACTAATATGGTCAGCAGCATGCCCACTGCAAACAGGATACAGCCGATTCCGGTCAATACAAGGCCTGTGGCAGGTCCGGAAAACATGTTGAAGATACCTACCGCGAAGACCGCCACTCCCGCTACCAGCAGTCCGATCGTCCCGACCAGAAGAGCTACAAATAATCCGATGGCCCCTCCGAAGATCCCTACACACAGTCCCAGGATTCCGCCGCCCACAGGTATGATAATCGGTGAGGCCAGCAGACACAGAATAATGATCAGGACGATCTTGGCAGTATCTTTCGGCCGTTTGTCGTATTCATACTGTTTTTCATTCGGGTTTTCCTGCCGGCTTACTTCTTTCTTTGTGTTGAACCGGATATCGTTGTAGCCGTTTTCCGTAAATTCTCCCGCTTCCCGGTCGTTAAAATTCAGGCCGTTTTTGATTATGGCCGCCACTTTCTCCGGACTGTCCAGCTCCTCTATGACTTCCGATTCATTTTCCGGGCCCGCATCATCAAAATAATCATTATAGTACTGCAGAGCCTCTTCTCTCTCACCGTCGGTTACGTCCTGAAGCAGGAACTCTAATTCTTTCATAAATTCTGCTCTGTTCATCCTCTATATCCTCCCCGCGAACAACATTGATATTTTTGTAGAATAAGCTTTCCACTCTGTTTTATAAAGGTTTAGCTGAACGGTTCCCTTTTCCGTTATCTTATAATATCTCCGGTTTCTTCCGCCGCATTCCATGTCGTATACTTCCAGGCAGTCATCCTTTTGCAGCCTTCGCAGTACCGGATACAGCGTCGATTCTGAAACCTCGATAACCTGCCGCACATCCTGGGTGATCTTATAGCCGTATGTTCCGTTCTGTTCCTTCGATACTACAGCTAATACGATCGCATCCAGAAGGGCTGCACCTGTGTTAAATACCATGCAATCCACTCCCTTACATTGTATTCCTCATATGATAATATAAACAGTTCAATATTATTCAACTCGCAATACTATTTTATAGTCAATACTATATATCATATAATATAATGTGTCAACTAGGTATTTTAGATTTAATATAATTGTAATATATCGAAATAGGGCCGGGGCGGGAAGAGGACAGGGAGGCTTTGGGAGGGAGGAGAAAAGTAACAGGCGCCGGATCGCTTCGGCGCCCGTTACTTTTCTCCTCCCTCCCAAAGCCTCCCTGTCCTCTTCCCGCCCCTACTTTGGTATTATATGAGATTCTATGTGCGAAAGACTTGGGAGACTTTTACATAAGGAGTAATATTGATTTTTCCTTAATGCGGATACTTATGGGCCGGGAGTTCTACTATGAAGCTGGCTCCCCGGCCGGGTTCGCTTTCCACACGGATGGTTCCTTCGTGGAGCAGAACGATTTTTAAGGCCAGGGGCAGGCCCAGGCCGTTGCCTTCCGTGTTCCTGGAACGGTCTGCTTTGTAGAAATTGCGGAAGATGCGTTCCTGGTCTTCTTTCGCTATTCCCGGACCTTCGTCTTTGACAAGGAATAGGATATGCGTGTTTTGCTGTTTCAGGGTGATCCAGAGAGTACCGCCGGCGGGGCTGAATTTTATTGCGTTTATCAGCAGATTGTACCAGACATTGTGGAGCAGCTCCTCATCGCAGGAATAGGAGACTTCATCCAGTTCCAGCTCCAGGTTCAGGTCTTTTTCTTCCCATTTGTTCTGCAGGCGGATGAGAATGTCGCGGATCTGCTCGTCCAGCTGGATTGTCTGGAATTGTTTCTGTATTACCACATGGTTTAACTCTGATATTCTTAGAAGATTGGTCGCCAGATTGGAAAGCCTGCCGCTCTCTTCGATCAGTATATCCAGGTATTCGGACCTCTTTTCGTCACTTAGGGTTTGCTCTTTTAAAGCTTTGGCGTATCCTTTCATGGATGCGATAGGGGTTTTGAATTCGTGGGAGACGGAGGAGACGAATTCTTTGTGCAGGTACTCGTTGGATCTGAGTTCTTCCGCCATGATGTTGAAATTATGGGAAAGCTCCGACATTTCGTCGTTTCCCTTCTCCGGAAGCAGGATGTCAAAATTACCTCCGGCGATTTCTGTTACCCCCTGATTTACTTTTTTTATTCTCTTTACTGCCAGATGGACTACCAGCCATACAAGCATCAGTCCTAAGAGCATGGTGACCAGTATGAATAGCTTCTGGTACCGGTCAAACTGGCTCGCGAAGTTCCGCATCACATGGGGGGAGATCACTACGACCTGATTTCCGATTTTTCCAATGGAGCAGGGGAGGCGCCTGCCTCTGTCGGGCGGAAGGTTGACCGTTTCGCCATTTTCCACTTTCAGGGCCTCTTCCTCACTGATTAAGCTTTCTTCCACCAGTTCCCGGACATCCGAACAGACCCTTACCTCTATGGAAGGGTCTGCGAAATATTGGGCCGCCTCGTTGGGATGTATTCCCAGTTCCTTGTATATTTTTTTAAAATCCTGTAGTTTCCCTCTTAGCTGGTCTTCCATTAATCCTTCTACCCTGGGCCTTTCAAACCGGTTCAGGATACCCGATGATATCAGGTTCGTCACCGCAAAGGACAGGAAAACAATGACTGTCAGCTTAAAGCTTATGGAATTGTAGAACTTAATATGTTTGTTCCTGGTCTTTGTTTGCTCACGATTCGTTTGTCGATTCATCTTTGGCTGGTTATTCGTTGACTGACAGTTCTCTTGCCGGCTATTTGTTGGATGTCGATTCTCTGATTGGCTGATTGTCTGATTATTCATATTTTCTTACCAGTTTATACCCCAGTCCCCTCACTGTACTGATTTTGATATCCTCATTTTCCGCCAGTTTATCACGGATTCGGTTGATATGTACATCCACCGTCCGGTCGACGCTGTTGGCATCCCTTCCCCAGACGTGATCCATGATCTGCTGCCGTGTGAAGATCTTGTTGGGATTGGACATGAACAAAAAGAGGATCTCGAATTCCTTTCTCGCCAATTCGACGGGCTGGCCTTTGATAAAGAATCCATAGTTGCTGTAGTCTAATACTGTATCGTGGTATTCGATCCGCTGTTCTTTGGCGTATTTGGCGCGCCGCAGCAGCGCCCGGACCCTCAGTACCATCTCATCCATATCAATGGGCTTTACCATATAATCGTCGGCTCCTGCCAGGAACCCCATCTTTTTATCTTCAAACATTTCTTTTGCGGTGATAATCAGCACCGGGATATCCCGGTCTATCTTACGCACTTCCGTGATTAACTCGATTCCATTGACTCTGGGCATCATCAGATCCGTGATCAGAAGATCCAGCTGCAGATTTTCCAGACACGCAAGCGCCTGCCGGCCGTCGTTGGCTTCCAGAATCCGAAAGCCCTCCCGGTTCAGGTATTCCACCATGAGTCCGCGGATGTGCGTATCGTCTTCCGCGATACAGATCGTATTCATTTTCATCGCCCTCTCTGTTTATTCATAGCGCAGTGCTTCGATCGGGTCCAGTTTGGCCGCTTTGTTCGCCGGATAGAATCCGAAGAACACGCCGATCACCATCGAAAACAGTACCGATACAATGATACTGATCACAGAAGCTTTGGCTGCATACCCCAAAATCTTCGCGGCCGCCGACCCCAGTCCCACTCCCAGTATAATACCAATTATCCCGCCGATCAAACAAATAATAACCGCCTCCACGATAAATTGCAGCTGGATGGAGCCATTGGTCGCGCCCAGCGCCTTACGGGTCCCGATCTCCCGGGTGCGTTCCGTGATGGATACCAGCATAATGTTCATCACGCCGATCCCTCCCACCAGCAGGGAGATGCCCGCGATTACCGCGATGGCTAAGGATACTGTGGAGAGCATATCTGTCATGGAAGATACCATACTCTCCATGCTGTAGGCGGATACCTGGAAGTCTTCGTTCTTCCGGTATCTGCTGTCGAAGAAGTACTGCACCTGGTTCAAAAACTGTGTGGCGTCGGTGCCCACGCTGGTAACCAGCGTTAACTGCTGGTATCCGTCACTGGAATGATTCTGGTTTTTTGCCGTCTCCAGCGGAAGGTACAGGGTCGTAGTGATATCCTCCTCGGAGGAAGAGGAAAACCCAAAGCTGGATTCCGTATACTCATAGACACCCACGATCGTATAGGTATAATAGCGGCTGCCAAGGTTTACATCGATGGTGCTGCCAAGGGCCGCCTGATTATTTCCATCGAACATGTTATTGACCAGCTTATCGGAGACGATAGCCACCGATTTTCCTTTTTCGTGATCCACATCCAGAAACATTCTGCCGCTCAATAGGGTAAGCTCATCCGTTTTAAAATATCCGTCATTGACTCCGGTTATACTGACATTGGCATATTTGTCCCCGTCTTTGGCCGTCCCGCTTCCGGCGCTTTCTGTAAGGGATACCGCTTCTATTTCAGCGGAATATTCCGCCTGCAGTTCTTTAAGCATCTCGTCAGTGATCAGGTCTTCGTCCGCTGGTTCCTTTTGCCTTCCGGGTCCGCGGAATTCCATCCCGCTCTCGGATACTTCTGTTTCTTCACTTTTTTGCTGCAGGCCCACCGTAATGTTATTCGCTCCCATGGACTGCATGGATTCGGTAATCGAAGTCGTCAGCGAATTTCCCACTGTCACAATCGCGATCACCGAAGCGATCCCGATGATAATGCCAAGCATGGTCAGAAAGGCGCGCATTTTATTCGTCACAAGCCCCATCACCGCAAGTTTTAGGTTTTCAAGCACCAGCATAGGACAGACTCCCCTTTCTTTCCCCGGTGATCAGACCGTCCTTGATCGTCAGAATCCGCTCCGTCTCCTCCGCCAGCTCATTGGAATGCGTGATCAGGATGACGGTTTTGTTCTGCTCCTGATGCAGGCGGTGAAAAATATCCATGATCAGCCGGCCCGTTTTGGAATCCAGCGCTCCGGTAGGCTCATCGGCCAGCAGGATCGCCGGATCATTAGCCATGGCTCTGGCAATGGCTACACGCTGCTTCTGCCCGCCGGAGAGCTCGTCGGACTTGTGGGCCATCCGGTCTCCCATCCCGACCAGTTCCAGAAGCTCCTTCGCTCTTTTATTCCGGTCCGTCCTGCCTTTGCGTCCATAGAGCATTGGAAGCTCCACATTTTGCAGCGCATTGGTTCTGGCTACCAGATTATAGGTCTGAAAGATAAATCCGATCTTCTGGTTGCGGATCCTGGACAGTTCCTTGTCTTTCGCCTTACAGATATCGATGCCGTCCAGATGATATTCCCCTTCCGTGGGGCGGTCCAGCGCACCGATGATATTCATCAGGGTCGATTTGCCGGAGCCGGACGCGCCGACGATCGATACGAATTCCCCCCGTTTTATCTTCAGATTGACTCCATGCAGAATCTCCAGCTCATTGGGTTTGCCCACATAGAACCGCTTTATGATATTTTGTAAATCCAACATAAATTCCTGTTCCATAGCGACCTCCTATCGGCCCATCGGCATTCCGCCGCCACCGCCGCCCATCATGCCGCCTCCTCCGCCCATGCCGAACATGTCGGAGCCGGTATTGCTTCCGGTCGTGGTGGAATATGTGGGGGTGATCACCTGCATTCCTTCGGTGAGTTCATCGCTGCGTACCTCGATGTAATAGTCGGTCTCCAGACCGGTGGTAACCACGATTTCCCTTTGATTCTGCTGCACCGGCTGGCCCGCCGCGGAAGCTTTCTGCGCTCCCTCTTTCCAGCCTTCCCCGCCGTCAGATGGGGCCTGGCTGTCCTGCGCCCCTGTGCTGCCGTCCTGCGCCCCTGCGCTGCTGTCCTGTGCCCCTGCACTGCTGTCCAGCACATAGATCACACTCTCGCCGTTTGCGTTCTGCTGTACCGCGTCGTAAGGGACAGCCAGCACATTTTCCGCCGATTCCAGTACGATACTGAGTTTCGCAGTCATACCGATCCTGAGTTCCTCGGCCGGAGTCAGGATCGAAACTTTGATCTCATAAGAGGCATCCGTGCTGGTGGTCATCCCACTGTTCGTACCGGATGTACCGCTGCCGGTTCCGGATGAACTGCTTACCGGTACAGGGGATACGTGCGTCACTTCCCCTTCCAGCTCTTCCTCACCGGTGGCATCCGTTTTTATATACACCTTCATGCCCTGGCTGATTTTGCTGATATCATATTCATCGATATTCGCAGTTACCACATACCCCTCGCAATCCTCGATTTTGACCAGTGTGCCGCCGGAATAGATATCACCGTCTTCCACATTTACTTCCGTGACCGTTCCGGCCCGGGGCGCCGTAACCGTACACTTCTCCAGATCCTCCTCGTAAGTCTTGACAGAATCTTCCTGTTTGGTGAGACTGGTCGAGTTATTTAACTGCTGGTTCGTCACAGAATCTTCCTGTTTCTCCACACTGCTGACATTACTTTCATAACTTTTCGCCCGGTCCGTAACGGCAGAATCATAATTACTCTGGGCTGTCGTTACCGCATTATCCGCTGATTCACTGGCTTCCCCCGCTGATTTTTCCGCTGCCGCCGCTTCCTCATAGGCCTTGGTCAGAGAATCGATCTGATCCTGGGCTGCCTGAGCAGCTACCGCCTCATCCAAAGCGGTTTTTTTTGCGTTTTTATCATCGACAGCCGCCTGGTGCTGTGCTGCCGCGTTGGCCGCTTTGGTCTGGGCCGCGTTCAGATTCTGTTCCGCGTTCTCCACCTTCTGATCATCACTCTGGGTCTGATATTCCACATTCGTCTTGGTACTTTCCAGATCCCTTTGGGCTGATTTCAGGCTCAGGCTGTTCTGTGCCTGGGCCACAGCCAGTTCATCCCTGGCCTGCTGCAAAGACTCTTCCAGATCCGTGCTGTCGAATTCCAGCAGCACATCTCCCTCCTGCACCTGATCGCCTACCGCCACATTCACCGTCTTCACTTCATAATTCTGGAGCGTCGAACTGATCTCCTTTTGCTCCTGGCTCTCTACCGTGCCTGTAGCGCTCAGCGTGTTCATCAGATCCCGCCGCTCCACAGCCGCTGTCTGCTGCAAAAGGTCCGCCGGCATGGCTGCTTTGCTCCCCATGGCGCTGACCACCTGGACAATCACCACGCCCACTGCCACGATCAACACGAAAGCGATTCCCATCTTTTTATGACGTTTTATAAAGTTCCATCCCTTACCCAGTTTATTTTTCACCTTAATCCTCCGTTCTGCTAAGATCTTTCAGTAAATTATCACGCCAGTTTAAACTCAATATAAACTTTATATGTAAATTTAATGAACTCCCCGGACACAACCGGAATCGAACACAAGCAAAGGACCAAAAAAGGGGCTGTCGGGAAATATTCCTGACAGCCCCTCCTGTACCTCAATCATCCAAATATTCCAGTTCCTCTCCCGCCTGGTTAACCACACAAGCCAACCGGAACAGAAGTGTAAAAGCTTTCGTAAGTACCTCCTCGTCGAAATCAAAATCCGGACTGTGATGCCCGGCCTCCATCGGGGTGCCGAATAACAGATAAGAAGCCTTTCCTCCCTGTTCCCGGACCATCCGCATCAGCCAGGTAGCATCTTCACTGGCCGGGAAATGCTTATGGAGCGTAATTCTGCGGTAAATGCCCAGGTCTTCTGCCTGCCGGGCGATCAGCCGGCAAAGCCGCGCATCGCTGGGTTCGCTGGCTGTCCTGCCCACCACGCGAAACTCTGCTTCCGTCTGATAGCGGGCTGCGCACTGAGGTACCAGCTTTTGCACCTCATTTATAACGTAAGCATCCAGCTTTTCTGTCTCTCCCCGGGTTTCTCCCTGCAGAAAGGCTTTGGCAGCAATGGCATTCCTGGCTTCTCCGGCCGTCAGACAGCCTATATTTACCCGGATGGTTCCCTCCGGGCTGGGCGGAATCTCCTGAAACTGAAGAGTGGCCTCGGCTGCCGCCAGAAGCGCGTTCCTGGTTTTGTTCGGAGTGGTTCCCGCGTGGGCGGACTCTCCCGTGAAAGTGACATCAAATTTTGTAGTTACCAGAAACTGATCGACACCGCATACCAGCTCATCCGGCTCAGCGAAGCCGATATGAAAGGCGAACAGATAATCGGGAATGGGATACTTCCAGGAATCTGACATGGACTTTCCCCCTTTCGCCCCTTCTTCCGCCGGCTGGAACAGGAACATGATCCGGCCGCATAATATGGCCGCATTATCCATAATTGCTTCTGCCAGTACGATACCGACGGCGCTGTGTCCGTCGTGTCCGCAGGCATGCATCCGTTGTTCCCATAGGGACCGGAACTTCTGCCGGCAGGGCTTATGGCTGCTGTCCTTTGTCTCATCTATCGGCAGCGCGTCTATGTCAAAACGAAAGGCGGTCAGCGGACCGGGCCTGTGGGTGTCCATCACCCCGATCACCCCTGTGGCATTTCCCATCCGTGCCAGATAGGGTTTTCGTCCGGGCATTTCCTCCAGAACTCTGTCTTTCCGGCGGTTCCGGGTTTCCTCCTCTGGAGGCGAGATCATCTTATCCAAATCTATCATCTCTTCTCCTACCCTCACCTCATACCCCAGTTCCTCAAGCCGGCCGGCCAGAACCGCGCTGGTCCTGTACTCCAGCCATGCAGTCTCCGGATGGCGGTGAAAATCCCGCCGGAAGTGAAGCAGTTGTTGTTCATAGTTGTGTTCCACTGAAAGTACCTCCTCTGTTTTGTGACATGCTCCCGCCGCCTAAAGAGGCGGGGGCTTCTCGTTCGATAGTACCAATGTACTAAGCATAAGCGAGCTAACCCCGTGTGTCCCACGGTTTTATGTATTTTCGCTACGGAGTTACTAACCGCATACCCTCATTTTTTATGTTTATTGCGGCATTTATATCTCTGTCGTGATGTGTACCGCATTCAGGGCAATCCCACGCACGAATACTAAGATTTTTCGTTTCGGGATTTTTGTACCCACAAATATTGCAGATTTGGGAGCTTGCAAAGAATTTGTCTACCTTTACAAGCTGTTTTCCCATTTCTTCAAGCTTGTATTGCAGGAATGTTACAAACATTCCCCAACCGTTATCAGCTACTGATTTGCCAAAATTCAAGGCTTGCGCCATTGCTTTCATATCAAGTTTTTCTATGCATATACAATCATAAGCATTGGTTATCTGTCTTGACTCTTTATGTAGAAAATCCTTGCGTTGATTGGCAACCCTTTCGTTGAGTTTGGCTACTCTGATACGCTGTTTGTTGCGGTTGTTTGAACCTTTTTGCATTTTGGAAAGCTTGCG
>NZ_JAWDIY010000028.1:0-64857 GCF_032380655.1 Diplocloster hominis | reverse complement strand
CCCCCCCCCCCCCTCCCATATCTCTTAGCTCGTCCCGAAGTTTTCCCCCACAGACATTCCGGTTCTCCCCCCGCCCCATTTCCCGCCGGACCTTTAAAAAAATAGAACATACATTCGAATCCCCCTTGCCTTTTTCGGTCAAATATGATAGGATAATACAAACATATGTTCGCAAAAGGAGCGGTTTCATGAGAATAGGACAGTCGATGGGCTTGATGGAGAAATTGGAGATACTTTCCGATGCGGCGAAATATGATGTGGCCTGTACTTCCAGCGGCGTGGATCGGAATGGGGATGGAAAGGGGATCGGTAATTGTGTGGCTGCGGGGATTTGCCATAGCTTTTCCGCTGATGGTAGATGCATTTCGCTGCTGAAGATACTATTTACCAATGAATGTATATATGACTGCAAGTATTGTATGAACCGGGTGTCGAATGATATACCCAGGGCCTCGTTCAGCCCGGATGAGATATGTGAGCTGACGATGGGATTTTATAGAAGGAATTATATTGAAGGTCTGTTTTTGAGCTCGGGGGTTCTTTATAGTCCGGATTATACGATGGAGCTGCTTTGTCAGACTTTGTATAAGCTGCGGACCGTTTGGCATTTTCAGGGATATATTCATGTGAAAGCGATTCCGGGAGCGTCTCAGAGATTGATCGATCAGACGGGGTTTCTGGCGGACCGTATGAGCATTAATCTGGAATTGCCCACTGCGGACAGTCTAAGGATGCTGGCCCCGAATAAGCATAGAAAGACTATCTTAAAGCCGATGCGGCAGATTCAGACCCGAATGGCTGAAAATAAAAACGAACTGATGGTATATCGTCATGCGCCGAAGTTTGTGCCGGCAGGACAGAGCACACAGATGATTATTGGGGCTACGCCGGAGACGGATTTCCAGATTGTTTCGGTTGCCCAGTCTTTGTATGATCAGTTTTCGCTTAAGCGGGTATTTTATTCCGCTTTTGTGCAGGTGACGGAGGACGCGAGTCTGCCGGCGCTGCCGGGAGGGCCTCCGCTGCTGCGGGAACACAGGCTGTATCAGGCGGACTGGCTGCTGCGGTTTTATGGTTTTCGGGCAGATGAACTGCTTTCAGAAGATAAGCCGAACTTTAATGTGCTGCTGGACCCCAAATGTGATTGGGCGCTGCGTCATCTGGAACAGTTCCCGGTTGAGATTAACAGAGCTGATTTTTATACGCTGCTGCGCGTGCCTGGAATCGGAAATAAATCCGCCCAGCGGATCGTGAAGGCCAGAAAACTTGGCGTTCTGGATTTTGCGGATATCAAGAAAATGGGAGTAGTCCTGAAAAGAGCGCTGTATTTTATTACCTGCAAAGGGAAGATGATGTATCCGACGAAGCTTGAGGAAGATTATATCACCAGGAATCTGCTGAATCTGGATGAAAAACTTCCGGTGCACAAAGAGGAGGTCCGCTATCGGCAGCTGTCATTATTCGATGATATGAAACTGACCCGTGATCCTACCATGGAAGAACGGCTGCAGGCTGTGGGCGGACAGATCTGAGGAATAGTGATCGGATGAACGGAGGGAACCAGATGTGGAAAAGGTAATTTTTGTCTGTGAAGACAGCCTGGACGGGATATTCACCGGCATCTATGATGCCTGGGACAGCCGGTATGGTCATGGAAATGTAAAATTGATCATAGAATCAGAAGAGACAATGGAATTGTTTGCCAGGTATGTGGAGGTTGTGACTGACGGGGAAAAAGCGGAAAAGGTGGCCCGTACGCTGAAGAGGCGGCTGGGGGACGAGGTGTTTGAGATTATCTGCCAGGCGGCGGCTTCCTGCGCTCCTGAGAAGGCGGATGTGCTGTATCGGGTTGTTGTGAAAGGACTGTCCATGCCAAATGGGAAGAAGGTTATGGACGCGCTGGCGGATCCGAATGTCTGCCGGGTATTCGAGCTGAGCCGCCAGGCGGGCTATGAGGCACATCACCTGACAGGCTTTATCCGGTTTCAGGAGTTAAAAGGGGGAATCCTGTTTTCACGGATTCGGCCGAAGAATAATGCCCTTACTCTGATCGGACCGCATTTTGCCGACCGGCTGCCGCAGGAAAACTGGGTGATTTATGATGAGGGGCGGGAGCTTTTTCTGATGCATCAGGCAGGAGGATGCTGGGGGCTGATGCAGGGCCAGACGCTGAACGAGCAGTGGCTTGCTGATATCAGCCGGGAGGAGGACCAGTTCCGGCAGCTGTGGAGACTTTTTACGAAAAGCATCAGTATCCAGGCAAGGGAGAACCGATTGCTTCAGCGTCAGAATCTGCCGCTGCGGTTCAGGACTTATATGCCGGAATTTACCCGGGAAATCCGGTAAGAGAGGCATTGTTCCGCTTAAAACTGCGGATAAAAGGCATTATGTTATCTACATTTCGCCAGAATTTTGTCGACACATTCGGTGCAGAATGAATAAAAATTTGGTTTTTGCAAACGGGAAACTCTTTTTGAAATTGTCACTTTTGTGCGAAATAATGAAAAATCCAATAGGGTCATATTAAAAAATTACAAATTTAGTTAAAAACAGGTTAAATTTGGGAACATTGGACAGAATTGACAAATAGACTAAATAGTGGGATAATTCAAACGAAATCGATACCACATGTATTAGTTCTATTTTATTTAAGGAAGTGTTTGCTATGGAGAAACGAAAAATCAAGTTGTCCGCAACAGAAGATGTAAGAGAGTTCGTAGCCGCGGCTGAGAAATGTGATTTCGATGTAGATATTTTTTATAATCGCTTTGTGGTTGATGCGAAGTCCATCCTGGGCGTTTTGAGCATGGACCTGACCAAAGAATTGACAGTTCGTTACGGCGGAAATGACCTCCGGTTTGAGAACATCTTGGATAAATATTCGATTGCATAACCGTATGCGACTTATTCACTGATTTTGATGCGGAACAATGAGCCCTCTATCCTGTAGATTATATGGGATGGGGGGCATTTTCAATTTGGGACAAAGGCGGTACACAGGTTTCCTTCTTGACGCGGCCCGGCGGGAAGGGGATAATAGGGTACAGAAGACCTGAAGGAGATAGGAAGATGTCGGATACAGTGATAAAGATATCGGTGCGCAGCCTGGTGGAGTTTATTCTGCGGGAAGGGGATATCGATAACCGGAGGAAAGCCGGGAAAGATACGGAAGCGATGCAGGCCGGAAGCAGAATTCACCGGAAGATCCAGCGGCAGATGGGCGCCGGTTACCGGGCGGAGGTTCCTTTGAAGATCACCGTGCCGGCTGGGGATTATGATATATGTGTGGAAGGCAGGGCTGACGGAATTCAGGAACAAACGGAAACAGTCCTGATCGACGAAATTAAAGGAATCTATATGGACCTGGAACATCTGGAAAAGCCGATAGGTGTACATCTCGCACAGGCAAAATGCTATGCTTATATCTATGGGCGGGAACAGGGGCTTGCCCATATCGCGGTTCGGATGACCTATGTGAACCTGGATACGGAATTTGTAAAATATTTTGAGTCGGAATATGAGTTCCCGGAATTGGAGAAGTGGTTTGGGGAACTTATGGAAGAATATAGAAAGTGGGCTGATTTTCAGTTCGAATGGAGAAAGATTCGAAAGGCTTCCATTCATAACATTGAATTCCCCTTTCCCTATCGGGAGGGCCAGAAGGAACTGGCCGCACAGGTATACCGCACCATGTATCAGAAAAAACGTCTCTTCATACAGGCGCCCACCGGTGTCGGTAAGACCATATCCACGGTATTTCCGGCGGTGAAAGCGGTGGGGGAGGAGCTGGGAGATAAGATCTTTTATCTGACAGCCAAAACCATCACCCGTACAGTGGCCAGTGAGGCATTTTCCCTGCTCCGGGAACAGGGGCTGCGTTACAAGACGGTAATAATCACGGCAAAAGAGAAAATGTGCGCCTGCGATGAGATGGAATGTAATCCGGATCACTGCCCTTATGCGAAAGGGCATTATGACCGGGTGAATGATGCGGTCTACGCGCTGCTCTCAAAGGAAGATAACTTTACCAGAGAGGTTTTAAGCGCTCATGCTATGGAATATGAGGTATGTCCATTTGAATTTTGTCTGGATGTCTCCACATGGTGCGACGGAATAATCTGTGATTATAATTATGTGTTCGATCCAAAGGTTTATCTGAAGCGTTTTTTCGCGGACGGGGTCAAAGGGGACTATCTGTTTTTGATCGATGAAGCCCATAACCTGGTGGAGCGGGCCAGGGAAATGTACAGCGCTGCTTTGGTCAAAGAAGATTTCCTGGAGCTGAAAAAGGTGGTCAAACCTGTGAGGCCAAAGCTTTCAAAAGAATTGGAAAGCTGCAATAAGCGGCTTTTGGCTATGAAAAGAGAATGCGATACCTACCGGCTGCTGCCGGACATCGGCGATTTTATCATGGCTCTTATGAGGCTTGCGGCGGAACTGGAGAAATTTCTGGAAGAATGGGAACAGGATGAGACCCGTACCCAGGTTTTTGAATTTTATATGCAGGTCAGGGACTTTCTGAATATATACGACCGGGTGGATGAAAACTATGAGATTTACACAGAGCACATGGAAAACGGTAATTTCCAGCTGAAACTTTTCTGCATTCATACGGCCAGAAACCTGAAAGGATTTTTAGATAAAGGAAACAGTGCGGTCTTTTTTTCAGCGACTTTGCTGCCGCTTCGGTATTATGTAAATCTATTGAGCGGAGACATGCAGGATTACGCGGTATACGCCAACAGCACCTTCCGGCCGGAACAAAGACTTTTGCTGGTGGGAAGCGACGTCAGCAGCAAATATACCCGGCGAGGACAGGCGGAGTACCAGCGGATGTCTTCCTATATACAAAAGACGGTCTCTCATAAAAGGGGTAATTATCTGGTGTTTTTCCCCTCCTACCGCATGATGGAGGCGGTTTATGAGAGCTTCCAATCGCTGCTTTTGCAGCCCGACTGTATCTGTCTGCTGCAGCAGCCGAATATGCGGGAACAGGAGAGAGAAGAATTTTTGTCCCGGTTTACCACTGATCCCGGCCGGACGCTGATCGGTTTTTGTGTAATGGGCGGAATATTTTCTGAGGGGATCGATCTGAAGCAGGAGCAGCTGATCGGCGCGATTATCGTCGGGACGGGCCTGCCGCAGGTCTGCAACGAACGGGAAATCCTGAAACAGTACTATGACGAGCATCAGGCCCGGCGCGAAGGATTTTCCTACGCTTATCTGTATCCGGGCATGAACAAGGTACTGCAGGCCGCGGGCAGAGTCATCCGCACGGATCAGGATACAGGAGTAATCCTTTTGCTGGACGACCGGTTCACGCAGTTTCAGTATAAGCAGCTGTTTCCTCCGGAATGGGCTGTTCACGAACACTGTACCCTGCACACGATCGATCAGAAACTGGATGACTTCTGGCGCATTCAGGAAAAATACTGAATAAACTGTCTGGCGGCCTGGGATATGGGCAGATGCTGATTATAGGCGATCACGATCTGGCGGCGGGGCATCTTTTCCTGCAGCGTCAGAGGATAAAGATCCGGTGACTTGTTCAACAGGCAGAAATCCGGGACAAAAGCGATCCCCAGACCGATTCCGGCCAGATCCAGCAGCAAATCATTGCTGGTCAGTTCGATCTCCGGCACCAGGTCCAGCTGATTCTGTTGGAACAGATTGTGCAGAAACTCGCTGGTGGTGCTTTTACGGTCCAGCATCAGGATCGGATAGTCTAACAGTTCCTGTAGAGATACCTCATGATCGGCCAGATCAAAAAACTGCCTGCTGGCCACAAAGACATCCTGAAACGATTTAATCGTTGTGATCTGGTGTGTGTTGTTCAGCCTGGAATTCGGGAAATTCGATACGATCAGATCAACTTGTCCGCTTTCCAGCAGATCGACACATTTGACGGAGGTCTGGTTCATAACCTTGATGTGAATCTTTGGAAAATCCCGGTGGAACCGTTTCAGGTAAGGGACCAAAAAATAACGGCATATGGTATCGCTGGCGCCGATGCGCAGCTGGCCGCCTCCCAGAGAATCAGCTTCTAAGAGCTGGTTTTCTCCGCGTTCGATCAGATTGATGGCGGGCTCCACATAGCGAAGCAGGGTCTCCCCTTCGGGGGTCAGGTACACTTTTTTGGTGCTGCGCACAAAGAGCTGCTGATTCAGCTTCTTTTCCAGTACCTTGATCGACTGGCTTACTGCGGACTGAGAGATAAAGAGCTGCTTGGATGCTTCAGAAAAACTGAGAGTCACGGCTACATAATAGAATACTTTGTAAAGCTCATAGTTAATGTCCATTATTAGTACTCCTTATAAATGATGGATATATTATAACATAATATCTTAATGATTGACAGGTAAAATTAGCAGTAGTAAGTGATTGACAGGTAAAATGAGAAGTAGTAAGATTAACCGGAATTAGCAAATTGGAAAAAATTGGAGGACCAAAACATAGGGTATGTGAGGGAAAAAGGAGAGATAAGAGATGAACCCATATGATTTTTTATTTGATCTGGCTTTGATACTGTTGAGCACAAAAGTACTGGGACTGTTTACGCGGAAAATACATATGCCCCAGGTGGTGGGAGCTCTGCTGGCCGGGCTGCTTTTGGGACCGGCTGTGCTGAATCTGTTAAAAGAGACCGTATTAATCCATGATCTGTCGGAGATCGGAGTCATCGTTCTGATGTTCTGCGCCGGTATGGAAACGGATATGGAAGAATTAAAGAAAACAGGGAAAAAATCCTTCCTGATCGCGTTGATCGGTGTACTGGTACCATTGGCAGGTGGATTCGCCGTGGCCTACTTCTTCAACAAACCGGGAGTGATCGATTCCGATGCATCCTGCACCTTGTTCCTGCAGAATGTGTTTATCGGTGTGATCCTGACCGCCACATCCGTCAGTATCACGGTGGAAACCCTGAAAGAACTGGGAAAATTGAAAACCCGGTCGGGAAATGCGATATTAGGTGCCGCTATTATCGATGATATCCTGGGTATCATCGCGCTGACCGTGATCACCAGTATGGCGGACAGTACGGTCAATATCTGGATCGTACTTCTGAAGATCGTCGGCTTTTTTGTCTTTGCACTGGTGGCGGGCTTCCTGTTTTATAAAATTTATGAAAAGTGGAGCGGTTCCGCGCCGAGAGGACTACACCGCCATGCTATCATCGCCTTTGTGTTCTGCCTTCTGATGTCCTACGTAGCGGAAGTATGGTTTGGAGTGGCGGATATCACCGGGGCGTTTATCGCGGGCCTGATTATTTCCAAAACCCAGAAAACCCAGTTTCTGGCCTCCAAATTCGATACCTTATCCTACCTGCTCCTATCCCCGGTCTTTTTTGCCAGCATCGGCCTGAAGGTGGAGCTTCCGAATATGACGGCCAGTATCGTGCTGTTTGCTGTCATCCTGGTAGTGGTGGCGATTCTGACCAAGGTGGTCGGCTGCGGCCTGGGTGCCAAAGTGTGCGGCTATCAGAACTATCAGTGCTGGAGGATCGGTATCGGAATGATTTCCAGAGGTGAGGTGGCTCTGATCGTAGCCAGCAAGGGAGCGCAATTAGGACTGCTGGGCTCAGCCTTCCTGGGGCCTGTGGTGGTGGTGGTCGTGATTACTACGATTATCACACCCATTCTGTTGAAACCGGTGTTCCGCAGAGGGCCGGTAACGGTGAGCCCGGAGATGGAGATGATTCCGGAGTCCGAGAGCTTGTCGCGTAACTACGAAGAACTCAGCAAACTTCGAAACGGGCAGTATGAGGAAGGGGAAGGAAATTTTCGGAAATAAACGGGGACGTGGTGCTGCGTGTCCCTGCGCCGTCTGGCCGGGCCGGGGTTTTTTCGGGCCGCGAAGGGGGGAGAGGGAGATCTTCCCTTCCGGTACTTAAGGCTATCGCCGGTAAAATCTAAATGAAATCCGCCCCGTCTGTTATGGGTGCGTGGCTTATTCGCCCCGAATGCTGATGCATTCGCAGCTCAGAAGCCACAGAAAGTCTGTTTGGAAAACAGCCTTTCGCCCATAACAGCCGGGGCGGATTTCATTAGGATTTTACTCGGGCGCCTTAAGTACCGGAACGGAAGATTTCCCTCTCCCCCCTTCACGGCCCGGAAAAACCCCGGCCCGGCCAGACGGCGCAGGGATATTATGATTAGATTTAGATGGGAGTTATGGCGGATGGTAAATTTATATATTAGTATTACTTATAAAAACGATTAAGTATATTAATTGTACTAATTTAACGGAATGTGATAAAATAGATAACAGGATGCATGAGTGTAATCGGAATCAGGAGGTTGATCATGAGTAACGTAAGAAGAGTTTATGTCGAGAAAAAGCCGCCGTATGCGGTAAAAGCGAATGAGGTACTGGAGGATATCAGAAGTTATCTGGGGATCAGTGGGGTACAGGGAGTACGGGTACTGATCCGGTACGATGTGGAGAATATTACAGAGGACAGTTATGAGAAAGCCTGTCTTTCGGTGTTTTCGGAGCCTCCGGTTGATATATTGTATGAGGAGGAGTTTCCGCTTGAGGCTGGTGAAAAAGCTTTTGCGGTAGAGTATCTGCCGGGGCAGTTTGATCAGCGGGCGGATTCCGCCGTCCAGTGTGTGCGGTTTTTAAATGAGAATGAGGAACCGGTGATCCGGTCGGCTACGGCCTATGTGATCCGGGGTGAGTTTGATGAGGAGCAGCTGGATCAGATTAAGAGTTATTGCATTAATCCGGTGGATTCCAGGGAGACGGATTTTGTGAAGCCGGAGACGCTGGTTACTGAGTTTGAGGAGCCGGCGGATATCGCTGTATTTGACGGGTTTGTCCGGATGGATGAGGAGACATTGAAGGGTCTTTATGATTCCTTGAATCTGGCCATGACCTTTCAGGATTTTCAGCATATTCAGAATTATTTTCTGGAAGAGGAGAGAAGGGACCCGACAGTGACGGAGATCCGGGTGCTGGATACCTACTGGTCGGATCACTGCCGCCATACCACGTTCTCCACGGAATTGAAACATGTGGAATTTGAAGAGGGTTATTACAGGGCTCCTATGGAAAAGACCTATCGGCAGTACCTGGCGGACCGGGAGGAGCTGCTGAAAGGCCGGAAGGATAAATTCGTCTGCCTGATGGACCTGGCGCTGATGGCTATGAGAAAGCTGAAGGCGGAAGGGAAGCTTGAGGACCAGGAGGAATCCGATGAGATCAATGCGTGCAGCATCGTGGTTCCGGTGGAGATCGACGGAGTTACGGAGGAATGGCTGGTCAATTTTAAAAATGAAACACATAACCATCCCACAGAGATCGAGCCTTTCGGCGGCGCGGCGACCTGCCTAGGCGGCGCGATCCGGGACCCGCTGTCCGGTAGGACCTACGTGTATCAGGCTATGCGGGTAACCGGCGCGGCGGACCCGACGGTATCGATGGAGCAGACGCTCAAAGGTAAGCTTCCCCAGAAAAAGCTGGTGCGGGGCGCGGCGAACGGTTACAGTTCTTATGGAAATCAGATCGGACTGGCTACCGGGCTGGTGAAAGAGATCTATCACCCGAACTACGTGGCGAAGCGTATGGAGATCGGCGCGGTGCTGGGCGCGGCTCCGAGAAAAGACGTGGTGAGAGAGACTTCAGATCCGGGCGATATCATTATCCTGCTGGGCGGAAGAACCGGAAGAGATGGCTGCGGCGGAGCTACCGGCTCCTCGAAGGTGCATACGGAAGCGTCCATCGAGACCTGCGGCGCCGAGGTGCAGAAGGGGAACGCCCCCACGGAGCGGAAACTGCAGAGATTATTCCGGAGGCCCGAAGTGAGCCGGCTGATCAAGAAATGCAACGATTTCGGCGCAGGCGGCGTATCCGTGGCCATCGGTGAATTGGCAGACGGACTTCACATTTATCTGGACAAGGTTCCGAAGAAATATGCGGGACTGGACGGGACGGAGATCGCGATCTCAGAATCCCAGGAGCGTATGGCTGTGGTTGTGGACCCCAAAGACGTGGCACAGTTCATGGCATATGCGGCGGAAGAGAACTTAGAATCCACCGAAGCCGCGGTCGTAACCGAAGAGCCCAGACTGGTTATGCTGTGGCGTGGAAAAGAAATTGTGAATATATCCAGAGCGTTTTTGGACACCAACGGCGCGCATCAGGAAACAGATGTGTGTGTCCAGATGCCGGAAGAGAACAATTATTTCCGGACAGAGCCGGTCGGCGACGTGAAAAAGGCATGGCTGAATACCCTGGCCGGCCTGAATGTCTGCTCCCAGAAGGGGCTGGTGGAAATGTTCGACGGGTCGATCGGAGCGGCCAGCGTGTTCATGCCACACGGCGGAAAATACCAGCTGACCGAGGTTCAGGCTATGGCCGCCAAGCTTCCCGTATTGAAAGGCAAATGTGATACGGTTACGCTTATGAGTTATGGGTTCGATCCGTACCTGTCCAGCTGGAGCCCTTACCACGGTTCCTCCTACGCGGTACTGGAATCCGTGGCGAAGATCGTGGCCGCCGGAGGCGATTACCGGAAAATCCGTTTTACGTTCCAGGAATATTTCCGCAGGATGTGGAATGAGCCCACACGCTGGAGCCAGCCCTTCGCGGCCCTTTTGGGCGCCTATGAGGCCCAGCTGAGACTGGGACTGCCCTCCATCGGCGGGAAAGACAGCATGTCCGGCACCTTCAACGACATCGACGTGCCCCCGACCCTGGTCTCCTTCGCGGTGGACGTGGCAAAAGAGCAGGATATCATTACGCCGGAGCTTAAGAAGGCCGGCAGCAAGCTGATACTGGTGAAAATCAACCGGGATGCCTACGATCTGCCGGATTACGAGCAGGCCATGGACCAGTACAAAAAATTCCGCGACGATATCCAGAACGGCCGGATCATCTCCGCCTACGCCGTGGATGGAAATGGTATGATCACTGCTGTCAGTAAGATGGCATTTGGCAATAAAATCGGAGTCCGCCTGGAGCACAACGTATCTCCCGAGGATCTGTTCGCCCCCGGATTCGGCAGCCTGGTGGCGGAAGTGCCCGATGGAAAGTTAAGCGGACTGTCCGTAACCTATACGGTCATCGGGCAGGTAACCGGAAGCGACAGCCTGGAATATCAGGATGTGAGGATTCCGATCGGGGAAGCGCTGAACAGCTGGACGAAAACCCTGGAAAAAGTGTTCCCGACCAAAGCCCACAAAGACACCAACGTGCTGGAAACACCGGTTTACGATGCAAAAACGGTTCATGTGTGCACCCATAAACTGGCCGAACCCACCGTATTTATCCCCGTATTCCCCGGAACGAACTGTGAGTACGACAGCGCCAAAGCCTTCGGCCGGGCTGGGGCCAGAGTCATCACCAAAGTATTCCGCAACCTGGATGCCCAGGGGATCAGAGATTCGGTGGAAGAATTTGAAAAAGGAATCGGGCAGGCACAGATGATCATGTTCCCCGGCGGCTTCTCAGCAGGAGACGAGCCGGACGGTTCCGCCAAATTCTTCGCCACCGCGTTCCGCAACGCGAAGATCCAGGAAGCCGTCAGGAAGCTCCTTAACGAGCGGGACGGACTGGCGCTTGGAATCTGCAACGGCTTCCAGGCCCTGATCAAACTGGGCCTAGTACCCTACGGCGATATCACCGGCCAGACCGCGGATTCCCCCACCCTGACCTACAACACCATCGGCCGGCACATATCCAAGATGGTCTACACCAAAGTGGTATCCAACAAATCCCCCTGGCTTACCCTGGCTGAGCTGAACAAAACCTACGTAAGCCCGGCATCCCACGGAGAGGGAAGATTCGTAGCCAGCGAGGAATGGATCAAAAAACTCTTTGAAAATGGCCAGGTGGCAACCCAGTATGTAACCCCGGAGGGGACCCCCACGATGGACGAAGAGTGGAACGTAAATGGTTCCTACGCATCCATCGAGGGAATCACAAGCCCCGACGGAAGATGCCTGGGTAAGATGGCCCACGTGGAGAGACGCGGGGAATCCGTCGCTGTCAACATCTATGGCGAGCAGGATTTGAAGATCTTTGAGTCCGGTGTGGCGTACTTTAAATAAATAATAGATTTCGGCCCCTGCTGCTTTCCTTTATACTCTGTTTTGCGGGTGGCGGCGACTATCATAAAGTAGATTAATAAGGGGCTGTCGGGAAATAAAACAGCATACCAGATATTGATATGAAACCTGTAATCCTGTTCCATAACTGGTATCACTTATTCATTTCCCGACAGCCCCTTATTTAAAAATGCGCTGCCAGTTATTCGGAAAAAATTCCGGTATGGTAGGTAAAGCAGTCATAAAACCAAAAAGACCATATTTTTGTGCAATTCTATATTTATCCTTTCAATCGTCATTCACTTGTGTGCCGCATTATTCATGCGGATGGAACACCGGTCGAAGTTTTCAGAGATTGTAGGAAGTGATTTATTCTTGCTTTTTATTGAATAGTTTCATATATTCTGCGGTCTGGGCAATGAATGCCTCCGTGTCCAATTTTGAATTCTGCAGTGTCTGATGGATGAACAGGCCGTCTGAGAGAAGAAGAATCAGCCAGGATAGATATTCAGGATCAATCACTCTGGTCCGCTCACCGATCTTTTCCCCGATCAGGCCGGCGAACCTGGCATACCAGGAAAGCAGCTTCTGCCTTATTTCTTCATTTCCCATCATAGCGTCATAAAAAAAGTGCAGACGCATCCTCACGGTAGACACATCCCGCTCCAATACATATTTTACCAAACGGTGTAAAGAGGTATCCTTAGACTCATCGGTGGTCCAGGCGATCAGATGATTCCACTGCTCCTCCAGATACCGGTTCGTCAGATCCAGAAACACCTCATTTTTATTCTTATAATGATAATAAAGAGTCCCTTTGGAAACACCCGCGGTCCTTGCTATTTCAGCAAGGGAAATATCCGTCGTTTTCTTATTCTCCAACAAAGACTCCGCAGAATCCAGAATCAGTTCTTTCACATTATCTTTTCTCGGCGCTGCCATATAAAACCCTCCTGCATATGAATCATATTCCGCTATAAATCATTAAACTATACCCCTATATACTAAATGAAAAAGTCAGTGGTATTCAGCAATATATTCATTATAGCCGTTAGCCCCCAAAAAGTCTATTCAAGACCGTCATACCAATTCCCCACCTAATTCCCCAATACTATAAACCATAAAACCAAACCAAAAATCAAAGACATAGTAAGAATCAAAGACATAGTAAGAATCAAAGACATAGTAAGAATCAAAGACATAGTAAAAATCAAAGACATAGTGTCTATTTGGCAAATATTAAAGCAGGGGGAGAAATTTGGGGCGGTATGGAGGCTGGTGACGGAGGGGGGCTCGGCTGGATGGAATTTCCCGGGTCTGTCGGCGGGGGCTGGCATATTGGCCGGGAGCGGGGCATTGGGCGGCCGAGCAGCAGCTTAATAAAAACGGGTCCGCGTGGTCAGGATGCGTGGCGGCGTTCCATGCCGACACGCAAGGGGCTCTGAGCCGAGAACATATCCAATGTTCTTGGCGAATAGCCCCGGTTCCTGACCACGCGGGCCCGTTTTTATTTAGCAGCTGCCGGCGCAAGCCCACAGCCCCGCTCCCGGCCAATATGCCAGCCCCCGCCGCCAGACCCGGGAAATTCCATCCAGCCGAGCCCCCCTCCGCCACCAGCCTCCATACCACCCCAAATTTCTCCCCCGGCCCCCCAAAACCCAACATTGACTTTTCCCTCTCCTTTTGATACGATGAACTCAAAGAAAGTCGGTCGCATAGGCGACTCGGAAAGGCACGTGGTAAAATGAACACAAAAAAGAGGAATCAAAGGCTCAACAAACGGTTCGGGGACCGGGTGAAGGTCCGGGAAGAAGCGGACCGCATCGTGGTATCCGGCCGGCTGGATTCCTGGGAGGATGTTGTGGAAGCATGCAGTATGTGCGTGAGTAAAAAGGGAAATAAGCATGTGGTGAATGACATCGTCCTGGAGGGAGCTGAGCCAAAACCGATGCGTCTGCCGGCCCGGAGCGACTCTGCTCTGGAGGGGGCCCGGCCGGACGTGCTGATTATCGGCGGAGGGATTTCCGGGACCAGTATCGCCAGAGAGCTGATGAAATGGAAGCTGTCCGTGCTGCTGGTGGAGAAGGAGGCGGACCTGGCGGTCCAGGCGTCAGGACGAAATGACGGGGAGGTTCATCCGGGTGTGGACCTGAAGAAAGGCAGCTTAAAGCAGCACTATGTGCTGCTGGGGAATCGGATGTACGACAGGGTGTGCCGGGAGCTGGATGTACCGTTTAAGCGGTGCGGACAGTATGTGGGATTTCACGGCTGGTGGAGTTATCCGCTGGTCCGGATGTATGCCTGGGAGAGAAAATATATCTGCGGTGTGAAGGATACACAGGTGATCGGAAGAAAAAAGCTGCAGGAGATGGAACCGGAGATGAACCCTGATTTTCAGTTTGCCCTTTATAATGAGAGCGCGGGCTGTGTCTGTCCGTACGGCCTTACGATCGCCTATGGGGAGAACGCGGCGGCCAACGGGGCGGAGATCTCATTGAATACAGCGGTACTTTCCATGGAGGTCCGGGACGGTAGGATTCAGAGCGTATTGACGAACCGGGGCAGGATATGGCCGGGGATCGTGGTTAATGCCGCCGGAACCTTTGCGGAGGACATCGCCGCTATGGCGCAGGACCGTTTTTACTCGATTCATCCCAGAAGGGGGACGAATTCCATCCTGGATAAAAAATCCGCTTACCTGACCAGGTCCATCGTGTCATTCAAGACGCTGAAAAAAGAGACGGGGCATACCAAGGGAGGGGGAATTCTGCATACAGTGGATGATAACCTGCTGGTGGGGCCCAATGCGGTGGAAACTTATGAGAAAGAGAATTTTGCTACGGAGCAGGCTTCCATTGACGCTGTATTCCAAAAGCAGGTACATACGGTAGAAAAGCTGTCGCAGAGAGATATTATTACCTATTTTACAGGAGTCCGGGCAGCTACTTTTGAGGAAGATTTCATTATTGAGAAAGGGAGACGCACGAAAAACCTGATCCATTGTGCCGGTATACAGTCGCCCGGACTGACCACAGCACCGGCGGTGGCTCTGGATGTGGAAAAAATGGTGGTGGAAGAGCTTAGCCGTGAGAGGAAGGTGGAGAAAAACCCGCAGTTTCGTCCTGTTCGGAAAGGGATTCCCAGGCTTCGTGAACTGCCGAAGGAAGAGAGAAGCAGGCTGATTCACGAGAATCCGGATTATGGAGTGATCGTGTGCCGCTGCGAGGAAATCAGCAAAGGGGAAATCCTGGACGCGCTGCACTCCCCGGTGCCGGCAGCTACGGTGGATGGGATCAAAAAGAGGCTGCGGCCGGGGATGGGACGGTGTCAGGGCGGATTCTGTATGCCGCTGGTTGCGAAGATTATCTGTGAGGAAGAGAATACGGACCTGTCCGAGGTGAGAAAGGCCGGGAGCGGGTCGGTGATCACCTATGGCAGAACCAAGTAAAGGGGATGATTGGATGAAAGCATATGAGGTGATCGTAATCGGCGGCGGGCCCGCGGGTCTGGCCGCCGCGCTGGCGGCGCACAGGGCCGGCGGCCGGGTGCTGATCATAGAGCGGGAGGAACGTCTCGGCGGTATCCTGAAGCAATGTATCCATGACGGGTTCGGGCTCGTCCGGTTCGGGGAGAAGCTGTCCGGGCCGGAGTACGCGGAACGGTTTATTGATGAAGTACTGGAAATGGGAATCGATTTTCTGACCTCATCCTTTGTCACGGAGCTGAAAAAGGACGGGGAAGGATTCTGCGTCAGCGTGGTGAACCGTGACGGGGTTACGGATTATCAGGCGGGGGCGTTAGTACTGGCCACGGGATGCAGAGAGAGAACAGCCAGGCAGGTTCTGATTCACGGGACGCGGCCGGCCGGGATATTTACGGCGGGGACGGCGCAGCATTTTACGAATCTGCTGGGGCAGCTCCCCACGAAGCGGTGCGTGATACTGGGCAGCGGAGATATCGGGCTGATCATGGCCAGACGGCTCACCCTGGAAGGTGCTGTGGTGCTGGGAGTATATGAGGCAAAGCCGTCGCCTTCCGGACTCACCAGGAATCTGGTCCAATGTTTGGAGGATTTTGATATACCGCTGTATCTGTCCCATACCGTCACCCGGGTGTTTGGAGAGGAACGGCTTACGGCGGTGGAAGTGGCACAGGTGGACGGTCAGATGAAGCCGGTTCCCGGGACCTCCCGAATCATAGAATGCGACGGTCTGATACTGTCGGTGGGCCTGATCCCGGAAAATGAGGCGGCCGGGCAGCTGGGGGTACCGATGGACGAAGCGTCCAAAGGCCCGGTCTGCGACAACCGGTTTATGACACAGGTACCGGGGGTCTTTTCCTGTGGAAATGCGCTTCATGTAAACGATCTGGTGGACTATGTATCGGAAAGCGGGGAGCTGGCTGGAAAAAATGCCGCGGCCTATGCGGCGGGTAAGGCGGGTATGGCCGTTGGCACTTCGGAAAACGCGGGTAAGGCGGATGACTCGGATTCCGGAGTGTGTCTTGACTTTTCGGCGGATGACTCTTTTTTATACCTGGTACCCCATAAGCTTCGCTGGCAGGACCGGGACAAAAAGGCGGTGCTCTATTTTCGAAGCAGGGAGGTGCTTAAGAACGCCGTATTTACCATGTCGGTTGACGGGGAAGTGGTGTATACCAGAAAATACAGCCGGTTGAAGCCGCCGGAGATGGAGCGGCTGGAGATCGATTTTGGAAAATATCCGATTCAAAGGGGCGGTCAGCTTCGGTTTGAAATCAAAGAGGGGATGGGATGAGCATGAAAAAACTTACCTGTATCGTATGCCCAAACGGCTGCGCCCTGACCGTGGAGGGGGACTTAGACAGCATCCGGGTAACCGGAAACCTGTGCAGGCGGGGAGAGCAGTTTGCGAAAGAGGAGTTGCTCCGCCCTATGCGGACCATCTGTACTACGGTCCGTACGGAGTTCGCGGCGGCGCCGGTGCTGCCGGTAAGGGTTTCGGCGGAAATACCGAAAGACAGGATCAAAGATGTCATGCAGGAGATCAACCGGGTGGTCCTAAAGGAACCGGTCGGCAGAGGCGATGTGATTGTGCCGGATATATTGGGGCTCGGAGTGGATGTGATTGCAACCAGCAGCCTTTTAAGGTATCTTTAAAAGGAGAGTACCGCAAAGGAAAACGAAGGCGGAAAGCCGGGGAGCAAAAAAGAGGAGGAACACGATGAATAAACCGTATAAAGGATTTGAGCCGGCCTGGGTTAAGGAGGCGGCTCCTGAGAAAAGCTACCGTTCTATTTTCCGCTGGGGTGATCCGGATTTTGTGAAATATCCAAAGGAAAGCCTCTATAAAATGATAAAAGAAAAATTTCAGATGACCGACGAAGACTTTGAGCATTACGACGGTGATATCGGCATGGATGAGGTGAAGCTTTCGGTTCCCTGCACCCTGGCTGAGGAACATATAAAAGCGTTTGAGGAGATCGCGGGAAAGGATTTTGTATCGACCGGGGATTATGAGCGGCTTTCCGTGGCTTACGGAAAGACTGGCTATGACGCCCTGCGCCTGCGTCAGAAGCGGGTGGACTGTGTGCCGGATGTGGTGGTGTATCCGGATACTTCGGAACAGGTGGAGCGGATCGTCGCGTATTGTACTGCGCATAAGATTCCCCTGTATGTCTACGGCGGCGGCAGCAGTGTCACGAGAGGGGTGGAACCGGTCAGGGGCGGAGTTTCCCTGGATATGCGGCTGCGGTTTAACAAGGTCTTGTCCTTTCAGGAGCAGGATCAGACGATCACGGTCCAGGCCGGGATGTCGGGGCCCAAGCTTGAGGATACCCTGAACCGGGCGCAGGAGCTGTTCGGGGCAAAGCGGCCGTATACCTGCGGGCACTTTCCCCAGTCCTTTGAATACAGCAGTGTGGGAGGCTGGGTGGTTACCCGGGGAGCGGGTCAGAACAGCACCTATTATGGCTGTATTACCGATATCGTGGCAGGGCAGAAATACGCCACCCCCATCGGAGCCGTGAAGACCAGTCCCTATCCCAGAGAGGCTACCGGGCCGAACTTAAACCAGATTATGATGGGCGGGGAGGGGACGTTCGGCGTGCTGACGGAGGTTACGCTGCGGATATTCCGCTATATGCCGGAAAATAGAAAGCGGTTCTCCTATATATTTAAAGACTGGAGTACGGCCATGGAGGCGGCCAGGGAGATGATGCAGTGCGAAGCCGGCTATTCTTCCGTATTCCGGCTGTCTGATCCGGAGGAGACGAATCTGATGCTGCGCCTTTACAACGTGGATGAGACTCCGCTGCAAAAGCTTCTGGACATAAGGGGATATAAAGATATGGAACGCTGCCTGTTCCTGGGGTTTAGTGACGGGGAAAAAGGCTTTGCCAAAAATGTGGCGAAGAATATAAAACGGATCGCCGGACGGTACGGCGGTATGAGCCTGACCTCCTATGTGACCAAAAGCTGGGAAAAGGGACGGTTTAACGATCCATATCTGCGGGATACCATGCTGGATTTTGGTATTATGACGGATACGCTGGAATGTACGGTGAACTGGTCGAATATGGCCCGGGTTCACAGGGAAGTAAGAGAGGTATGCCACAGGCTGCCGAATACCATCGTGACCACACATATGTCCCACTGCTATCCGCAGGGGGCGAATCTGTATTTTATATTTATCACCAGGATGAGCGATGCCGAGAAGTTCAAGGCTTATCATGCCACGATCCTGGACGCGATCCAGCGGTCAGGAGCCTCCATGAGCCACCATCATGGAATCGGGAAAATGTTCGCGCCCTGGCTGGAAGGTCAGCTTGGCCGGAACGAGTACGGGGTATTCAAAGCGCTGAAAGATTATTTTGATCCGGATTATATGATGAATCCGGGGGGAACCCTGGGACTTGATCTGGAGGAGAAGGAGAAGCGTTTCCTGAGGGAGGATATACAGTAAGATAAGCAGGGCGGAAGGAATCCGGCAGGAAAATGGCTCTGGCAGAAGTTCAAACGATCGTGTATTTTGAAGGAATTAGAAGGGGAGGCAGGGGTATGGAGGAGAGTATAAGCAAAAACGCGGGCAAAGGCTTTACGGAACGTATCGTACTGGTGTTTGATGTGGGGACGCAGAGCTCCCGGGCGCTGCTGGTGAACAACCGCGGCGAAATAAAGGCAAAGGCGGCGGAACAGCATGATCCTCCCTATCTCTCCCCGGAAACGGACTGGGCGGAACAAAGAGCGGATTTTTACTATGAAAAAATATGTCAGGCGGCTGCAAAACTAAAGGAAATCTGTCCGGAAGAATGGGAGAAGATCGAGGCGGTATCGGTCACGACGATCCGGGATACAACTCTTTGTGTGGATCAGGAGGGGAAGCCCCTGCGGAATGCCTTTGTGTGGCTGGATAACCGGAGCGCAAAGGGACGGCCCCGCTTCTCCAAAATGGCCCGGGTCATGCTGAAAAGCATCGGGATGGATAAGACGGCCGATATGCAGTACCGGAAATCCAGGTGTAACTGGGTCATGGAGAATGAGCCTGAAATATGGGAGAAGACATACAAGTTTCTGCTGATCAGCGGATACCTGATCTTCCGGCTGACCGGAAACATGGCAGACTCTGCGGCCAGCATGGCAGGTCATGTGCCGTTCGACCACAGGGAGCGGAACTGGCAGAAAAAGGGGGCGCTGACCCGGCCGGTGTTCGATATTCCGGCGGAAAAATTGTGTGAAATCCGGGAGCCGGGCAGCAGTCTGGGATGTATTCAGGCGGACGCCGCGGCAGATACAGGCCTAAGGGAAGGGCTCCCGGTGATCGCTTCGGGGTCGGATAAGGCGTGTGAGATTCTGGGACTGGGATGTATTTCCCGGGAGAAGGCAGCCATAAGTTTTGGAACAACAGCCACGGTATCTTTTACCACAGACCGGTATGTGGAGCCGGAACGGTTTATTCCGCCATATGCAGCCATCCTGAATCAACATTATAATCCGGAGATAGAAATCTACCGTGGATACTGGCTGGTGTCCTGGTTTAAAAAGGAGTTTGCCCAGAAGGAGACGGCAGCGGCCGAAGAACTGGGGATACCTGCGGAGGAACTGCTGAACCGCCGGTTACAGGAGATACCGGCCGGGTGTGAGGGCTTGATTTTTCAGCCTTACTTTACGCCGAATACCACCATGCCTTCCGCAAAGGGGGCGATCATCGGTTTCTCCGACGTGCATACCAGAATACATATTTACCGGGCCATTATTGAGGGGATCAACTTTGCCCTGCTGGATGGGATGCGGCTTCTGGAAAAGCAGTCCGGCCACACATTTCAGGAGATCTTCGTGGGAGGCGGAGGAGCCCAGAGCGATGAGATCTGCCAGATTACGGCCGACATGTTCGGCCTGCCGGTGAAGAGGGCGCAGTCCCATGAGGTCTCGGGAATCGGCAGCGCGATCGTGTGCTTTGTCGGTATGGGAGTATTTAAGGATTATAAGGAGGCGGTGGAGCAGATGGTTACTGTCCGGGATACCTTCCGCCCGGATATGGAACAGCACGAAATCTACCGGATTCTCTATGAGGAGATATTTAAAAAGATATACGGCAGACTATCACCGCTGTACGCCAGGCTTCATGAAATTTATGAAAAGCGGTGAGAGATGTGTTATAATACGGTTATAAAAGCAGGATATACACTGTCCCAAATTCACCTCAGGTGAAAAAGAGGGTCAATCAATGGAAATTTGAGAAGGGAGGATGATCTTATGAAATGTCCATATTGTGAGAAAGAGATGGTTGTTGGTGTTATTTCGCAGGACAGATATGCTCTCAAATGGATTCCGGCTGATAAGGATAAGGGATTATTGAATTTCACGCCTTTGGTAAAAGGGATTAAGCTGACCTCCATGACGGACGGGGTGACGGTAAAGGTGTTCTACTGTGAGCAGTGCAGGAAGTTTCTGATTGATCAGGATGATTTACGAATGCATGATTAAAAGAGAGGATTGGTTATGAAAGAAATTAAAATGGATACATGCCCGTATTGTGGGGGCAACGAATTTGTAAAGGGAGCCACCCCTGCCGGAAATGGTATCTTTCCTGCAGGCAGAATGGTGGGCAACGGCAGCCCGCTGGAGCATACGGTGTGCACGAACTGCGGAAGTATAGTAAGGACCCAGGTGCTTCGGGTGGATAAACTGTGCAAAGAAAAAGAAGCGTGGTGAGAAAGCCGGGGGGATCGCCGGCCAGACTGCGGGAATGGTTTTTGTATGGAAATCGGGAAAAATAGAAAAAATATAGAGAAGTAACGGATATCATAAGACAGGAGGTGGTTCGATATGGACGGCAGACTGTTACTTGTGGATGATGAGGAAGATATTCTGTCGGTATTGAAGGAATATTTTCTGTACCTGGGGTATACGGTGTTTACCGCCGGGAGCGGAGCCGAGGCGCTTGAGAAGATAAAGTTCCATCCGGATCTGATCCTGCTGGATATTAATTTGCCGGATGTGGACGGAATGCAGATCTGCCGCCAGATCCGGGACTACGTCAGCTGTCCGATTCTGTTTTTGAGTGCCCGTGTAGAGGAGGAGGACCGGATCCGGGGATTCGCGTCCGGCGGTGACGACTATATATTAAAGCCGTTCCGGATCAGGGAACTGGGGGCCAGGGTAGCTGCGCACCTGCGCAGGGAAGCGCGGAATTCGGCGGATTCCGCTGTCCGGTTCTTTGGAAAGCTGGCTGTTGACTACAGCCAGAGGACGGTACGGTTTGAGGAAACACAGATTACCCTGACAAAGACGGAATTTGATATCGTGGAACTGCTTTCGGAGCAAAGCGGGCAGATCTATGACCGGGAAAGGATTTATGAAAAAATCAGAGGTTTTGATGCGGACGGGGACAGCAGCGTAATTGCGGAACACATACGCAGGATCCGCGGGAAATTAAAATCGGTGTCAGGCGAAGAATATATCCGCACGATCTGGGGGGTGGGCTATCAATGGTGTGCAAGATAAAGAAGTTTCTGTTGGATCAGCCATTAAAACGGCTGCTGATTCTGATGATCGTGGCGGGACTGATTGTTTCCGTCTTTTTCTTTTTCGCGATTCATCTTACCATACGCCCTTATCGGGATTATAGGATGACGGCGGACCAGAAGCTTTATTATGACAATGTGATGTATGTTGTACTGTTTTTCCTGATGCTGGTTGGAATCACAGCGGCAGTTGCGCTGTTTTTCCGTATCAAAATGAACAAGCCCCTGTATCTGCTGCGGATGGGTACTCGCAAGATCGAGGAGGACGATCTGGATTTTCACCTTAAGTACCCTGCGGGGGATGAATTCGGCAGCCTGATCGCCGGTTTCGAAAAAATGAGGGAAGCACTGGAACACAGCAACAAAAGTGCATGGAAGATGGCGGAGGAGCGCAGGCAGGTGAACGCCGCTTTTGCCCATGACCTGCGTACGCCGCTTACCGTGCTGAAAGGCCAGCTGGATCTTCTGGAAGTCCTGCTGCCTGCGGGGGATTATGATCCGGAGAAAGTGCTGGATGCTGTCCGTAAAATGTCATTTCATGTGGAGCATATGCATCAGTATGTAACGATGATGAATGAGATACAGCGTCTGGAAAATACGCCGGTGCAGCCGGTGAAGAATTCCCTGAAGCCGTTGCTGGATGATATGGAAGAATATATGAAAGAACTGGCCCTGGAATACCCCAGGACGTTTTGCATTACGGGCAGTTTTGGGATAGAGACGGCGGTATATGATTATGAAGCCATACTGCGGGCTGTGGAAAATGTACTGCGGAACGCTTTTTGCTGTGGAAATAAGCGGGTAACCCTTAGGCTGCAAAGTGACAGGGAGTATCTGAAATTTACCATTGAGGATGACGGCCCGGGCTTTTTACCAAAGCAGCTGGCAGAAGGGCCGGTACCCTTTGCAAAGGGAAAATCCTCCGCCGGATGCGGGATGGGGCTTGCCATCTGCCGGACCTTATGCAGGAATCACGGCGGAGATCTGGAAATATATAACCGGAAGCAGGGCGGGGCTGGCGCCACGCTTACCTTTTCCGTAAAGCCAGAACCGGGCATATGAAAATATGGCTTCTGAATAGATAGAGGTCTGAAAATAGAGAAAGAATTGGAAAATATGCGGTAAACTCTCCTTAAATCTCAGGAGAGTTTTTTATGCGCCGGAAAGGGCCCTGCTGCATAAAAAATTCTCTGGCTGAGTGATAACAATAAGGAGGACTTCACATGGAACAGACAATCTTATCGGTTCAAAATCTGGAAAAAACATATCATACCAACAATTTGGACTGCCCGGTGTTAAAAGATCTGAACCTGGATGTGAGACAGGGAGAATTTGCGGCGGTGATGGGCCCTTCCGGCAGCGGAAAGACCACACTGTTGAACGTCTTATCCGGTTTTTTGAAGGCGGACAGCGGAAAAGTGCTGTTAGACGGTAAGGATATCCTGCATGCGCAGCAGGAGGAACTGACGCAGATCAGACAGAAAAAATTAGGTTACGTATTCCAGGATTTCATGCTGTTAGACAGCCTGACTACACAGGAAAATGTATATCTTCCCCAGGTGATTGCCGGGAAAGAGCAAAAAGAAATGATTACCGATACCGAACTATTGTTCCGCCAATTCGGAATCAGCGATATTACCTTAAAATATCCGGCACAGATTTCAGGCGGACAAAAACAGAGGGTAGCCGTGGCCAGGGCATTGTCCAATCATCCGCTGCTGATCCTGGCGGATGAGCCGACGGGGAATCTGGATTCCAGATCCGGGGAAGCTGTTATGGACGCATTTTTAAAAGCAAAGGAAGAATTCGGCGCCACCATCCTTATGGTTACCCATGACGCCAAAGCCGCCTCCAGAACCGGGCGGGTGATTACCTTGAAGGACGGGGAGATCCGGGGGGAATGGATAAAAAACGGCAGTGACAGGGGCTTTATGGAGGAAATCCTGCACTACCTGGGGGAGGCGTGAACGGATGACGATTCAGGAAATTGTCCGGAAAATGACACGGAAGAATCTGAGACAGAATCTGGTTTTTTGTTTTGCTGTTGCTGTCAGCATCATTTTATCAGGTGCGAATGGGATTCTTCTGTTCAGTCCAACCGTAACGCAAGTGCTGATTGCGGATGGTTCCACCTATCTGATCGCGGTTTCCATGTATGCGGTTTCCGCCCTTGGGATATCCGTATTTCTTATCTACGTCAACACGGTATATCTGAAAAATAAGATGGGTGAGACGGGAATCCTGCTGGCACTGGGGCTTAGTACCAGGAATGTATGCGATATGGCAGAAAGAGAGTTTGCCCTGCTGTATGGAGGGAGTTCTGTGGCCGGGATTCTGCTTAGTGTCCCGGCGGCATGGATCTGCTGGAGTATATGCACATTGTTTTTGCACACTGCGGAAACCTCCTTTCGGATTGGATGGAAGGGAGTGGTTTTTGCGGCGGTTTTCGCGGCAGCGGCAGGCCCTATCCTCTGGCTGGTCAACAAAAGAAAACTGATGAGGGCGGAGATTATCCGTATTATGCATACAAAGGAGGAGCAGGAAGTAAAGGGAAGCACGAAAATATGGCCGGGAATATTGGGGCTTTTCCTGATACCCGCCGGCCTGATCCTGTTTGGATGGAGCAGCAAAGAGGACGGATTTCTGGGGCAGCTGCCGTTCCTGTTTATATTAGTCAGTATCCTGGGGATCTTTCTGATCGCGTTCCAGGTTACTTCTGTGGGAAATGTGGTACGACATTTTTCGCAGAGAGCCTATTTCCGTCAGCTTCTGTTCTATAACCTGATCCGGCAAAAAGGGAAGCAATACACACTGGCCTTGTTTGTGTCCTCTGTATTGATTGCCGTAACGATCTTCGGTATAGGGTTTAACAGCTCCGCATTTATCGAAATGGATTATTTTATTGAAAAGTCGCCCTATGAATTTGCGGTGCTGACAGACGAACGGGAGAAAGAGCAGGTAACAGGGGAGGCGATCCATGGGCTGCTTGAAGAACACGGGCTTGAGCCCCGGCGCTTTGTAGACGGTGAGTTCCTGATTATGGCCAGGGAACACCGGTATCCGGATCCATCCATGAATGAGTGGGGGTCTGAACTGATTACCAGCCAGAGTACCTTTCTGGCATTGACGGGTATCCAAACAGAGATACCGGAAGACGGATGCATACCTTTTCAGGAAAATATAGGATTTGCCGACCGGGAGTCTGCGTTTCGTACCTTTACCGGAGATACCCTGTTGTATCATCCGGATCTTTCGGAGGATCTGGTCCTGCGGACCATGGACGGTATCATAGGGGAAAATAATATCAATAAGTCGGTGGCGGTTTCCGATCTGGTTATTCTGCATGACAGGACATATCAGAAACTCAGCCGGCAGATTACCGGAAGATATAAGTTACAGGGTTATTTTTTTGATGTCAATGCACAGGGCAGCGAGCAGGAACAGGCGTTTTATCAGGATCTGCGTCAGCTGACCGTGGAGGCTTCAGGAGGAATGATCTGGGATAATATTCTGGAAAGTGCGGTGGCGGTCAAACAGCATACACTGGGAATCGGCCCTCCTCCCGAGGATATCTATATACCTTATGAGGGGAATGAGCTGTATGCCGCGCGATGGGATACGCTCTATCCATTTTCCAGGGCGGATGCTTCTGCGAATAAACTGGAAACAGGGGCGATCTATATCCTGCTTGTCTCTTTTGCCAGTTTGGTCACTTTTCTGGCCGCCACACTGATCATCAGTATAAAACTATCCAATACGGTCTGGCAGGACCAGCAAAGTTATCAAAAGGCCGTCCGCCTGGGGCTTTCGCAGAAGGATCTGGCATCCCTTATCACCAGACAGATTGCTTTGGTCTATTTTTTCCCGACGATCTGTGGATGTACTGCGGCGATCCTGCTGGTCCATCAGATCGTAGGGGCCACGGCGGTCAGCCAGGTGAAGTCCGTCACGTGGGTTGCGGTGTTACTGTCACTGGCTGTATGCTTCTTGCAGATGGTATTATTTCTTCTGCTGAGGAAACGGGCTGTGCGCAGGTCCATCGGGCTGGTGTCTTAGGATACCGGCCCGGAAGGGGATCTGGGGAAATAATTCTATTGGATAACAGCTTAACTAAAAACCGCATTGACGTGCCCCGCAAAAGCAGTTATAATGAAAAATAGTATGGATTTTTGTGCGCAGAAATCCCAAAGACAGGAGAAAACTTTCATGGTAAAAAGTATGACGGGCTTTGGCAGAAGTGAGGCTCAGGATGAGAATCGGAAGTTTCTGGTCGAAATGAAGGCGGTTAACCACCGCTATCTGGACATCAATATCCGTATGCCTAAGAAACTGGCTTTTTTCGAGACAGCAATCCGCAGTCTGTTGAAGAATTACATACAGCGAGGTAAGGTGGACGTCTTTATTTCATATGAAGATTTCACAGAAAATAAACTGGCGCTTCGATATAATTCGGATATCGCAGCCGAGTATCTTCAGTATATGAAGAAGATGGCTCAGGATTTTGAGCTGGAAGACAGTATCCAAGTGTCTACTCTGGCGAGACTTCCGGAAGTGTTTACGCTGGAAGATCAGGCTCCGGATGAGAAGGAGCTGTGGGCGCTGCTGGAACAGGCCTTGAAGGGGGCGGCAGAACAGTTTGTAGAGACCAGACTGGTGGAAGGCGAGCATTTGAAGAATGATCTGCTGGCGAAGCTTGACGGGATGTCTGTGCTGGTGGATGAGATCGAGCGCCGTTCTCCCGAAATCATCCGGGAATACCGGGAAAAGCTGGAGGAGAAGGTGAAAGAGCTGCTGGCTGACACACAGATCGAGGAAAGCCGGATCGCCACGGAGGTGGTGATCTATGCGGATAAAATCTGTGTGGATGAGGAGATGGTCCGTCTGCGCAGCCATATTGCGGGAACCAAGGCGGCTCTGTCAGCAGGAGACGGTGTGGGCCGGAAGCTGGATTTCATCGCGCAGGAGTTGAACCGGGAAGCCAATACAATCCTGTCGAAAGCCAACGATATGGAGATATCCAACGTGGCCATTGATTTGAAAACAGAAATTGAAAAAGTACGGGAACAGATTCAGAACATTGAGTAAAGGAAATGGATGCACATGGCTAGGTTGATCAATGTAGGATTTGGAAATGGAGTCAATACCAGCAGAATTGTCGCGGTGGTGAGTCCGGAAGCAGCTCCCGTAAAACGAATGGTCCAAAAAGCAAAAGAAGACGGAAGAGCTGTGGACGCCACGCAGGGACGCAAGACAAAGGGTGTGATCGTCATGGACGACGACCATATCGTGCTGTCGGCCCTGCAGCCGGAGACGATTGCCAGACGTGTCTCCAATGATACCGAATATTTGACGAAAGAAGAGGAAGATATGGATGAATAGGAAAGGGATTCTGACGGTGGTATCCGGATTTTCCGGAGCCGGGAAGGGTACTCTGATGAAAGGGTTGCTGAGCCGTTACGAGGACCTGTATGCGCTGTCCATATCGGCGACCACCAGATCTCCCAGACCGGGAGAACAGGACGGCCGGGAATATTTCTTCCGGACACGGGAAGAATTTGAACAGATGATCGCACAACAGGAGCTTATAGAATACGCCTGTTATGTCAATAATTACTATGGTACGCCGAAGGCCTATGTGGAGGAACAGATGGCTCTTGGCAAGGATGTGATCCTGGAGATAGAGATCCAGGGTGCCAGACAGGTGAAAAAGGATTTCCCCGGGGCGCTGCTCTTATTTGTTACGCCTCCCACCTCAGAGGAACTCAGGACGCGGCTGGAGAACAGAGGCACGGAAGACTGCGACACGATTCGCTGCAGGTTAAAGAGGGCTGCTGAGGAGGCGGAGGGGATCGAGGAATATGATTACCTGATCGTCAATGATGTATTGGAAGAGTGTGTGGAAACCATGCATCAGATCATTCAGAATGAACATTACCGCGCTGCGCGCAATATAGAGTTTATGAATCAGTTCAGAAAGGAATTAAAAGAATTCTGAATAACACTCTGAACAGGAAACAGGTTGAAAGGAGATTTTAATTATGTTACATCCATCTTACACAGATTTAATGAAAGTGGTAAACAAAGACGTGGAGGTCGGCGAAACACCTGTCGTAAACAGCAGATATTCCATCGTACTCGCCACGGCTAAGAGAGCCAGGCAGCTGATCGGAGGCGAGGAACCGTTAGTCAGGGATGACGGCAGAAAGCCTCTGTCCATCGCCATCGATGAACTCTATCACTCCAAGATCAAGATCGTTGGGGAAGAAGAGTCTAAGGAAGACGAATAACACCCGGCAGGCGCTTGCCGGCCATAGCGGGAAAATAGCAGTGAAAATGAAATAGGATACCGGACGAAGGTTTTGGAAAGGACGTGGCAGCAGCATACGGTCCCGGCGGACAGGACCTTCGTCTTTCTTGTAGTCCGCATAGGCAAAGAGCACAGATGAGTCATATTTATTATTGAAAGAGGATAGGTTATGAAAATTTTATTCGTATCTCTGGGCTGCGACAAAAACCTGGTGGATTCTGAGGCAATGCTTGGGGATCTGGCGGCATCCGGATATACATTTACGGATGATGAGACACAGGCCGAGGTTATTATTATCAACACCTGTTGCTTTATTCACGACGCAAAAGAAGAAAGTGTGAATACGATTCTGCAAATGGCAGAATATAAAAAGGACGGACCCTGTCAGTTCCTGATCGTCACCGGCTGTATGGCACAGCGCTATCAGCAGGAGATCATAGATGAAATTCCGGAAGTGGATGCGGTGCTGGGGACTACGGCCTGCGATGAGATCGTCAGGACGCTGGATGAACTCCGGGAAGGGCAGGGGCATCTGCTGTCCTGTCCCGAACTGTCCAGGCTTCCCGGCCATGCCCACGGCAGGTTAGTTACTACAGGCGGACATTTTGCATATCTGAAAATAGCAGAGGGATGCGACAAACACTGCACCTACTGCATTATACCGAAGCTGCGCGGCAATTACCGCAGTGTCCCAATGGAGGAACTTATATTGGAAGCGCAGGATCTGGCGGCGCAGGGAGTAAAGGAGCTGATCCTGGTCGCCCAGGAGACCACGGTCTATGGTGTGGACCTGTATGGGAAAAAGAGCCTGCCCGCTCTCCTGCACAAACTGTGCAAAATCAAAGGACTGCGCTGGATCCGGATTCTCTATTGTTATCCGGAGGAGATCACGGAAGAGCTGATCGATACGATCCGTTCAGAACCGAAGGTCTGCCACTATCTGGATCTGCCGATCCAGCATGCCAACGATGATATCCTAAGACGCATGGGCCGCAGGACCACTAAAAAGCAGCTGACCGATATCGTAAGCAGGCTGAGGGAGAGGATACCGGATATCGCTCTGCGCACCACACTGATCACAGGATTCCCGGGAGAGACGCAGAGTGACCATGTAGAACTGATGGAATTCGTAGATGAGATGGAATTCGACCGCCTCGGTGTCTTTCCCTACTCACCGGAAGAGAACACCCCGGCAGAAGGGATGCCCGATCAGGTTCCTGAGGAGATAAAGCAGGAGCGCCAGGATGATCTGATGAGCCTCCAGCAGGAGATCGCTTTTGATATGGCCCAGCAGATGATCGGCAGGGAATTGCTGGTCATGGTGGAGGGCAGAGTAGCCGATGAGAATGCCTATGTGGCCAGAACGTACCGGGACGCTCCCAATGTGGACGGATATCTGTTCATCCAGACCGATGAGGAACTGATGTCCGGAGATTTCGTCAAGGTCAAGGTTACCGGTGCCGAAGAATATGATTTGATAGGAGAGATAGCCGATGAATCTGCCCAATAAGCTGACCATTTTACGTGTCGGAATGATACCGTTTTTTGTCCTTTTCATGCTGGTGGATCTGGCCGGCCCGGCTTCCAAATGGATCGCACTGGCGCTATTCATCATCGCCAGCCTGACGGACCTGCTGGATGGAAAAATCGCCAGAAAATACCATCTGGTCACTAATTTCGGAAAATTTATGGATCCTCTGGCAGACAAACTGTTAGTCTGCTCCGCAATGATCTGCCTGACGGCTATGGACCGCCTGGCGGCCTGGATCGTCATCATCATCATCAGCCGGGAGTTCATCATCAGCGGTTTCCGCCTGGTAGCGGCGGACAGCGGTGTAGTAATCGCAGCCAGCTACTGGGGAAAGTTCAAAACGACGGCCCAGATGATTATGATCTGTCTTTTAATCGCAGATCTGGGAGGGGTTTTCAGTATCCTGGAGACACTCTTCCTATATCTGGCCCTGGCCCTTACGGTCATTTCACTCATTGATTATCTGGTAAAGAACAAAAGCGTTATAAGCGAAGGGAGTAAATAACCATGGTAGTAGAACTGATTTCTGTCGGTACGGAACTGCTTTTGGGAAATATTGTAAATACAAATGCAGCCTATCTTTCTGAAAAATGCGCACAGCTGGGCTTATCCCTGTATTATCAAACGGTAGTGGGGGATAACGAAGAACGTCTGGCGGAAACGCTGAAAACAGCGGTGGACCGTTCCGATGTGGTCATATTAAGCGGAGGGCTCGGGCCCACCAAAGATGACCTGACCAAGGAAGTGACAGCAAAAGTGATGGGCCGCGAGCTGGTGGAGGATGCCCGCAGCAAAGAGCGGATTCAGGCCTTCTTCAAAAACAGCCAGTTCAAAGTGATAACGGAGAATAACTGGAAACAGGCACTGGTGCCAAAGGACTCCATCGTTGTGGACAATGCCAACGGCACGGCGCCGGGTATCATCATAGAAGAGGGGGAAAAAGCGGTAATCCTCCTTCCTGGCCCTCCCAACGAACTGATCCCTATGTTTGAGCACGATATCTTCCCGTATCTGAGGAACAGGCAGCCGGAGGTCATCTATTCCCAGATGGTCAAGATCTGCGGTATGGGTGAGAGTATGGTGGAAACGAAAATCGTGGATCTGATCGATTCCCAGACGAATCCGACGGTGGCCCCTTACGCCAAGATCGGCGAAGTACATCTTCGTGTGACCGCCAAGGGAGAAACGGAAGAGGAAGCGAAGAAATTAACCAAACCGCTGGTAAAAGAATTAAAATCCAGATTCGAGGACTATATCTACACCACCGAAGAACAGGTGACTCTGGAAGAAGCAGTGATAAAGCTTCTGAAAAAAAACAACCTGACCTTGACGACAGCGGAGTCCTGCACCGGCGGCATGCTCTCAGCCCGTCTGGTCAACGTACCGGGAGTATCCGATGTGTTCAAACAGGGCCTGGTCACCTACTCCAACCGGGCCAAGAAAAAACTGCTGGATGTCAAGAAGAGCACATTAAAAGACCACGGCGCAGTCAGCGAACAGTGCGCAAAAGAAATGGCCAAAGGCGGAGTGCTTTCCACCGGGTCTGATGTCTGTGTGGCTATCACCGGCATCGCCGGGCCTGACGGAGGTACCGAGGACAAGCCGGTGGGCCTGGTCTACATCTCCTGTTATATGAAAGATAAAGTTACGGTCCGCAAATTCCAATTCAAAGGAAACCGTGAGAAAATCAGAGAATATTCAGTAGTCAATTCCCTGGTGCTCTTAAGAGACTGTATTCTGGCAAATTATAAATAACCATAAAACAAAAAATTGCCGTGGAAAAGTACGTAAGGGATACCTTATAGAGCAGCTGCGCTGCGCCCCGCCCGAAGGCTATGCAGTAAGGGGCGCTGTAAAGTATATCATTTATCCCTTACAGCACTCACTTCACCGGCAATTTTTATGCAAAAAATTGTCATATATTTAATAAGTATCAGGACATAAAAAGTTCAAGGCATAAAAAAATCAAGGCATAAAAAATATCAGGATGGAGGAAACGAATATGAGCGGAAAATTCGACGGAATACTGCTGGCGACAGATATAGACGGAACGCTGGCGAACTTCAACGAGATACCACAGAGGAATATAGAAGCGATCCAACATTTTGTAAAGGAAGGCGGCATGTTTACCGTATGCACCGGCCGGGGCTACGCCATGACCTGTGACATCGTCAATCAGGTACCGGTCAATGTCCCCGGAATCTGTGTCAACGGAATGCAGCTCTATGATTTTCAGCAGAGAAAAGTCATATCCGAAGTCTACCTGCCCAAAGAAGCCGAAGAGATCCTGGCGGACATGCGAAAACAATTCCCGGACATCGGTGTCATGATCGTAGCGGACAACACCTACACAATCATCGAAGAGGGGAAATACGCCGTAGGCGACCTCAGATACCGCCTGGACCGTTTCAAGTCATCGGGCCAATACGTAGACGGCACCATGGAAGGCCTGTATCCTGACTGGACCAAGATCCTGTTCCTCGTCACCGGAGACCGGATGCGGGAAGCCCAGGCCTATTTCGAAGCCCACCATAGCGGTCGGGGAATCCACGTCATGATAACCGCTCCCTACTTTCTGGAAATGATCGACGCCGCATGTGACAAAGGCACAGGCCTTAAAAAACTCCGCACCCTTCTCGGCGCCAAAGTCAAACGACTGGTCACCGTAGGAGACAGCTACAACGACCTGAGCATGTTCCGCGAAGCGGATCTGTCCATAGCGGTACAGGAGGCGGAGCCGGAAGTCCGCGAAAAGGCGGATCTGCTGGCAGGCCCCTGCATGCAGGGCGCGGTGGCTGATGCGGTGGAGTTACTTGAAGGGGGGAGGTGACTAAGGGCCGGGGACTAAGGGCCGGGAGGAACCCTGGGGGGCGGGACGCGTACGTCTGGGATGGGAGGCGGGGCGGGCACCTGTCCTTTGACGGGCGGAGGGCTGTCTGCTGGCAGCTGCTAAGTGCCATCCCGCCGGCAGACTCAGGAACCGGGCCAATTCACCAGAAACGCATGATGCGTTTCCGGTTCAGTGGCCCTTGCCCGTCGGACGTGAAGTCCGCCGTGCATCCTGAGTCTGCCGGCGGGATGGCACTAAGCAGCTGCTCAGCCGCCCTATGCCCGTCAAAGGACAGGTGCCCGCCCCGCCTCTCATCCCAGACGTACGCGTCCCGCCCCCCAGGGTTCCTCCCTGCTTTGGTGAATTATTAGCAGTTAAGTCCGCTTCCCTTTTGAATGTACAGTTCTGTTTCATAAGTGCGCTAAAAAACTCATAACACTCCAGTATCAGCGGGTTCTAAGTATGTGTTCTATAGTATGCATTCTATAGCCTGTGTTCTATAGCCTGTGTTCTATAGCATGCGTTCTATAGCCTGTGTTCTATAGCATGCGTTCTATAGCCTGTGTTATATAGTATGTGTTCTATAGTATTGTGTTCTATAGCATGTGTTCTATAGCCTGTGTTCTATAGTATTGGGTTCCATAGTATTGTGTTCTATAGTATCGGCCCCTATCGTGCATGAACCTCCAGCTTTATGCAATATGGACAAAAGCTTTTGGTAAAGTAGGGATGAGAGGGAAGGGCCGGGGGATTCGGAACCGGGGGGCATATCTCGTGGGGACAAATCACTTGAGACCGGGCCTTAGAACGGGTTACGGAGATGGTGGGAGAACCTCGCAGGGCCTGGAACACTGTCCGAGCCGTCCTTTGGCGAGTTTGTTCCAGGCCCTGCCAATAAGAGGTTCTCCCGCCTTCGGAGTTACCCGTTCTTAGGTCCGGCCGAAGTGATTTGTCCCCACGAGATATGCCCTCCGGTTCCGAATCCCCCGGCCCTTCCCTCTCATCCCGGCCCTAAGCCAAGCAACTCAGCCCTAAGCCAAGCATCCCGGCCCTAAGCCAAACACCCCGCTTACCGGAAGCAGTAACAAAAGTTAGAAGATTCCTGCGAAAATACTTGTATTTTAGCGGGAAAGCAGTTAAAATACAGTTGTGCGCGTATAAATATGCATATTTGTGAATGGTTATGAATTAAGAGGAGGAAATGAAATGAAAAAATTATTGGCAGTAATGTTATCCGCGGCTATGGTTGTGTCTATGACCGCCTGCGGTAGTAAAGAAGAAGAACCGGCAGCTCCTGCGGCTACTCCGGAAGCGGCTCAGGCTCCGGAAGCCAGTGAGGCACCTGCGGATACGGCAGCTCCTGCGGATACCGCGGCACCTGCGGACGACGCGGCGGGCGAAGGCGGAACGCTGATTGTAGGTACTGAGGCAGGTTTTGCCCCTTATGAATATCTGGATGGGGATAAGGTGGTAGGTGTTGATATGGATATCTGCCAGGCGATTGCTGATGCTCTGGGAATGACTCTGGAAATTCAGAACATGGACTTTGACGGCGCGCTGCTGGCTGTTCAGCAGGGTAAGGTGGACATGGTAGCTGCTGGCGTGTCGGTGGATGAAGAGCGCCAGAAGGTGATGGACTTCTCCAGTAAATATGTGGATTCTACGGAAGTGGTTGTGGTGAATGCTTCCCAGGGACGTGTCAGCACCCCTACCTTTGATGAGCTGAATGATAAGATCGTTGGTGTTCAGCAGGGAAATATAGCGGATCTGTATGTGTCCGATGAAGAGAACTGCAAGCCCGAGAAGATCGTTCGTTACACGAAGTTCGCTCAGGCAGCGGAAGACCTGAAAAATGACAAGATCGACTGCATCGTTATGGACCAGTATCCGGCGGAAGAGCTGGTGGCAGGATCTGGCGGCGCTTTGAAGATCCTGGAAGGAGATCCCTTGTTTGTAGACAGCTACGCGATCGCTGTTAAGAAAGGGAACCAGGAATTACTGGATAAGATCAATCCGATTATTGAGAAATTAATCGCAGACGGAACCATTGACGAATTCTTCGCGAAACATACCACTGCAAAATAAGATTTACCGGATTCGTAAGGCAGACGTTTTCGTCTGCCTTTATTCTCCGGAAGAAATGCGCTGCTGAAGGCAAGGAAAGAAAAGAGCACGATAGACAGAAAGGGTTTTGGAACGTATGAAGGATTTTCTATGGGGTTTGATAGAGCCATTTTATAATGCGGTATTCATGAATCAGGGCTACCTGGCCTATGCGGAGGGAATTAAGAATACCCTGCTGATATCCCTGATGGCTATCGCCATCGGTATCATTATCGGTGTGCTGGTAGCTGTGGTGCGGGTGATTTCCTCTAAGATCCGGGGGCTTCACTGGCTTGGCAAAATCTGCGGTATTTATGTGACGGTGATCCGCGGTACGCCGGTAATGGTCCAGCTGCTGATTATTTACAATATGATATTCACATCCAGAGATTCGAATCCGCTTCTGTGTGCCGGAATCTGTTTCGGAATTAATTCAGGAGCCTATGTGGCGGAGATTATCCGCGGAGGCATCGAATCTATCGATAAAGGCCAGACGGAGGCCGGGCGTTCTCTTGGCTTTAATGATCTTCAGACTATGCGCTATATCATCCTGCCGCAGGCATTTCGCAATGCGCTTCCGGCCCTGGGAAATGAATTTATCGTATTGGTCAAGGAAAGCTCCGTGGCCAGTGTGATCGCGGTATCGGATCTGACCAAAATGGCCCAGTACATCGGCAGCCGTACCTGGGACATTGTCCCGCCGTTAGTCGTGGCAGCGCTTTGCTACCTGGTAATTGTAATGATATTGACGAAATTGTTGAGCTTACTGGAAAGGAGGATGTCAAGAGGTGATCGAAACTAAAAATCTTCAGAAAGCCTTTGGCGATCATTTGGTCCTGGCCGGTATAGACCAGCATATTGATAAAGGGGAAAAAGTGGTGGTAATCGGTCCGTCCGGGTCCGGCAAGTCCACATTCCTGCGGTGCCTGAACCGGCTGGAGGAGCCGACCGGCGGCGAGATCTGGTTTGAAGGTACGAATATCACAGATCCGTCCTGCAATATCAATAAACTGAGACAGAAGATGGGAATGGTATTTCAGCAGTTTAATCTGTTTCCCCATCTGTCTGTGAAAGAGAACATCACGCTTGCCCCCAGAAAACTGATGGGTATCAGTGACAAAGAAGCGGATGACCGGGCCATGGAACTCTTAAAGAGAATCGGCCTGGAGGAAAAAGCCGACGCTTATCCCAGGCAGCTGTCCGGCGGGCAGCAGCAGAGGATCGCAATTATCCGGGCATTGGCCATGAACCCGGATGTCATGCTTTTTGATGAGCCGACTTCTGCCCTGGATCCTGAGATGGTGGGTGAAGTGTTGGAACTGATGAAAGAGCTGGCGCACGATGGGATGACCATGGTAGTGGTGACCCATGAGATGGGGTTTGCCAGAGAGGTCGCAAACCGGGTTCTCTTCATCGATGAGGGAATCGTACAGGAAGAAAATGAACCGATTGAGTTCTTTGCTAACCCTAAAAACCCCAGATTGAGGGATTTCCTGTCGAAAGTTCTGTAAAAAATAGTAGCGCTCGAAAATACCTCGCTGACTATTTTTCATGCATCGCACGTAAATGCCCAAAATACGGGCATTAAATGCTCATAGCTATAAAAACTAAAAGAAACTGTTGTAAAATTAGCGGTTCCTGTTTTACAACAGTTTTTTTCTTGCTATAAAATCAATAGGTATGATATACTCGAATTTGTGTTAAATATAAGAATGTGGTAATTGACAGCATAAAGGGAAAGACAGCGGGGAAAAGTAAAGGAAGACAGAAAGGAATTCTATGGAAACAATCAGATTTGATGAGCTCGGATTGTCCGAGCAGATCGTAAAGGCAACAGTAACAATGGGATTTGAGGAGGCTTCTCCGATACAGGCGAAAGCGATTCCGGCAGCGATGCAGGGGAAAGACCTGATCGGCCAGGCGCAGACGGGGACCGGTAAAACGGCGGCTTTCGGTATCCCCATATTGGAGAAAGTAGATCCAAAAAATAAAAAGCTTCAGGCTCTGGTACTATGCCCCACCAGGGAGCTGGCTATTCAGGTGGCAGACGAGATCCGGAATCTTTCCAGGTATCTGCATGGAATTAAGATCCTTCCGATATATGGAGGGCAGGAGATCGTAAAACAGATCCGTTCGCTGAAGGCGGGGATACAGATTATTATCGGTACGCCCGGACGAATTATGGACCATATGCGAAGAAAGACGATCCGGTTGGAAGATGTGAACACGGTGGTTCTGGATGAAGCAGATGAAATGCTGAACATGGGTTTTCGGGATGATATCGAGACCATATTAAGAGAAATCCCTGAAGAACGGCAGACGATTCTGTTCTCGGCTACCATGCCCAAGCCGATTATGGATATCGCGAAAACCTATCAGAAGGATGCGGAACTGATCCGGGTAGTAAAAAAAGAGCTGACGGTTCCCAGTATCGATCAGTTCTACTACGAGGTCAGACCCAAAAATAAAGAAGAGGTGCTGTGCAGGCTTCTGGATATGTATGATCCGAATCTGTCGCTGGTGTTCTGCAACACGAAAAAACAGGTGGATGAACTGGTGAGCGGGCTGGTTGGAAGAGGCTACTTTGCGGCGGGACTGCATGGAGATATGAAGCAGTCTCAGCGGGATCGTGTCATGAATGGTTTCCGGAAAGGTAAGACGGATATACTGGTGGCTACGGATGTGGCGGCCCGGGGGATTGATGTGGATGACGTGGAGGCTGTTTTCAATTACGACATTCCTCAGGATGATGAGTATTATGTACACCGGATTGGCAGAACCGGGCGGGCCGGCAGGAATGGAACGGCATTTTCCTTTGTAGTGGGAAAAGAAGTATATAAATTAAAAGAGATCCAGCGGTACTGTAAGACCAAAATATATGCCCGGCCGGTGCCGTCGGTAAATGATGTGGCCGCCACAAAACAGGAAAAGATTTTCCATCAGGTGGAGCAGCTGATCCAGGATGAAGATCTTACCTCCATGATCCAGATGATCCAGGATCGTGTAAATGAATCGGATTATACGGCCATGGATCTGGCTGCGGCTTTTCTGAAGCTGATTACGAATACTGACGATGCCGCTCAGGATGAGGATACTTCGCAGCTATTGAATACCGGCGCGGAAGAAGAAGGTATGGTACGCCTCTTCATCAATGCGGGTAAAAAACAGAATATCAGGCCTGGGGATATCGTGGGAGCGATCGCGGGAGAGAGCGGAATGCCCGGCAAATTAATCGGTTCCATTGATATGTATGATAAATATACATTTGTTGAGGTTCCCCGTGAATATGCCATGGATGTCCTGCATGCGATGGATCACGCTAAAATCAAGGGAAGATCGATTAACATAGAACCGGCGAATCAAAAATAGCGGCATTTTGCTTTTGGCCGTCTGCCGATTCCGGGTGTGGATTTTATTCAATAGGAATGCATTCCTATTGAATAAAAAAAGCCTTATAAAAGGCTTTTAATCATTCTCTTTTTTGTATTGTACAATATCTTCTATATTGCAATCCAAAATATCACACAAATATTCCACCGTGTGTAAAGTAATACCCTGACCGTGACGGAGTCGGTAAATCGTGCCCTTGCTGACATTATGCTTTACAATTAACGCGTAAGTTGATATGCCTTTTTGCTTTAGTGTTTTCCATAAAGGTTCATAAGTAATCATTTTTAATCCATTCCCCTTTTTTTCTATTATAAATTTAAGTATTTTTTAATCATAGACCTAAGAATCAGGGGTCAGATTTATGACCTCCCTGAAAATTGAGGTATGGTGAATGAGGAGGAGTCGAATGAACATACCACAATCAGAGACGGAAAAGTTTTTAATGGAAAAGTTGAAACAGCTGTTCTGCAAAGAATCAGCTGAGGATATTACGGCTGAACTTCAGGATATATTGATCGATCTGAAGAAGCAGCGTATGGAAGAGATACTCGATCGGGATGATAAATTACAACAGTACAAAAAAGAGGAAGATGAGGCCGCGGAATCCTATTTCGAGATTTACCGGGATCTGTCGCAGGCTCAGATTGATAAAATAGAGAGTTTTATGCTGACCAGGGACTGTACCATGGAAAGGACATCAGACTTGTGCTATGCGCGTGGAGTGTTGGACGGTCTGCGGTTTTTTATCAGCGGATTGTAATTGAAAAAACACAGGTCTGGGAACGGATAACGCTGTTGGCATGTTAACTTCAGATTGGCGGCGGGCCGGCGCTAACTTGCCAGCGGTAATATTGTCTGGATAAATTGGTTGGATGAATTGGCTGGATAATTTGACTGATAAAATCAGCTTAATATATGAGTTAGAAAAATTAGGTTGGAATCATTGGCAGAAAAATTGGTTGTGAAATATTACTTGCGGGTTGCAGTATTTTATATTATAATAATACAAACATATGTTCCTGTTTTCGATGCGTTTGTGCGGACTGGGATATGACTGTGCAGAGATTCCTAGGATGTATGCCATTTCTGATAGTCCGTAATGCTCATGCATGTCCTGCGGGCGGGGCCGCGGCGTAGCCGCTCCATGAGGATAGGAATTAATTTTTACGGATACGGGAGAATGATTGGAAAATAGAACCACTCCTGTGCTATAATCAAAAAGATGTTATGAAAAGGGTACGCAGCGCGTACCTTTTGTGGGTGTTGGTATTGGAAATACAGACGAAGCATTTAGAATTAAGCAGTGAGGTTAGCTATGACGAAGAATGTAAAGTATGATGCGGACAGTATCTCCGTGCTGGAAGGATTGGAAGCTGTCCGGAAACGGCCCGGTATGTATATCGGAAGTGTGTCCCGGAAGGGTTTGAACCATCTGATCTATGAGATCGTGGATAACTCGGTGGACGAGCATTTGGCTGGGTTTTGTGACAAAATATGGGTATACCTGGAAAAGGACGGATCTGCCACAGTCAGCGACAACGGACGGGGGATTCCGGTTGGCATGCATAAAAAAGGGATGTCGGCGGAGCGGCTTGTATTTACCACGCTGCATGCGGGCGGAAAATTTGACGACTCCGTATATAAGACCAGCGGAGGACTCCACGGGGTGGGATCTTCGGTGGTAAATGCCCTGTCGGCTTATCTGGATATTAAGGTCAGCCGGGAAGGACTGATCCATCATGACCGATATGAGCGGGGCATTCCGGTGATTGAACTGGAAAACGGCCTGCTGCCGGTGGTGGGAAAATCCTCTAAGACCGGGACGACCATTAATTTTCTGCCGGATGACACGATTTTTGAAAAGACCCGTTTCAAATCGGATGAGGTGAAGAGCAGGCTCCATGAGACCGCTTATCTGAACCCAAAGCTTACGATCATTTTTGAAGACCGTCGGGGAGAAACGGTCGAACATATCGAATACCATGAGGAAGACGGCATTATCGGCTTCATCAAGGATCTGAATAAAAATGTGGAACCCGTACATGATGTGGTGTATTTAAAAGGGGAATCCGAAAATATCATGGTGGAGGTCGCTTTCCAGTACATCAACGAATTCCGGGAAAATGTGCTGGGATTCTGTAATAACATATATAACGCGGAAGGCGGGACCCATCTGACCGGATTTAAGACCGCTTTTACCAACGTGATCAACAACTACGCCAGGGAACTGGGGATTTTAAAAGAGAAGGACTCGAACTTTACCGGCGCCGATGTGCGAAACGGGATGACGGCGGTGGTATCCATCAAGCATCCTTCCCCGCGGTTCGAAGGGCAGACCAAGACAAAGCTGGACAACCCTGACGCCACCCGGGCGACGGCCAAGGTGACGACGGATGAGGTGATCCTTTTCTTTGATAAAAATCTGGATACGCTGAAGAATGTGATCGGATGCGCGGAGAAGGCGGCCAAAATCCGGAAAACAGAGGAGCGGGCGAAGACCAACCTGTTGGTGAAACAGAAGTTTTCCTTCGATTCCAACGGAAAGCTGGCCAACTGTGAGAGCAGGAATGCAAGTGAGTGTGAGATATTTATAGTAGAGGGAGATTCCGCCGGAGGCAGCGCAAAGACGGCCAGAAACCGGATGTATCAGGCGATCCTGCCGATCCGCGGTAAGATCCTGAACGTGGAAAAAGCCAGTATTGATAAAGTCCTGGCCAACGCGGAGATCAAGACTATGATCAATGCGTTCGGCTGCGGCTTTTCCGAAGGCTACGGGAATGATTTCGACATCACGAAGCTGCGGTATGAGAAGATTATCATCATGGCCGATGCGGATGTGGACGGCGCCCATATTTCCACGCTGCTGCTGACTTTATTTTACCGGTTTATGCCGGAACTGATCTATGAGGGACATGTCTATATCGCTATGCCGCCTCTGTATAAGGCGATCCCTTCCAAAGGGGAGGAAGAATATCTCTATGATGACAAAGCGCTGGAGCACTACCGGAGAAGGCACAGCGGGACGTTTACGCTGCAGCGTTATAAAGGACTTGGTGAGATGGACGCAGAACAGCTCTGGGAAACCACATTGAATCCCGAGACCCGGATGTTAAAGCTGGTGGAGATCGAGGATGCCAGAATGGCTTCAGAGGTAACGGAGATGCTGATGGGGACCGAAGTACCGCCCAGACGGGCTTTTATCTATGAACATGCCCAGGACGCGGAACTGGATATATAGGAGGTGAAGGAAGATGCAGGGAACACAGGAACAGATAATCAGGACGGAATTCTCAGAGATCATGCAGAAATCCTACATCGACTATGCGATGAGTGTTATCATAGCCAGGGCGCTTCCTGACGTCAGGGACGGTCTGAAACCGGTCCAGAGAAGAACACTGTACGATATGTATGAGCTGGGAATCCGCTATGACAGGCCCTATCGGAAGTGCGCCAGAATCGTGGGGGACACCATGGGTAAATATCATCCCCATGGAGACAGCTCCATCTATGAATCCCTGGTTGTGATGGCACAGGATTTCAAAAAAGGAATGCCCCTGGTGGACGGGCACGGGAATTTCGGTTCGATCGAGGGTGACGGGGCGGCGGCCATGCGTTATACGGAAGCACGCCTGCAGAAGATCACGCAGGAAGCTTTTCTGGGGGATCTGGACAAGAATGTGGTGGACTTCATCCCCAACTTCGACTCTACGGAACAGGAACCCGAGGTGCTTCCGGTCAGGGTGCCGAATCTTCTGGTCAACGGTTCGGAGGGAATCGCGGTGGGTATGTCCACCAGCATCCCGCCTCATAACCTGGGCGAAGTGGTGGAAGCGGTCAAAGCCTACATGCGGCATCCGGATATCACTACGGAAGAACTGATGCAGTATGTGGAGGGGCCTGATTTTCCTACCGGCGGAATCGTGGTCAATAAGGATGAGCTTCTGGACATCTACCGTACAGGGAGCGGAAAGATCCGTCTGCGCGGCAAAGTGGAAGTGGAAGCGGTGAAAGGCGGAAAAGAGCGCCTGGTCATCACGGAGATCCCGTATACCATGATCGGGGCTAATATCGGAAAATTCCTGAATGATGTTTTTAATCTGGTAGAGACGAAAAAAACAAGTGATATCGTAGATATCTCGAACCAGTCCTCGAAAGAGGGAATCCGCATTGTGATCGAGTTAAAAAAAGGCGCGGATGCCCAAAACCTGGAAAATCTGCTCTACAAGAAGACGAGACTGGAAGATACCTTCGGGGTAAACATGCTGGCGGTGGTAAGCGGCCGGCCGGAGACCATGGGGATCAAAGATATTATCCGCCATCACGTGGATTTCCAATATGAGCTGACAACGAGAAAATATCAGACGCTTCTGCAGAAGGAACTGGAAAAGAAAGAGATACAGGAAGGCTTAATAAAAGCCTGTGATGTTATCGATCTGATTATCGAGATCCTCCGGGGCAGTAAAAATATAAAAGACGCCAAAGCCTGTCTGGTCAACGGCGAAACCGGGCCCATAAAATTCAAGAGCAAATTCTCCGAAAAAGCCGCCGCCCAGCTGCAATTCACAGAGCGGCAGGCGCAGGCAATCCTGGAAATGCGGCTGTATAAGCTGATCGGACTGGAGATCGAGGCGTTAATGAAGGCACACAAGGAGACACTGCGCCGAATCGAAGATTACCAGGAAATACTGGAACTTCCGTCGGTCATGTCCCGGGTAATCCAGGAAGAGATGGATGCGATCGTCGCGGAATACTCGGTACCCCGCAGGACCAGGATCGAAAACGCAAAAGAGGCGGTCTTCGAGGAAAAGAAGATCGAAGAGCAGGAAGTCGTGTTCCTGATGGACCGTTTCGGATATGTCAAAACCATCGATGTCTCCGTCTATGACCGAAACCAGGAAGCGGCCGATGCGGAGAACAAATATGTAATCAATTGTATGAATACGGACAAGATCTGCGTATTCACAGACACCGGCAGGCTCCATCTGGTCAAGGTAATGGATGTCCCTTACGGCAGATTCCGTGATAAGGGAACGCCGATGGACAACCTGGGGAATTATGACAGCAGCGGAGAAAACATCGTCTACGTCAACGCTCTGGAACATATCCGCGGGGAGAAGCTTCTATTTGCCACAGAACAGGGGATGTTAAAACAGGTAGACGGCAGTGAGTTCGACGCATCAAAACGGACGATCGCAGCCACTAAGCTTGCAGATCAGGATAAACTGGTCAGTGTGAAGATCGCCGGGAGCTGTACACAGATCGTGCTGCAAACGGTAAGCGGTGTATTCCTGCGTTTCGCGCTGGAAGAAGTGCCCGAGAAAAAGAAAGGGGCGATCGGTGTCAGGGGAATCAAACTGTTAAGAGGGGACGCCCTGGAGCACGTCTATTTCCTCCAGGAAGGACAGGACACGGATGTTCAATATAAGGAAAAGCACGTCCAGCTGAACCGGCTGAAAATCGGTAAGCGGGATACCAAAGGATGTAAGATCCGCCTCTAATGACCGGATATGCTGCGTTTTCTCTTTCAGGTTCATTCCTGCCAGTGACTGCGTCTTGATTCCCTGGCAGCCTTCCGCTTATGGATGGAGCGGGAGGCTGCCACCTGGGATGTTTCCCCGCCCAGGTCCTGATCGGAGGGAAAAACAGGGTGGCGTACTAATTTTTTACATAACTTGCCTCTTTTCCAGACATACTAATTGCAGCGCCATGGAGTATGGTGCTGCATCTGTCTGGAAGAGAGGTTTTTTGAGTGAAGAAGGAAATATCAGCCGTATTAAAGAATAATATTGATTATCTGAATTCAGAACTGAATACCGATAAGAATTTCGACATCATATATCGGACTTTGAAGATCGCAGACCGGCAGGCCGGATTTTATTTTATAGACGGCTTTGTCAAAGATGATATCATGGAAAAAGTGCTGGAATTTTTCTATGGGATCAAGGCGGAAGAGATGGCAAAAGACATGCATGAATTTTCCCATCAATTCCTTCCGTATGTGGAAGTGGACATCCTGGATAACTGGAATGCGATACTTACCAACATTCTTTCCGGTGTGCTCTGCCTGTTCATTGACGGATATGATTCCTGTCTGGCGATCGATTGCAGAACCTATCCCATGCGCAGCGTGGAAGAACCGGAGAAGGATAAGACGCTGCGGGGCTCCAGAGACGGCTTTGTGGAAACGGTCGTCTTTAACACCGCACTGATCCGAAGACGAATCCGCAGTCCAAAGCTGTCGGTGGAGATGCTTCAGGTTGGAAGAAGCTCCCGAACCGATGTAGTCGTGTGTTCCATGGACGACCGGGTAGACACCCAGTTTCTGGAGCGGATGAAGGAACGGATTAAGAACATTCAGGTAGATTCCCTGACCATGAACCAGGAAAGCCTGGCCGAATGCCTGTACCACCGGAAATGGTTTAATCCCTTTCCCAAATTAAAACATACCGAACGGCCGGACACCGCCGCATCCGCTCTTCTGGAGGGTAATATCATTATTCTGGTGGACAATTCCCCCTCCGCCATGATACTGCCGACCTCTATTTTTGACATTGTAGAAGAGGCGGACGACTACTATTTTCCCCCGGTCACAGGCACTTACCTGAGGTTATCCCGCTTCGCCATCACGCTGATGACGTACCTGCTGACGCCCCTGTTCCTTCTTCTGATGCAGAACCCCCAGTGGATTCCCGAAAGCTTTGCCTTCATCATGGTAAAAGACCAGGTCAATATCCCGATCCTGTTCCAGTTCCTGATCCTGGAGCTGGCCATCGACGGACTGCGTCTGGCCGCATTGAATACCCCCAGTATGCTGACCACTCCCTTAAGTGTAATCGCCGCCCTGGTTCTGGGAGAATTTTCCGTCAACTCCGGTTGGTTCAACTCGGAAGTCATGCTATACATGGCCTTCGTAGCGGTGGCCAACTACAGTCAGGCCAGCTTTGAGCTGGGCTACGCCCTGAAATTCATGCGGATTATCACCTTGATCCTGACAGCCCTGTTTAACCTTTTCGGATTCGTAGCGGGTATATTAATTACGATCATCTCCATCGCCCTGAACCGTACCCTTTCCGGCAAGAGCTATCTGTATCCCCTGATCCCCTTCCATGGGAAACAGCTGTTCCGGAGGATTTTTCGGATTAAGCTGGGATCACAGGGGGGGCGGGAGTCTTGAGGGGGGAATTTAGGTAAGGGCCGGAGCGGGTAGGGGATGGAGAGACGGTTCTTCCTCAGGCTTGGCTATGCCCTGCGCATCAGGCTGCGGTGACCGGCCCGATTCCCGGACTGCTCCAGGCAGCGGGAGCCGTTGGTGTCACTCTGGACGAGCGGAGGGCTTGCGCTGGCAGCAGCTAGGTGAGAAAGAAGCACCGGATTCAGGAACCGGGCCCATTCACCAGGAACGCATGATGCGTTCCCGGCTCAGCGGCCCTTGCGGATCGGCCGTGAAGGCCGCTCCGCATCCTGAATCCGGTGCTTCTTTCTCACCAAGCTGCATGGAAATAGCTCACTTCACTATTAATGAATCATTTTCTGGGAATTTTTGCTTTTTATAATTTTCTGCAACCCAGTTAATAGCCAATTTTTGTAGCTCCTGTAGAATTTCTATGTGTTCCTTATATTTAGCGTTCTTTAAGCATCTACGCTTTTCTGTTAGCGCAATTACATTACTTGCCCTTCGTGTACGCTACTCATAATTTGGGACTCCTTTCCTTTCTATTCCATTTCATAATAAAGTTCCACTGTTCCTGCCACTCATCCTCATTCACAATCGCATCAAACACAGGCTCAAGGAATTTCTGTATTTCCTCAATAACTACAGAAAACTCAAGCGAATCATCTTTTATGGTTTTCAAAAAGAATTTCCAACGCTTCTGCATATCCATATCCCCGGCAAGTGTAAGAATACGCTTGAAACTATATTTATTGTAGGGTGTTCCTCTGCACTCCAGTGTCCTGAATATTGCCGTCTGCAATCTCGCTCCGTCAAAATCAAAAGCCCTCGCCAGATAATAAATATCATAAAAATCCTTCATTCTGCCTGTCAGTTCAAATCGCTGCAGAATCGCATCGAATTTCTCGGCTATAGTGCTTTCAAGAGAATAGGTCATAATGACAGGAGCTTCAAAATCGGGAAGCTGTGTATGGATGGTCCGCTGCTCGGCACAGGGAACAATCACATCTCCCACACCAATATCCACATTAAAGGGGACTCGAACATTTTTTATCTTTCCGATAATCTGTGTACTGATCCCTTGATATTTCCTCTGAGGTGAGATTTCCTCAAATCCTTTTGCACTCATCTCAATATAATCATTGCCTGTAGACGTAGCAAGAATTTTAACGATAAGGGCATTCACCTCGTCCAATGAATTGGAAACGCTGCGAAGCAAGAAGTCTACATCAATTGTTGCTCTGCTTTCAAAATTGGTAAGCGTATAGATAAATAATCCACCCTTGAGAATAAGAGTATCCTCATATCCAGACTTTTAGAGCTTCCGCAAAAATTCTTCCTGCATAAAAAGCTGTAGGCACTGCTGATAGCTGATACCAGCCATCTTTGCCTTATTCTTAAGCTTTGTCAAAACAGATGCCGCTACATCAGCCATCACAGCCACACTCCAATCAGTTCTTTTACACGCTTTTGTATACGCAATACTTTTGCATACTCCATAAGATTCGGTATATTTTTTCTCGGGTCCTTTACATACCCTTGTATTGCCTTATTAAAAATCTCTTTATCCATTTTGTTCATATTCCGCAGTACATCACATATGGTGCGGTCACGGTCATAGATACGGACATCGACATAGTTAATACTACCTTTCGTTTCGCCAAGAGGCACTAAAATTGGCTCAACCCGATATGCTTTTACAAAGGGGTAGTCAATATTTGTACGGCTTCTGGAGACATTTTTATCAATCGCAATATTCCACTCGGCAGGATTGCGGTCATAGTACTGATAGTAAAAGAGAGCAGTTTCCATACAAAGTACCGCATCGGGGAAAAGACGGTTGATAATTTTAATTTCCTGTTCGCCATAAGTTTCCGCCCAATGATAATAGCCTCGTTTTATTTTTTCAATGAAGCCCTCGTTTAATAACTGCTGAATATCAGCATAGTAAATTCTGTAGGAATCCAGTTGGGCTGTTGTCAATATATAATCGTGTTCGGAAAAAATTTTTCTAACAACGTCTATCATTTTTTCATCAAGCATTGTTTTACCTCTATTAAACCACACAAAAATTTTTCATGGATTGTGTACTTTACTATAGTATATCTGATTTTTCCCGAAAAATCAATTTAGTAAAGCACACACGATTGAAATTGATGTTACTATTTACGGCCAACTTTGGTAAATGGGGATTTTGTGGACGAAGGTCCGGGCTGAAGGGAAGCGGCGTGTCTTGGGGAGCCGGGCAGCAAATCCCGCGGGGCCAAATCACTTCGGCCGGACCTAAGAATGGCTAACTCCGAAGACGGGAGAACCTCTTATTGGCAGGGCCCGGAACAAACTCGCCACAGAACGGCTCGGACAGTGTTCCGGGCCCTGCGAGGTTCTCCCGACTTCTGCGTAAGCCATTCTAAGGCCCGGCCTCAAGTGATTTGGCCCCACGGGATTTGCTGCCCGGCTCCCCAAGACACGCCGCTTCCCTTCAGCCCTGCTTTACAAAAGGCTTTTATCGTGTGGAAGGTTCGTAAACGGTGTAAGGTGCTGACACATTGTCAATACAGGCAGATGATAAATACCAGTAGCCTCCATCACAATTCGTATCTCTCCTTCCAATTTTTGCAGCAGTTTGTCAAAGTCTTCTAAATCCTTCTCCACATGCTATCAAAAAGTCTGCACACGATCTCTCCGTATGGCTTAAGCACACAGACCGTGCTTTTTCCTTTTGACACATCAATCCCTGCACTTATCATCTGGAACCTCCCATAACTGTTATTCGTAATTGTTCCAGCCACACGTATTACCATCCAGTTTAGTTGGTTACGCGGGAGCGAATCCCTACCTGCTTAATCGATTGCCTATAATAAGGGGTTGGTTAACGGTTTCCATGACGGATGCAATGACCCAAAAAAGCCTACGTCAGACCAATTACTCCCCTTATTATAAATAAAATAAGTGCAGATGTCAGAGTTAATTACTCTCTAACAACTACACTTTTATGGTACTAAAAAAGCCTATAGTAAAGCAGGGAAGGGAGGGAGGCGGTCCGGCCTTTGGAACCGGGCGGCGAATCCCGTGGGGCCAAATCACTTGAGGCCGGGCCTTAGAATGGCTTACGCAGAGGGTGGGAGAACCTCGCAGGGCCTGGAACACTGTCCGAGCCGTCCTCTGGCGAGTTTGTTCCGGGCCCTGCCAATAAGAGGTTCTCCCGACTTCGGAGTTAGCCATTCTTAGGTCCGGCCGAAGTGATTTGGCCCCACGGGATTCGCCGCCCGGTTCCAAAGGCCGGACCGCCTCCCTCCCTTCCCGGACCCTATCTGGTATGACTTATTTATTTCCCGCCAGCCCTCTGGTTCATAAATCAGATTATGATATTATTAAATATAAAGGGGAACGGACGCTTACCTTATCCCTGTGTCTGAAAGGATTCCCGAACTGCCTGTAATAGTATTGCTGCTGTCTCCACCCGTTCGGCCGCCTTTTCCTCAGAGGCAATACAGAAATGATCTTGGCTGCTTTTCCTGCATACCTTTTCACGCAAACTGCCAGCAGCTCAATCTAATGTCTCTATCAGAACAGGCTCGGACAAAAGTCCCGCCGCGGCCAGTCGGTAGCTGTCTGTCCATGCATCGCCGACCGTCCGCCAGGCGTCCGGGCCGCACCATTTATCCTCACTGTCCGCCTGATGAAGAGCCCCGAACGCATTTTGTCTGGAAATATATGCGGTAATCTCAAGCATATGCCGGCCTGCTGCGGGCCTGCCCAGTTCCGCCTCATACGGCGGATAGGCCAGAGGCCCAAAGTCCTGCCCATCCATCCATATGTGCAGCACATTTGCCCGGTAATGCGGAATGCGTACCCGCAAGTCCCCTCCGCTGCTGTATAATTTTATCCGATACGTGACAGTCCCTCCATAAAAAGCCAGGCCCTGTCTCGTAATATCGTCAAATCCTATTTTTTTCGGGAAAGCCGTGATTCTTTTCCTGCTTCCGCATACCTGTACACCAAAATCACCCAGAAGGTAACACCACTCTGTGTTAGTACGTCTGCCGAACGGGATCGACAGCTCCAGAATATTGGTGCCTTCCTTCAGCTGCGGAAGAGGAATACGGCGTATGGCCCGGTCCGTATACCAGCCTGCGTCGCAAGCTTCGATCTTCTGTCCGTTCCAGATAATCCGTGCCTGCTCCGGATGCTCGACCGCCAGATAGGGACACTCATATGTGATCTCACTTTCCACCTGAAAACGCAGATGAAGTCTGTGGGATGGCACCTCTTTTTCTATCGTCCAGGGCTGTGCCAGAGCCGCTCCTCTTCCGGGCCAGCCTAATTTTTGACGGCATTGGTTATCTGCGCGGAAAAGCTCTGTTTCCCCGCTATACTCTTCCTCGTCCAAACGGAACTCTGCTTTGTCCAGTACAAGCACATTCGGTTCCGATAAGGCAAAAGCCACCCCGGTTTCTATTGGCAGCCGGCGCTCTTCTCTTCTGTCCCCTTCGCCTTTTAGGTTCTCCTGCTTTTTCCCCTGTTCCGTCTCGTACTCTTCAGCCTCTTCTTTTGAAGCAGTTTCCGCGGGAAGAAGCCTTAGCAGCAAACTGTCATAATCATAGAAATAATAGTTGATAATCGTGCCGCCGTTTCCGTGACGATAGGCAACCGTTTCCTCCTTTCCGTTCTGGGTATTGAAAAGAACCGGTGTATAGATACCCTTTATCCACAGTCTGATTTCCCTCTTGCGGGGAATATCTTTATTATAGGGCTCGGTTCCCCGGGCAATAAACAGCCATTTTTCCTGTCCGTCCGATCTCAGCTGATACAGAAGGTTCGTCGTCCGGGTACCGTCCGCTTCTCTCAATTCCACTTCCCGGAAATCATCCAGCGCAGCCAGAAGATCCTGCCGCTCAAACGGAATAACCTGTCCCACCTTCCCCAATTGATGATAGAGGGCTGCAGGCCGGTCTGAGACTACCGCGTCCATATAGCGGGGGGATTTTCCCATGAATATCAGCCGGCCGCCCTGTTCCCGGAACTTTTCCAATCGATCCAACGTACTTTTGCGCAGAGTCTCGCACTCGGGAACCACGACGGCATCGTAACTCATTTCTCCAACATGAAGCGGCGCTCCGCCCTCAGGGCACTGGAACGGCAGCTGTGACTCACAGATATAATCAAAATCAATCCCTCCGAAAAGCAGCCATTCCGTTACATTTTGAAAATTCTCATCCATCTGCTGCCGGATATCCGCGGTCTGATCGGAAGGCCCCCAGTGCAGCCAGTAACTCTCAATGGGATGTACCACACCGACCCGCACGACTGCTTTCCCCCTGGTTAACGCCGTATTCACCCGCGCGAAGTGATCCTCCACATATCCAAACTCCCGGTACCAGGGGGACTGATATCCGAAGGTGGCCGGGAAATCCCTCTTGGCCTCACCTTCCATTGAAACCCAGGACAGATGCGGTACCCGCAGTGTAACTCCCAGGGCTGCCTGCCAGTCCCCATGCAGCTTATAATCCCGAAAATCGGAAGTCCAGCCGGTCACCCCATACAGTTCGCTCATGACGCCTTCCCGTCCATACTGATGCGCCATGGACTGGGCCTGTTTCACAGTCGTGTATTCCAGGTCCCACCGAAGCATATCCACGCCCGGGATATCGATGCCCCGGTAAGAACGCATCGCCTCTCCGAGAGCCGCGCACTGGGATTCCAGGGTGGGCTCCTCCATCAGATGTCCAGTCAGCAGCAGATGATACCTGCGGCACCATTCCCCGTAGGTATCGGCAAATGCCTCGGTAAAACGCTCGGCCACATGATCGTGATAGCGGTATCTGGTTACAGACACCTCCTGATCCGGCAGCTCCCAGATCAGTTCCGGCAGCTTTTCCAGCAGGCTGCTGTCATAGGCTTCACAAAATGTATCTTCCAGGTCATCGGTCCAGGGCAGCGTCACATCCATTTTACTTCCGGCAAAGTTCAGCGTGTGTTTTCTGGAAAATTGCGGTTCATCTGTAAATACAGCAGGTACGGACTTGCCGAAATCCTCACCGATTCTGGTTTTATATCGCTCATGGGTCACTTCCAGGAACCGCTCTACCGCCCGCTTGTCCAATGTATTGCTGTAGGTCTGGTTATTATACCAGGGATTTGGCTGGGCAGTTTCCAGATAGGCATACCAGACATCGCCTCTTGGCTCTTCCCCCTCCGGCAGCAGCCGGTATCCGGCCAGGCATCCCTGCCTGTCCAATTCAATATCATATCTGGCCAAAAGCGTCCCCTTCCCGTTTCTCAAGGGCTGTGACAGGAAGCCGCCCGGTGTTTCCATCCCTCCCAGTTCTTCATAGGACCAGGGTGTAAACAGCAGATACTTCTGCCGGTACTGCTCGTCCTGCGTCACAATCCCCCCGGCCGCGCCTGATGACCAGCGGTCCTCATCATAGAGCCAGGCCAGCATCTGTCTCTTTTTGGCCTCCTTCACACATTCCTGTACGATCTGCATATATTCGTCGCTCAGATAGGGGGTATCCATTCCGGTTCTCACGTGCATGAAAAACCCGCCGAATTTCATCTCCTGCAAATCCGCGATCTGCTTACGCAGTTCTTCCGTCTCCAGCTTACAGTTCCAGGACCAGAAAGGGGCGGCCCGGTATTCGCTGGTGGGGTTTTGGAACAGCTTTGGTGAAAATGGGGTGTTATAAGACTGCTTATACAACATTCGTTTATCTCCTTTATGTGAACGGTGTCAATCTACGTTTGAGAGACTGTCGCTGATGCGGTGGTACGGTCGGGGACATGTCCAAATTGATTTGGGACATGTCCAAACTGAAATGGACATGTCCCAAACCGAAATGGACATGTCCCAAATCGATCTTATGGTATTACTTTATATACTGCCGCCTGGGCAGCTTCCCGGTTCGCGGACAGGATATAGTCACCATCCGCGCCGTTATAGATCATGGCGTTGCTGGGGCCTGCGTTCTCATCCACCGTATGAATCCCAAACTTCCGGGCAGCTGCATCCCAGGAGATAACGAAGAGCTGTTGTTTCCCCCGCCTGCATCCGCCGAGGAATACCGGCTGGCCATTCAGTCTGCCGCTCCTCACTACATGGTAGAATTCCGTGACTTCCGGATGCTCGAACACCTGCCGGTATTCTCCGTCTATCTCTTTGTAGATCCGATAATAACAGCCGTGGAATTCTTCTATAACCGCCAGTTCTTCCACACCGTCCCCGTCGATGTCGATCAGGTCAATATCGCTGGAGGCACGGTCTAAGATCTTCTCTACCGTCCAGTCCGCAGCAGCATTCTCAGGGGGAGTGACGCGGAATACGCCTTCACGGCCGGCGATGTATGCGATATCCTTACCGTCCACCGTTTTTTTGCAGAAGCCGTGGTTCTGGTAGATCCCGACCGGAAGGGGGGTAAGTGTAATCCCGTCGTTCAGATCCTCCGGCAGTTTGGCCGCATAGAGATGACCGGGCAGCGACCAGTCCTCCCGTGTGGCTTTGTGCTCCGCCAGAGTAGCGCAGATCAGATAGGTACCGCCTGCTCCGTTGAGTACATCAAACCGGTGAAGATAGGGAAGGGTAAATAATTCCTGCACCCGGTATCCATCCCCTTCTTTCCGGCACCAGACCAGCTCTGCTTCCTCCCAGTCGTAGAGACGGTAGAACTTCTGTACCGCCAGGAAGCCTTTTCCTTCCCCCAGCGGCACCATGCTCATAGTTCCGCCCGGTTCCTCCCACACGGTCTTCTTATTTTCAAAAGAGCTGCAGTCGAAGGCCACGCAGCCGCCAACTTTCCCCTCGGTGGCCCAAAAGGCATAATCGTTTCCATCCTCCGGCATTACGGCAACACTGTAACACCGCTCCATGTCGCACAAGACTTTTTTCTGAAATTTCATATTTACCTCCCTGCTTACAGAATCGACCGGAACGGAGTGTTGGGTTCCTCGATAAAGCAGTCGGAAAAGCCTCTGTCATGATGATACTGGCGCTTCTCCTTGTCGGCAGGATATACATATTTTCCTCCCACCTCCCAGATAAACGGGTGGAACTGATAGTTCAGACGGTATTTTTTCATCTCGTAGAGCACTTCGATCTCCCGGGTGTCCGCCATGAAATTCGTCCATACGTCATAGTGGATCGGAATCACCACCTGGCAGTTCAGCGCTTCCCCCATGCGCAGGATATCGCAGGAAGTCATCTTATCCGCGATTCCTACAGGATTCTCTCCATAGGAGCCGAAAGCCACATCGATCTTGTGGTCCTTGCCGTGTTTTGCAAAATAGATGGAGTAGTGGCTGTCGCCGCTGTGGTAAATGTTGCCGCCCGGGGTTTTGATCAGATAGTTCACCGCTTTTTCATCCATGTCATCCGGGCAGGTATGGCGGATATCTTCTTCCCCGTTTGTGGTGACCAGGCAGGTTCTGTCAAAAGATTCCAGCGCTAAGATTTCAATGTCCTTCACTTTTACGCTGTCACCAGGTTTCACCTCAATGAAACGGTCCTCCGGTACTCCCCAGGAACGCCACAGTTCGATGGATTTCTTCGGTCCGATGAAGGGGACCTTCTCCTCTACATTGCGCAGCACCGCGGCAGCGTAGTTGGGATCCATATGATCCTGATGATAATGGGTCGCCAGCACCGCATCCACATGTTTTACCGCAAATGGATCGATCACAAAGGGAGTGGCCCTCAGGTTCGGCTGCAGCAGCCTTCCGCCGCACATGTTAGCCATCTGGTGCCCTTTGGCCATGTATTTATTTTGTTTTGACCTCTTGCCGTTTCCGCACCACAGGTCGATACTGATGTTGCAGCCGCCCGGGGTTTTCAGCCACAGCCCGGTGCAGCCCAGCCACCACATAGCCACATTTCCGGGCTTTACTTCCTCTTCCTCAATCTCTTCATTTAACCAGGTACCCCATTCCGGGCAGCTGCTCATGATCCAGCTTTCCCTGGTGATTTCGTCTATTTTTGCCATAGTCTGCCTCCTCATTTCTTTAATTCTTTATGCGCTCTTCCATTATGTAAATACAAATATTACTATGTCAGATATGTCCGATTACACCGTCTCACATCACTTTGTGCCCTGCCGTTGTGCATACAGAGCTAATTTAGCAAAAAAATCCTCCAGTATGTAACGGCTGTTCACCCGTTGGTATACTTTTATCTCACGGTTGTCCGGCCCGTCAGCGTAGGTCATAACAGATCGGATACCGGGCGCTCTTCTTATTTCATATCCAAACAGCTGATCGGCCAGAAGCACCCCGATCCCCGGCGAGTCACCCAGGCACCAGAATTCTCCGGTCCGGTTGGTAGCCATGGAGGCGGATGTGTGGCTGCACTGTTCCAGCTGTTCAAACAGATACGCGCCCAATATCCCGCACCCTTTTACCTTATACTGCAGCTCCGCCATGGAAACCAGGACCTCCGAATAGACATCTCTGGGAATCTGCCACAAAGGCAGGTCCGAATGCATGACGATCCGGGCCGCCAGGATATCATTGCTCAGATTATATTCAAAACCACCGAAAGGATATGCCCCGCCGCCGATCCAGATACAGGTTAGCTTCTGTGCGATGGATGGTTCGCAGATCCAGGCCAGGGCCACATCGGTCAGAGGCCCCATACATACCACGTATAACGGCTCATTTGTATCTTCCCGAAGTGCTTCTTCTATGATAAACCGCGCGCCTTCAGATGGGGCTCCCTGTCCCGGTGCCGCCAAAGCGCCGTCCGAAATCAGCTGTCCGTCCCGCTGTGTCAACGGCTCTTTTGCACCCGGAAAAGCCAGGTCTGCCGGCAGTCCCATCAATTGTAAGATATGCTTTGCTTCCGTATAGCTATCCTGCATACTGTGGGGGCTTCTCACGTCTCCAAAATGGGCGGCCACGATCCCCCGGTTGTCAAATTTGGGGCTTAACAGAGCATGTATGATCGCAAAGGGATCATCGGCCTCATTTTTCACATCCGAATCGATGATCAGCCGGATTCTCTTCCCTTCCGGTATCTTATAGTCGTATTCATCGTAAATCATTGTCACGCCTTCACGGCTCCGGCCATTCCTTCTACGAACTGGCGCTGGAATACAATGTAAATAATCAGGATTGGTATTATTGAAACCAGCACACCTGCGCTTAACAGACCGTAATCCGTACTGAATTCTCCCATAAAGCTTAGCAGCCCGTTCGGTACCGTCTTCATCGTATCCTTGGTAATCAATACGCTCTGCAGAAGGAATTCGTTCCAGGTGTTCAGGAAATCCAGGATAAACATAGTCGCCACAGCCGGTTTTGCAACAGGCATGATGATATTGGCGTAAAGTCTGTATTTTCCGCATCCGTCGATGGCGGCCGCCTCATCCAGTTCATTCGGTATGGACCGGAAAAATCCGCGGAATACCAGTGTTCCCAGAGGAATTCCAAAACCGATGTAGGTAAAGATCAGGCACAGATATGTATTATTCAGATGCAGTCTGGAGTACATGATATTTAACGGAATCAGGGCCATCTGTACCGGCAGCATCATTCCGACCAGGATAAAAATAAACAGCGCGTTGCTGTGGGGAAGCTTCATTCTGGTCAATGCGAATGCGCACATCGAAGAGATCAGCACTCCCAGCGGAACCTTGATCAGACATACCATGATGCCGTTCGCCATGAATCTGCCGAGATTTCCGTTTACCCAGGCTTTCGAGAAGTTACTCCACTGAATCGTATCCGGGATGGAAAACAGATTCAGGTTTGAAAAGAACTCACTGGTGCTGCGGATGGCAGACAAGAACAGCATGAGCAGGGGAATGACCCAGATCAGCGCTACCAGCGTCAGCACGATATAAAAGAGGATTTTCTTTATACTTTTTTTCTTCACTTTCCACCGCTCCCATCTAGTCTTCTTTTGTGGAGTATATTACATACGGGACAATGATCACCATCATGATCGCCATCATAACCGTAGCGACAGCGCTTCCCGCCCCCAGGCTGTTGTACGAAAAGGTCTGGTTATACATATACGTGGCCAGTGTCTGCGTGGCATTCGCCGGCCCGCTGTCCGTCATAACATAGACAATATCGTACACCTTCATGGATGCGATGATCTGTGTTGCCAGCACGATAACAAAGGTTTCTTTCAGCATCGGAACGATGACCCGGATGAACAGGCTGAACTTTCCGGCTCCGTCGATTTTGGCTGCTTCCAGAACATCCGACGACATGGTCTGAAGTCCTGCCAGGAAGTACAGCATCGGCTGTCCCAGGCCCTGCCACAGCGCCGCGATGAACACACAGTACAGCGCGATTTTGGGATTGGACAGGTAGGCCCCCTTTAAGGAGTCCAGCCCCAGAGCGTCCAGGAACGTATTGATCATACCGAAGTTAGGGTTATACATCCATTTCCAGATAATACCTACGATAATCCAGGAAAGCATGTAAGGGAAATAGAAAATCGACCGGTAAATGATACGCCCTTTAAAATGATTGTTCAGCACCAATGCCAGGAGCAATGCCAGGACAACGGTGATACAGACCGTCAGCACGATCCATATGATATTATTTTTCAGGGCAATTCGAAACACTGCGTCATTGGTAAATAAATTCACATAATTCTTGATGCCTATGAATTTTTTCTCTGAGATTCCATTCCAGTCAAAAAAACTTAAGACCACGGAATAAAAGGTCGGAAAAACGATGATGATAAAATAGATGATCAAAGCCGGAGCCAAAAAAGATAGTGTTTTCAGCCGTTCCTTCGTCTTCAACTTGTGAACCTCCCATCTGTGTTAATATGCAGGGGCTGCCGGGAAATCATACCAGATATTGATGTGACATCTGCAGTCACGTTTCCTATCTGATAGGACTTATCCATTTCCCGACAGCCCTCTGCGTATATTCATCTGCCTATATTACTTATTTGCCGCTTTGTAAGAATCGATGGCAGCCTGAATCTGCGCACCTGCCTGAGAGGGTTCGATACTTCCCAATAATACTGCCTCTTCCGTAGCGAATACAACATCCATGATCTCGTTCGGAACGTTCTGGTCGGTGGTGGTATAGCTTCCGGCTTCGTCGATCATTTCCAGAAGGCCGTCTGCCAGTGCCATGGAGTCGGAAAGTTTTGCACCTGCCACAGCGGTAGGCTGCTCGATCGAAGCGTGGGCCGCCAGACTTTCGTCACTGTAGTAGTACTCCCAGAACAGCATAGCTGCTTCAAACTGGTCATCGGTCAGGTTCTTGTTAAACTGGGTAGTCTTTACATAGGAAGAAATTCTTCCGGTTTTTCCATCCTGTCCGGTAGGCAGTGCAAAGAAGGAGTACTGTGAGGTGTCATATCCGTTTGCCACCACGTCGGAGGCCATACCGGAGTTATCCATTACCATTGCGCTGCTGCCGCTGAATACATACATCTTCGCATTGTTGGCGTCTTCTGTCACATAACCGTCGATGAAGTATCCTTTGTCGCCCCAATCTTTTAATTTTGCGAATGCATTGGTTACTGCTTCTGATTTGGACCAGTCTGCTTCCAGAGCATTTAATGCGTCATGTTCTTCCGGACCCGCGTAGTACTCAAGCAGAGCTTCCAGGTATCTGAAAATGTGCCATCCGCCTGTTGAGAAGGATGCCTGGCCGTTTTCTTTCAGGGTTGCACATACCTGTTCCAGTTCTTCGAATGTAGTCGGAACTTTCAGACCGTATTTATCAAAAATGTCTGTCCGGTACCATAATACCAGTCCGGTGTAGACCTGAGGGAAGGCAATGATCTTGCCGTCGTCTGTTTTACAGAGATCCAGCGCGGATTTCACATATTTGTTTTCCCAATCGTGTTCCGCTGCATATGCGGACAGATCGTAGCACAGATCTGCGGATGCATAGTAGTTCGCGTAGTTATAACCGCCCCAGTTGTACCACATATCCGGAAGGGTTCCTGAGGAAGCCGCCACCTTGGTGTTTGTCTTGATATCGTCCGTAGAATAGAAGGTGGGCTCGATCTTGATGTTCGGATACAGCTTCGCAAAGTCCGCGATCACCTGCTCGTCCGCATCTTTATGCCAGGTAGGAGACCAGAAAGTCAGGGTTACTTCTTTATCAAACTTCGCACCATCTGCGCTGCCGGCATCCGATGCCGAGTCCGTCGCAGCCGGAGCCTGTGATTCCGCCGCGGCGGGTTCTTTGGACGCCTCAGGCTGTGTCTCTTCTTTGGAACCGCAGCCAGCTAACATAGAAGCCATCATAGTCAAGACTAAGGTACATGCTAGTAATCTTTTTTTCATCTTTTTCCTCCATTCTGTGCGTCTTTCAGCACATACAGGTATGGGTGAACATCCTTTGTTCAACCGTTCCCTCCTGCGTTTTCGCATTTCATAAATTATTAATTCATTTTTTTGAAACAGCAGTCTTGTCCGGCGCCTGGCAAATCCTTGCTGTCTCCCCACAGAATCATTTGGCGAAATTGCACATTTGCTCAATTCGTTTGCCTTTTCTCCAGAGATATTGTAACATTTTCTCATATATTTGGCAATACGCTTAAAAAATAAGCACATATGTTACTTTTTTATTGCAACATTTGTGCTTATTTCAATTATTTTGGCTTGATCACGACAGTTTTACCATTTTTTCCGCTGTCGAGCTATCCGAAATCAGCACATCCACGAAGCCGCCCTTGATCGCTCCCAGCAAAGCTTCCGCTTTCACTTCGCCGGTATCCACCACTATGACTTCCTTTATCTTACGGATGTCCTCCAGCTCGATACCGACACATCTGCGGTTCCAGGCATTATCCAGAATCTTGCCGTCCTTATTGAAAAATCTGGCGCCCAGGCAGCCGATGGCCCCCTGGTCCCGGATCTCGTCGAACATCTCTTTCGTCATATACCCCAGCCACGGGTTGGAATCCGTTACCTTCTCCAGCGTTCCGATACTGGTAAGCACGATATCCGCATGAGTGGCCAGCGACAGGGTGTTCGCCACATTCTTATCCTTCATGATCTGATTCTTCACATAGATATCCGGCACAAACAGCGGGGAGTTCAGCCCGTAGACGATACCTCCGTACTTGGATGCCAGCCGGTTGGCGATATTGTCACTGTTGCTCATCAGATTCGTGGTCGCTGCCGATCCCATAATCTGTACGATGTCGATAGGGATCTCCTCCACATCGGTGATCGCCTCCACCGTCCGGCGGATCGTTCCGCCCCAGGAGATTCCCACGATCATTTTCCGGTTGATCTTTTCTTTCAAAAGAGCCGCAGCCAGTTTTACCACACCGTCTCTTACTTCCTCTTCCGTCTTCTGGCCGCTGTTGTAGAGCTGCACTTCCTTCAGCTGAAACCGCTCCTTTAAGCGCTCCTCAAAGGAGTGATTTCTTTCCAGGATGTGATTGATACGGAATTCCACCACGCCCATCTCGTGCGCCTTTTTCAGAATCCTGGAAATCCGTGCCCTGGACAGATACAGCTGGTTCCCGATCTCCTCCTGTGTCATATCCTTCTCATAATACATCGAAGCCACTTCCGTCATGAGACTTAGCTGCACCATTTCCTTCTTATTCATCTCAATCCCCTCCTTCTCATACCGTCACGCACCTTCCAGCGCCTGGTATAACCGCTTCCTCTTTTGCATAATCTCCCGGTAGATCTGAGTGTTCTCCTGTACCGGCTTATAGCTTTCTTCCCCTGCGGCCAGCAGCTTTCGCGCTTCCTCCGGTCCTTTCACCAGCCCCAGTGCCATGGCGGCGCTTAAGAACGCTCCCTTCGCCGTAGCCTCCGGGTCCTGTCCCAGCAGCAGTGTACGTCCGCAGGCATCTGCTTGTATCTGGTTAAACAGTACACTCTTCGTCAGCCCTCCGGACAGACAAACTTTCGATGCCGGCCCCGTATATTCCTCTATCACCGACAGGTTTTCCGCCGTCTCAAGGGCGATCCCCTCCAGAAGCGCCCGTGCGAAATCCCCTCTGGTATTATGCAGGGTCACATTCAGGAAGCTTCCGGTGGCACGGCTGTTCCAGTCCGGTGAACCTCTCCCCTGGAAATAGGGAAGTACAATAATGCCTTTCGATCCTACCGGAGACTGCCAGGCCTCCCGGTTCACCTTCTGTATCCCCTCTTCCTTCTCATCGTAAAATTCCCGGAAGAACCATTCATATAAAATAGCCGATGACAACATGCTGGCTTCCACTATGTACTGCCCTTGCACCGCAGAGACGTTGCACAGAAACCGCATATCCGAATCCAGCACCGGTTCCCCAAAGCAGGCGATCAGATAAGCCCCCGTCCCTGTGGTAACCTGGACACTCCCGCTCTCCATCACTCCGGCCCCCAGGGCCCCGCACTGCTGGTCACCGCCCGCCGTCACCACAGGTGTTCCCTCCGCTAATCCGCAGGCCGCGGCAAAGGACGGCGTCAGACGGCCCAGAACCGTACCCTGCGGTATCAGCGGGCATAATTTCTCCCGGTCAATCCCAAACAGGTCAAGCATCTGATCATCCCATTCCAGACTGCGGATATTCATCAGCCCGGTACGGCTTCCATAGGTGTAGTCGGTGGCCCACACGCCGGTCATTTTGTAATGAAGGTAATCAGCCACCGTAACGATCAGCGCGGCTTTCCCGTAGATATCAGGCATCTGCCTTTTGATCCAGGCGGCTTTTACCCCGGAAAACACAGGATACAGGCGGACGCCGGTATGCTCATAGATCTGCCTTTCGCTGCCTCTCAACTCCTCACATACACCGGCGGCCCGTTTGTCCTGCCACATGATCACCTCGGACAGAGGCTCCCCGCTTTGGTCCACCGCCAGCACACAGGACCTAAGTGCCGTGGTCGTGATCCCGATCACCGAAATTCCCCGCTCTGCAGCGGCTTCCCCGCATTTCCCGGCCACCTCAGCCAGATGGTCAAGGTAGACTCCGGCTTTTTGTATCACACAGCAGTCCGATTCGTAGATCGGAATACTTCCCACCGAAGTTTTAAAAATCATATTCCCGTCAAGGTCAAATAAGATCCCTCTCATATTGGAGGTTCCCACATCAACTGCCAGAATTGCTTCCATCATCTTCTCCTCTTTTTCGTGCAACTTTTCGGCTATACATGAGCAAATGTGCCTTTTTGGGTTTAGATATGGATTATTTATGCAATTATGTTATCATATAAAGCACAGATGTGCAAGTTGTTTCATTTGAAAATAAGGAGAAGGAGAATAGTTGTGAAATCGTCGAAAATAGTACTGGACCGTTCTTATGTAGTTGGCAAAATTGACAACCGCCTTTTCGGCTCATTCGTGGAGCATCTGGGACGTTGTGTTTATGAAGGATTGTATGAGCCTTCGCATCCCCTGGCCGATGAATTGGGTTTCCGCAAAGATGTACTGGATATGGTCCGTGATCTGGGTGTATCTCTGATCCGTTATCCCGGAGGTAATTTCGTATCCGGTTTTCACTGGGAAGACTCAGTAGGGCCTGTAACGCAGCGTCCCCGCCGGCTGGATCTGGCCTGGAAGACCACAGAGAGCAACGAAGTGGGACTCCATGAATTCGCAGCCTTTTGTAAAAAAGCGGATGCCGCACTTATGTATTCGATTAATCTGGGCACCCGCGGGGCCGACGACGCCAGGAATGTGGTGGAGTATGCGAATCACGCCGGCGGAACCTACTGGTCCGACCTGCGTATCAAAAACGGCGCCGCAAAACCCTTTGGTATCCCGCTGTGGTGTCTCGGCAATGAGATGGACGCCGCCTGGCAGACCGGTCAGAAGAGTGCGCAGGAGTACGGCCGTCTGGCCAGGGAATCCGCCAAGGTCATGAAACTGGTGGACCCCGGGATCGAGCTGGTCGTGTGCGGTTCCACCGGGCCTGTAATCGAGACCTTCGGGGACTGGGAGCTGACCGTACTGGACGAGTGCTACGACTATGTAGACTACGTATCCCTGCACCGCTACTATGAAAACCCGGAGCATGATACCGCCAGTTTTCTGGCCAACACGCTGGATATGGAGGACTTCATCCACACGGTGACCTGCATCTGCGACACCGTCAAGGGGAAAAAGCACAGGAAAAAGAAACTGAATCTCTCCTTCGACGAGTGGAACGTATGGTATCACACCAAGGGTAAGGATGAGGATCTGATCGCAGCCGGCCGCTGGGGGCAGGCGCTGCCTCTGCTGCAGGATGTCTATAACTTCGAGGACGCCCTTGTAGTCGGCCTGATGCTGATCACCCTGTTAAAGCATGCGGACCGGATCAAGATCTCCTGCCTGGCACAGCTGGTCAACGTTATCGCCCCGATTATGACGGAAAAAGGCGGCGGCGCATGGGCCCAGACCATTTTCTATCCCTTCATGCATGTGGCGAAATACGCAAAGGATACGAATGTTCTGATGACCCTGATCGATACTCCTCTGTACGACTGTAAGAAATATACTTCCGTTCCGTATCTGGACGGGGTTGCCGTTATGGCAGAGGATGCCGGGACCGGAGCATGCAGGACGGTCACCTTATTCTGCGTCAACCGGGATCCCGAGGAGGAACACACAGTCACACTGGATCTGCGCTCCTTTGGCCCCCTGTCACTTAAGGAACATATCCTGCTGCATCATGACAATGTAAACGCATGCAATACACAGTCCGCCCCGTTCTGTGTATCCCCCGCAGCCGGTCCGGGAGGATCGGTGGAAGATCAGGCCGCGGTTCTTTGTGTCCCTGCCCTGAGCTGGAATGTATTCCGGTTCACTGTATGCGAATAAGATCCCGGTCTATGAATAAGCTCCCGGACATATGACCAAGATCCCGGACATATGAACAAGATCCGGACAAGCAGCTATGCAATCCCATTGTGCCTGATATGGCATACGAATGAAAGGAGAATTACTTATGAAATATAAACCCGAAATGGATTCCATCCGCACCCACACCGTTCCCCAATGGTACGATGACTGCAAACTGGGAATCTTCATCCACTGGGGACTCTATTCCGTCCCCGCCTGGGCTTATCCCTCCGGGAAGCTCGGTACCATTCCCTTTGACGAACGGTGGTTCGCCTATAATCCCTATGCGGAATGGTACTGCAACTCCGTGCGCGCAGGATTTGGTCCCACGTATGAACACCATGTAAAAACCTACGGTGCCGATTTTGATTATGAATCCTTTGCTGACTTGTGGAAGGCCGAGCGCTGGGACCCGGCCCAATGGGCGGAGCTATTTAAAAAATCCGGTGCCCGCTATGTGATCCCCACCACGAAGCATCACGACGGATTCTGCCTGTGGAATACGAAGTATACGGATTATAACTCTTACCAAAAGGGTCCCGGCCGTGATCTCATGAAGGAACTGTGCGATGCGGTAAGAGAGGAAGGTATGCGCTTCGGTGTCTATTACTCCGGCATGCTGAACTGGCACGTCACCCACAATGCGATGATGAGCGATTATGAAGTTCATCACCCGAACAATATTACCAATGGATACGCAGACTTCGCTTATAACCAGATGATGGAACTGGTGGATACTTTTGAGCCTTCCGTGCTGTGGAACGATCTGGACTGGCCCCTTAAGGGACTTAACGATCTTCCCTATCTCTTCGCCCATTACTACAATACCGTCCCCGAAGGTGTGGTAAATGACCGCTGGCACGATGTCTGGTATGATTACAAAACCAAAGAATACCACCGGGGCGACAAGTTCCTGGAGCAGAAATGGGAATGCTGCCAGGGTATGGGCTTATCCTTTGGCTATAACCAGGTAGAGACCGACGAACACTATGTAAGCCACAATGAACTGATCACCCTGCTGATCGACACCGTGGCCTACAACGGCAACCTGCTGATCAATGTGGGTCCGAAAGCGGACGGAACAATACCCAAAGAGCAGGAAAGCCGCCTTCTCTATCTCGGAAAATGGATGGAGGTCAACAGCCCTGCCATCTATTCCACGAAGCCGTTCAGCCGTCAAAAAGAGGAGCTGGAAACCGGAGAAGTGGTCTATTATACACAAAATGACACTTCCATCTTCCTGATCGTTACGAATCCGAAGGCCGGTAACAGCACGCTGCGGATTCCGGAACCGGCATTTTCCTGTGATTTCCGCAAGACGCTGGGGAACTTCGGAGCTAATGTGATGATCTCCGAAGGGAATCTGCTGATCGAACTGCTGGATATCCCGGCCGACTCCGCCCCGGTAGTCCTGGAATTCACCAAATAGAGAGGGGACTGGCACGTTCCGTCAGAAGGGCCGGCCAGTTGGTTACAAATGGCGGAAGGGGCCTGTCCCCGGATGCCGGCGCGATACAATAAGCTCCCTTACGGCCAGACAAGCACGTGATACTACTTGTCTGGCCGTAAGGGAGCTTACCCATTCATGCCGGCTTCCGGGGACAGGCCCCATAGGCGCGAACTTAAGAAATTAAACCGGGAAGAATAACCATATGGAATTCGTGATTTTGATTGATTCTATGTCGGTTTCGCATAGACAAAAAACGATAAAACCCCTCATTATTG
>NZ_JAWDIY010000027.1:0-66366 GCF_032380655.1 Diplocloster hominis | reverse complement strand
TAAAAATATCTTGTAATATACTCATAAGACTATTATGCAGGAAACCGACACAAAAAGAAACCCCTAATTCCCCCATGAATGGGGGCTAGGGGGTTGAAGTGTCGAAGACACTTTTTCATCCGGCAGACAAGCCTGTTAAAGGCGGAGAGTCTGACGAGTGACGCTCTAATCAAAGAGAAGGAGAGATTATATTGAAGAAAATACTGAAAATGGTAAAACAGCGGCCGTTTCTCTTCTTTATCGCACCAGGTGCACTTTTGTATCTTGTATTGATCATTTATCCGATGTTCAGCACGTTTGTCAACAGCTTCTGCCAGTGGGACGGGATCGGAGAGAAGTTGTTTATTGGGTTTTCCAACTTTAAAATGCTGTTCACGGATTCGATCTACGCGCCCCAGTTCCTGAATGCTCTGAAGAACAGTTTTATTTTCGTCCTCCTGTGTTATATCATTCAGGTTCCGCTGGCCTTTTACTTTGCCTATGTCATTAACCGCAAAGTATTCCTGTCAAAGACCTGCCAGCTATTGATCTTTATGCCCCAGGTGATCTCCCAGGTGGCGGTAGGACTGCTGGTGTTACTGTTTCTGGACCCGAATTTCGGCGTGGTCAACAACGGTCTTAGGGCCATCGGGCTTGGGTCCTGGGCCAGAGGGTGGCTGGGCGATCCGGTCATACTGAAGCTGGTGGTGGCGGTGATCCTGACATGGAAAGGGATCGGGATTCCCATGATGCTCCTGATCGCCAACATGCAGTCGATTCCGGCGGAGTATGAGGAGGCCGCGTCGCTGGACGGCGCTAATGAATGGAATAAGTTCCGGTATATTACACTTCCGCTGTTAAAACCGGCCCTGACCAATATTATCGTATTGATCTTTATCAATGGAATCGCTACCTTTGACATCCCTTATCTTCTGGGCGGAATGAACGGAGGCCCGTCCGGGGCCATCGACACTCTGGGAACCATGTTCTACCGGGTGGCCTTCGGATCGAAGTATCTGACAAATAACATGGGACTGGCGACAGCTATCGCTGTGATCCAGTTTCTGATCATGGTCACGGTCTCGGTGATCCAGATCTCACTGCTGAGGCGGAATGAGACGGAATACTAGGAATCGGTCCGGGTCTGCAAACCGGAATCAGGCCGCAGGAATCATGAGTGAGAAAGGGGTAGAAACGTTGAGAAAGAGAAAAACCACCGGAAAAAAATTCGTTACACTGTTGATCTCGCTGCCGATGTACCTGTACTGTATCGGCTCCCTGATATTCTTGTCTTACGCGCTGATCAATCCATTTAAATCAAACAAGGAATTTTTCCAGAACCTTCTGGGGCTGCCGAAGCACTGGACCCTTGATAATATTATACAGGTGTGGAAGGAAGCCGAATTTTATAAATATTATGTAAACAGCATTATCGTAACGGTATGCGCCACCATTTCCATCCTGATAATCGCGTCACTGACCGCGTACGGACTGTCCAGATACAAGTTTAAATTTAATAAAAAGGTCAATTCCTTTTTTCTGCTGGGAATGATGTTCCCGGCCACGATTATGATTATCCCGCTGTTCCTGGTAGCGCGTAATCTGGGCCTGGTGGATAACTTCCGCGGCCTTGTAGTGATCTTTACGGCGACGACCCTGTCGTTCAGCGTTTTTATACTGGCCGGATTTTTTAAAACGCTGCCCCACGAAGTGCACGAGGCGGCGAAGATCGACGGAGCCGGGGAATTCCGTATATTCTGGAAAATCATGATGCCCATGGCCAGACCAATCCTGGGAACCCTGATGACGATCACGGCGATCAATGTATGGAATGATTACTTTATATCGCTGATCATGATTTATGATAATGATAAGCGGACGCTTCCGCTGGCCCTGGCAAACTTTTATGCAGGAAACCAGGCCAGATGGCCTCTGCTGTTCGCGGCTCTGTTTATAACCACACTGCCGATCATTATCGTGTTCTTCATCGGTTCGAAGCAGATCGTCAGCGGCCTGACCGCAGGAGCGACAAAGTAAGCCGTAAATGCGGCACTGGAGGAGAAATTGAAGAAAATATTTATGGTTTTGCAATCGCATCTGGACCGGGAGTGGTACTGGTCTTTTGAAGAGTTCCGGATTCAGATATCACAGATATTGAACCGGGTTTTTGATCTGCTGGCGCAGGACCCGGAATTCCGGGTATATATGGTGGACGGTCAGATGAGTGTTCTGGAAGATTATCTGGAAATCTACCCAGAGAGAGAAGCGCTGGTGAAAAGTCTGGCGGAAAGCAAAAAGCTGATCCTGGGCCCCTGGTATTTTCAGCCCGATGAATACCTGGTGGATGCAGAGAGCCATATCCGTAACCTGCGGATGGGAACGGCGCTGGCCCGCCGGTATGGCCCCTGCCAGAACCTGGGCTATCTGCCGGATTCTTTTGGACACATCGCCCAGATGCCGCAGATCCTGAACGGCTTTGGCATCACTGAGGCATTTCTGATGCGGGGAGTGGATAAGCGGCAGCCACAGGAATTTCTCTGGAAATCCCCGGACACAAGCATGGTAAAAACGATACAGAACGAATATAATAATTGCTGCCGCATCGACCAGAAGCATATGGAGAACGGGGTTTCCCTCCTGGATACGCCGGAAGGACTCGAAGAGAGGTGGACTACATATAACAGGCAGGAAACGTGCCCGACCCGTTCGGACTATCTCCTGATCACCTACGGCGGCGACCACCTGGCCCCGCCCCGGCAGTTCGGCCGGCTGATCAGACAGATGAGAGAACGCGGATATGAGATCAGGGTGGGAAGTCTGGCAGAGTACTTTCAAACTATCGACTGGTCAGAGCCGGATCTGCGGTCGGTTACGGGAGAACTGCGGGAAGGGGAAGATATCCGGATTCTGAAAGACGTGGCAGCCTCCAGGAATGCGTTGAAAAGGGAGAATGTAATTCTGCAGGAAGCCCTGATCAAAAAAGCGGAGCCGCTGGCAGCGGTCCTGCGGACAATGGGATATGAGCTGCCTCTGCGTTTCCTGGATCAGGCGTGGAAATACCTGCTGGCAAACCATGCCCATGACAGTATATGCGGCTGCAGCCAAGACCCTGTAGAGGAAGAAATGCTGAGCCGCTATCACAAGGCGGGGCAGATCTGCAGCTGGATGATCCGCAGAGGAATGGAACAGATCAGTCAGAATATTTCCTGGAACCACCAGAAAGAAAATGAGTATACGCTATGTATCCTAAACAGCAGCGGCGGGACACCCGATGCCATGCTGGAGTGCGTTATCCGCGCGGAGCAGCGGCTGGACTATCATTCTTTTACCATATATGACCACGAAGGCCGGGAAATCCCCTGTCAGATCCTGGACAGAAGAGCAGAAACCAGGATCGCATCAGATATTGATGCAGTACAGCGCATGTACCACGAAATCTGCTGGAAAATTGTACTGCCTGCGCCCTGCTTGGCAGGGATCGGATATGCTTCCTACCAGGTGATTTTCCATCAAGGAACCGCGCCTGCGGATGCCGGAGCGGAATCCGGAGTGGATTCCAGAGAGGATTCCGGGCTTGAACCCGGGTGTGAACCGGGCGGAATGTGCCTGCTGTCTGCAAAAGCAGAATGTCCGTCAGAGCCGCATACGGTAACCTGCACAGCGGACGGGATGGAAAACGAATATCTCAAAGTAGAAATACAATCCGACGGAACCCTGGATATAACAGACAAAGAGACGGGACAACGCTATGAAGGACTGCATTTCTTTGAAGACGAAAGCTCCGGGGGTGACGTATACGAACATATCAGGCCCGAAGCCCCTTCGGTCATAGACAGCAGATCATGCAGCTGGAGCAGGCGCTGTACCCAGCGGGGACGGTTAAAATGCAGTTACCGTCTGACTGCGATGATTTTCACGCCATCAAGAGAAAAGGACATAAGTAACCAGATCACTTATGAGGTCTCCCTATATGCGGGCAGCAGGCAGCTTTATTTTGACACGGTTATCCGCAACCAGTCCGAGGATCATCGGGTCCGTGTTTTCTTTCCCGCAGCCAATCATACCGGCAGCGCTGTATCGGATGTCCCGTTCTCCATGGAAGAACGGCCATGGAACCAGTTCCCTTTGCTGCATCCATTCAGCAGCTTTGTAAGCGCAGGGGATGCGGATGGCAAGATCGTATTTCTAAGCAAAGGGCTTCACCAATATCAATTAGTCCAAAAGGAACAAAGTCTCCTGGCCGTGACGCTGTTAAGAAGCCAGGGAAGACTCTACGCATGGGCGGGAGGTAAAAATCCTGAATTCTCAGGCGCCCAGTGCAAAGGCGAAAACCACTGCTCCTATGCGCTCTATTTTCCAGCACCCCAGACCTCCTGGGGGGAAATCAAACACACTGCGCAGGCTTATTTGGCTGGACTTCTGACCGGTCAAAGCAAATCCGTTCCGAATGCCGTTCTCCCGGCAAGTCAAAACTTTGTCAGCTGCAGCAGCAGGGAACTGATCGTATCCGCTCTTAAGCCATATGAACACGAAAATGAGATCGAGCTTCGTTTCTATCTGCCCCAAAACCAGGTTGTCGAGGCAGAGATCCAATTTCATAAGAATCTGAGCGCAGTTCGGAAAATACGTTTGGACGGGCAGACCATTGAGGAATTGGCTTATACGGAAAATCAAATAAAGATAAAAGTAAATCCATATGAAATAATTACAATTATAGCGGTCTTTGAGTAACAGGGCCGCTATGTATTTGTAAGAAACTGAAAACGCCCCCTGACTTAATAACAAGCTTCTAGACATTTCCACATTTTGTGTTAAAATACAAAAAAGAAGCGAGTAAAAGGAGGGGTTGATTTTGGAGCGTACATATAACATTAAAGACTCCATAAGACCGCTGGCCGATCAAGCCGCAGATAAAATCATACAATATATTATAGATAAAGATCTGCAGGCCGGGGACAGACTGCCCAATGAATACGAATTAATTGAGCTGCTGCACGTGGGTAGAAGCTCTGTGAGGGAAGCGATCAAAGCTCTGGCTTCCAGGAACATCTTAGAGGTCCGGCGCGGGTCCGGTACTTATGTCTGTGAGAGATGCGGCGTGGTGGAAGATCCCCTGGGGTTCATGTTTGTCAGGGATAAATTAAAGCTCACCCAGGACCTGTTTGAAGTGCGGTACATCATAGAGCCGGAGATCGCCGCCATGGCGGCCAACAGGGCGACTCAGGAAGACGTGGCAGAACTGGAGGTCCTGTGCGCGGAGATGGAGCGGCAGGTACGGGCTGGCGAGCTGCATGAAGCGGTTGACTTCGAGTTTCATGCCCGTATTGCGAAAAGCTCTGGGAATCTGGCGATGCGGAATCTTCTGCCGATCATTAACCAGTCGATCCATCTGCACATTGACCCCGAAAATTTTAAACTAAAGGATGAGACCATCGAAGTACACTGGGAAATCACCAATGCTATCAAAAGCCATGATGCGGTGGGAGCACGGGATGCTATGATTGTTCATATGATCTATAACCGCCGCAATATTAAGGCCAAGATGCGTGAGACAGGACACAGGGATGTCTATTTTCTATAAATAAAAATTGGGTTTGAACAGAATTCTGCTAATCGTGACGCAATAACCGGTGCGTGCAATGATTAGCAGTTTTTTTATTTCATGTGAAAGTGTGGAAAGAAAGATATCACAAAGACATCAGATCAATTTGAATAAAAAGATTTAAAGAATCATGTAAAATGTGCACAAAATTTAACGAAAATAATAGATATTACTTACAAAACACCGTAAAATCGGGAAAAAACATTGACTTTACACAATATTAAAGGTATATTCTGCTTATAAGACATCAGATGTTTTCTGGCCGGGAATGATGTTGAGACACTTAACAACAAAAAGGAGGAACTAAGATGCAAAAGAAGGTATTGGGAATTTTACTGTCAACGGTAATGTTAGTGGGGTTATTAGCAGGCTGTGGCAGCACTCCGGCCGAGCCGGCAGATTCAAAACCAGCTGCAGAGCAGAAAACAACATCCGAGCCTGCAGCAGCTGCGGACAAAGAGTCATCCGCAGCGGATAATTATCCGGATAAGCAGGTCACTATGGTCGTCCCGTTTTCCGCAGGCGGCGGAACAGATCTGGTCTGCCGGGCTCTGGCGGACGCAGCGAAAGAAAATTTTCCTAAAAACATATCCGTTGAAAACCGTGAGGGGAGCGGCGGCGCGATCGGGATGCTATATGGTGCGAATGCGGCCCCGGATGGTTCCGTGATTACGATGATCACCGTAGAGCTGACGACTCTGGAACCGATGGGAACCGGCGCAGGGCTTACCTATGAAATGTTCAAACCTATCATCATGGTAAATTCCGTATCACCGGCCGTCACCGTGCGGGCCGATGCTCCGTGGAATACATTGGAAGAATTTATTGAATATGCGAAGACAAATGAAGTTCAGGTTGGCAATTCCGGTGTGGGAGCGATCTGGCATCTGGCAGCAGCCGACCTGGCTCAGAAATCAGGCGCGCAGTTTAAGCATGTTCCCTATGACGGGGCAGCAGGAGCGGTGACAGATCTTCTGGGAGGTCATATCGACGCCACTACTGTAAGCTATGCCGAGGTGGCTTCCCAGGTAAATGCCGGAGAGCTAAAAGTGCTGGCAGTTATGTCAAATGAAAGGCTGGAAGCCATACCGGACATTCCCACGTGTAAAGAAGCCGGATACGACTGCGTGACAGGAAGCTGGAGAGGATTGGCCGTTCCGAAGGACACTCCGGATGAAATCGTAAACAAACTGTATGACATCTTTCTGAAAGCCGCTCAGTCGGATGAATTTGTCAAATTCATGAATGATGCCAACAATGTAATCGAGATACTTGGACCGGAGGAATATACGAAGAAAGTGGAAGAAGAAAGCGTCCTCTTTACCGGATTTATCGAAGATCTGGGTATCAGCAACAAATAATTATACTGCCATAGTACCGGCGGCTGGCGGTCTGCCAGTTTACCGGTACGGCTCAGTGAAAAGGTGGAGACAGATATGAAAAAAGGTAATATCATTGCAGCTGTATTATGTCTGATCTTAAGCGGCGCTGTCATCGCAATATCAGCCGGATTTCCTGCAGGCAGGGATGGCGTTCCGGGACCCGGGATGGTACCGATCATCGTATCTGTCCTGCTGGCAGCTGCAAGCATCACATTGATCATACACTCCCTGCGCATGGTGCCGGAAGAGAATCGGCCGCTAGCCATGTTTTCCGCTGACAGCAGGAGAGTATACCTGTGCATGGGTGTCCTTGTATTATACGTAGTCTTGCTGGGTTTTCTGGGCTTCCTGATATCGACCGTCCTGCTGCTGTTTGTGTTTATACGCTGGTTTGCAAAGAAAACGTATCTGTTCAGCGGTATATACGCTGTGGTACTGACTGCGCTGATTTACAGTGCGTTCCGGTTCCTGTTAAAGGTGCCGTTGGATTTTGGTATTTTATGAAGGAGGCGAAAATATGATTTTTGACGCATTGGGAGCCGTCTTTCGTCCTGACGTGATCTGCTATATCCTGTTGGGAGTGGCCGGCGGTATCTGTATCGGCGCGTTGCCCGGACTGACGGCGACGATGGGAGTTGCGCTGCTGCTCCCGCTTACATTTGGAATGAATGCTGAAAATGGGATTCTGCTGCTTCTGGGGATCTACATCGGAGCGATCTACGGAGGATCCATATCGGCTATTTTGCTTAAGACTCCCGGTACTCCAGCTTCAGCGGCTACCGCGATCGACGGATATGAGTTTTCCAAACGGGGAGAAAGCGGACGGGCGCTGGGGATTGCCACCATGTCCTCTTTTGTAGGCGGAGTGGTCAGCTGTATCGCGCTTATGCTGATATCGCCTCAGCTGGCGAAGTTAGCGCTGAAGTTCAGCTCCGCGGAATTCTTTCTGCTGGCCGTTTTCGGACTGAGCATTATCGCGGGTATCTCTGGGAAATCCCTTGCAAAGGGCCTGATGTGCGGATTCATCGGAGTGCTGATATCGACGGTTGGAATAGACAATATTACAGGATTTGCCAGGTTTTCTTTTAATCATGTGAATTTGTTGTCCGGGATTTCCTATATTCCGGTTATGATCGGACTGTTTGCCATGTCACAGGCATTTTGTACACTGGAAGATATCTATAAGGAAGACCAGGTGGATCACAAGGTAGATCACATACTGCCGACCAAAAAGGATATGCTCTCGATCCTGAAAACGGCTCCGGTCACCGGCGCCATCGGGACGCTGATCGGTATTATTCCCGGAGCGGGAGCGGATATCGGAGCATTTGTCTCCTATAATACCATAAAGAATCTATCCAAAAAGGGGGAGAAATTCGGGACAGGTGTCCCAGAGGCCATCGCAGCATCCGAAGGAGGAAATAACGGGGTCACAGGCGGAGCGATGATACCGATGCTGACCCTTGGTATCCCGGGAGATGCCGTGGCCGCTATTATGATCGGGGCGTTGACCATCCAGGGACTACAGCCCGGGCCGCTTCTGTTTACGGAAAATAAGATCCTGGTATACACGATTTTTATTGGATTGCTGGTGGCCAACTGCTGCATGCTCTTACTGGGGTTTTCATGCCTGAAGTTATTCACAAGGATTTTATCTGTACCAAAAACCATACTGGTCCCCTGCATTTTCGTATTGTGCGTGGTAGGATCTTACGCCATCAATAATAAAATATTTGACGTGGGAACCATGCTGGTGTTTGGGATTATTGGATATTTTATGAGCAAACTGGAGATACCGGCCTCGCCGGCTATTTTGGGCCTGATCCTGGGGCCTATGGCGGAGAAACAGTTTCGGACAGCACTGTTAAAAGGCAGCGGACATTTGAGCGTATTCTTTTCCTCACCTATTTGCTGGGTATTTATCTTATTAATTCTGGTTACTCTGTTAAGCCCTATTGTTAAGAAACGTATGGGGAGACGAAAAAAAGACTGATGAAGGAAAGGCAGGACATCTGAAATGAATCAGATATTACAGAATATACATGAAATAGGAATTGTTCCTGTTATTGTGATCGACCGCGTGGACCTTGCGGTTCCGCTTGCAAAAATACTTAAGGAATCCGGTATGCCCTGTGCGGAAATCGCATTCCGTACTGATGAGGCCGCTCAGGTGATAGGTATTATGAAAAAAGAATATCCGGATATGCTGGTGGGAGCCGGCACAGTATTGACTATCGACCAGGTTAAGGCGGCTGTGGAGCAGGGAGCGGATTTTATTGTGAGTCCGGGTTTTAATCCTTCCGTGGTACAGTACTGTGTGGATCATGGCATCCTGATCATGCCGGGAGCGGTAAACCCCAGCGATGTGGAGAGAGCACTGGAACTGGGCCTGGAAGCGGTAAAATTCTTCCCGGTAATCGCAAACGGCGGCCTGGACGCGATCCGGTATCTGAGCGGCCCTTACAGTAATCTTCGTTTCATGCCTACTGGCGGAATCCATACCGGCAATATGAACGAATACCTGGACAGCCCTATTATTCTGGCGGTAGGCGGAGACTGGATGGTGGAAGGAGGGCTGATCAAAGAGGGCAGCCTGGATAAGATAAAGGCTTTGGTGGAGGAGAGTGTATCCGCTATGCTGGGATTTGAGCTTGCCCATGTAGGCATGAACTGCGGCGATGAGAAGAACGCCAAAGAAACGGCTGAGAAATTCTCCGCCATGTTCGGTATCCCCACGACAGGGTATCCGGGAGCCGTGTTCGCAGGAACGATGCTGGAAGCGGTGAAACATCCTGCATATGGAACGGCGGGACATATTGGAATCTATACCAACTCAGTGGAAAGGGCGGTCCGCTATCTGAAAGACCGGGGCTGCGCTTGCCGGGAAGAGAGCAGGCAGTATAGAGAAGACGGACGTCTCATCTGTGTCTACCTGGAAGAAGAGATTAACGGCTTCGCCGTTCATCTGCTGCAAAAATAGACAGTGCCGCGGACAGACGGCACGGAAATGGAGGGAAGTATGAGCACCTCAAATGAACTTCAGAGGTTTGCTGCGCAAATCAGAATGGAAACCGTAAAATGTCTGATACACAGGGGATTCGGACATATCGGAGGCTGCCTGTCCATCGCCGATGTACTGGCTGCGTTATACGGAAAATTGATGCATGTGGAACCGGCTGATCCGCATGCCAGGGAGAGGGATTACCTGGTGGTGTCCAAAGGACACGCAGGGCCTGCTGTTTTTGCCGCTTTGGCTCTGAAAGGTTATTTTCCGCTGGAATGGCTGAATACGCTCTGCGTGGGGGGCACGCGGCTGCCAAGCCATTGCGACCGGATACAGACACCGGGGATCGATGTATCCACAGGTTCCCTGGGGCAGGGGCTGTCCGTGGCTGCCGGTATCGCCCACGGGTTCCAGATCCAAGACATGCGGAATTATGTATACTGTATCCTGGGAGATGGAGAGCTGCAGGAAGGCCAGATATGGGAAGCTGCGCTTTACGCACATCAGTATAAACTAAATCATTTGACTGCTTTTGTGGACTGGAATAAAAAGCAGGTGGACGGTTATGTGGAAGATATGCTTTCCCTGATGGATATCGCTGAGAAATTCAAAGCATTCGGCTGGCATGCCCAGACGGTAGACGGCAGCGATCCGGAAGGGATCGTGGAAGCGGTGGATACCGCCCGCCGGGAGCAGAAGGACCGGCCCGCTGTGATTGTCCTGGACGGAGTGAAAGGAAGCGGTATCAAAGCAGTGGAGGAACTGTCCTTTAACCATTTTATTGATATTCCTGATGATCTGGCAAAACGCTGTATGGAGGAACTAACCGAGACCATGAGCAGATTAGAGGAGGGAAGGTCCCATGATTAAGACAAATTACAATGGCAGTTTGGAAGAACCGATCATTACCAGACAATTTGTGGACCATCTTGCGGAAATGATGGAACAGGATGAGAAGCTGGTTTATCTGGATGCGGACCTTATGTTCGCATGGGTAATGGATGATCTGCTGGAGCGGTTTCCTGGGCGGATGATCCACTGCGGAATCGCCGAGTGTAATATGGTCAGCGTAGCCGCTGGGATGTCTGCAGCCGGACTGAAACCTTTGATTCACAGCTTCGCCGTATTTATTTCCCGGCGTGTGTTCGATCAGATCTATCTCTCTGGGGCGTATGGACGGAACAGTATGAATATTATCGGCAGTCAGCCCGGGTACACCCAGGGATATAACGGCGGTACCCACATGGCTTTTGAGGACATTGCCATGATGCGGACGGTTCCCGATGCCTGCGTGTTCGATATGGTGGATGGCGTTCAGTTTAATCATCTTATTGAACAGACGAAAGACATGAATGGGATTTATTACTACCGCACTGCCCTTCAGGACAATATCAGTATCTATGAAAAGGGATCTGATTTTACAATCGGAAAAGGGATCATTCTGCGGGAGGGCACAGATGCCACGGTAATCGCCTGCGGCCGTCTCGTGGCCAATGCGCTCAGGGCGGCTGAACTGCTTTTGGACGAAGGGATCTCGATCCGGGTAGTGGATATGTTCACCATCAAACCGCTGGATGAAGAGCTGGTGATCGACAGCGCTAAGAAAACCGGTATAATCGTCACGGCAGAAAACCATTCGGTTTATGGAGGCCTGGGCAGCGCGGTGGCGGAAACGCTGGCGGAGCACGATCCGGTTCCGGTCTATCGGATAGGAATGAAGGACCGATTCGGGGAGGTTGGTCCGGAACCTTATCTGGAAGAAGCCTTTGGCTTTACGGCAGAGGACGTGGCCAGGACCGTACGGGAAGCAGTCAGAAAAAAATCCGATTGAGAAGGGGAGGGGTCGAATGGAAAAAAAGATTATCGTAGGTGCCGATCCCTTTGGATTCGGAATCAAGGAAGCGGTTAAGGAACATTTGAAAAAAAGAGGTTTTGAAGTCCGGGACGTGGGGACCCTCTCCCCTGAGATGCCGGTGGAATATTATACGGCGGGATATCAGGTGGCAAAGGCGGTGGCCGATGGAGAATATGAACGGGGAATCGTGTTCTGCGGCAGCGGAATGGGTGTCAATCTCATCGCCAATAAGTTCCCGGGGGTATATTGCGGCTTGGTGGAAAGTGTCTACACGGCATCGCTCTGCCGCACGATCAATAACTGTAATATGCTGGCGCTGGGCGGATTCCTGAATGGAGAGGAAAAAGCCAGGAAGATGGTGGACGCTTTTTTGGATACGCCGTTTGCGCCGGCACAGGGGGAGTTGGACAGCTGTTTTTTACAGTGTTCCTATGAACAAGTGCGAGCGCTGGAGAAAAAGATCCGGAGTGAATATGCGTTAAAGTGAGTGGGAGGTTAAGTATTTTACGGTTCTATGGTTTATGATCTTACATTTACTACCCTTCTCCTGTCTTCTAAAATAGAAGAAAAAAGGAGGAGGGTTATTTATTATGTGTAACAGAAAAACCAGAAAATGGCTGAGCCTGTTCCTGGCCCTGGCATGTGTTCTGACCACCGTGCCGCTTCCCGGCAGCGCCGGGATCGCCAAAGCTGCCCAGGACTATGGCATCGGTACAGGAAAGCCCACGACAGCCAGCAAGTACGACCAGGGGAATATCGCGTCTTACGCCAATGACGGGGACGACACTACCAGGTGGTATGACGGGGACAATAAAAACGATGGGAACTGGCTGCTGATTGATCTGGAGGAAACAAAAGAGATCCGAAAGGTCCGCATCAACTGGGGAACAAATACGGATGTACATCCAAACGCCTATCGCATCCAGGCATCTGCCGATGGCACGGATGGCAGCTATACCGATCTGTATACGACCAGTCAGGCCCCTGCGAATACGGTGGAGGAATTCGAGGTCAACGGCAGCGGACGCTACATAAAGCTTGTTATCGATGCCCATGGACAATGGGGAACGAACGTCTATGAATTCAATGTGTGGGAGGAAGAGCAGGAAGCAACTGCCGATCCCTACATGATAAAATATGAGGCCGAAGGCGGACAGTTAACCGATGTATCTGCACAGGATGCGGAAAATGCTTCCGGCGGCAAAGCGGTGGGGCCGATGCAGACGGCGGGAGGAAAGGCTGCCTTTTCCCACATCCCGGCGGCAGACAAGATCGCAGTTTCCTACACAAGTGAGGCGGACGGGAAGATCGGCCTGTATATCAACGGGACCCGCACCGATCTGTCGCTTCCGGCAGCCGATACCTTCCAGGAAAAAGTATTCCGCGTACAGATACCGGAAAATGCACAGATCTGTGTGCAGTATGATGAGGGAGACCAGCCTGTAACACTGGATTATATCCGGGTGACCGGCAGAGAAATCCCTCTGTCCCAGACCGGAAATTATGAGGCGGAGGACGCCGTGCTGATCCAGGGAGAAAACTATGAGCCGCAGACGACGGAAGTAAAAGCGGTGGACCTGGCAGAGGCATCCGGCGGCAGATACGTAGATGGTTTTCAGGAGAGCAAAGATGGTTCCGGAATCTGTTATCCCCAGATCATCACAAAAGATGCGGTTTACCAGCTGAAGCTTGGATACGCCAGATATTATTATGAAAAAGAGGATACCATCAGTGTCTATGTGAACGGAGTCAAACGGCATCATCTGAATCTGGTGTCCCAGGGATCTAATGTGGATGATACCATCGTCTCTGATCCATTCGAACTGGAGCTTAATACGGGTGATACCATCAGTATACAGGTAGACGCCGCGGACAATGACCAGGGAATGCTGAGAATTGATTATCTGAATATCACGGAAAAAACCGATGAGCCAAATGTACCGGATACGGATGTGTCCGGAAAACGGAATTTCATGATCATGCCCCAGGACAAGATCACGGTTCCAGTGGATCATCTGCCGGATGGCGAAGTGTTAAGTTATGAGTCGGATCACCCGGAGATCGCTTCTGTGGATGCGCATACCGGAGAGATCACCGGTGTTTCAGCGGGAAATGCGCTGATCCGCGGAACAGGGACGGCAGATCCTGAATTTGCTGTAGTCTATCAGATACAGGTAGTGGCGGAGGAATCTGAGCTGGTTCCGGAAACCATGACACTGGAAGCGGAAGAGGGGACTCTTTTGCAGGGAGAAAATACGTCCAAACAGATCTTCGTGCGCAGCGACGGCAATGCATCGAAGGGGAAATGTGTGGACGGATTCTACGACAGCGGCAACGGGGCCGGGGTCCTGTTCCAGCCTGCCATACCGTCGGAGGATTCGTACGATCTCTCTGTGTGCTATGCGAGAGATTCCTATCTGGTTCATACCGATACCTTGTCGGTATTCGTAAACGGGGAGCGAAAAGGAGCGTTCACCTTACCGCCCCATACAGGGTATTCCGATTACCAGGAATCCGAAACCCTCACCCTGAATCTGAAACCGGAGGATCAGGTCAGCATTCAGGTCAGCAAGGAAGATCAGGACGCCGGATTACTGCGTCTGGACTATATCCGTCTGACGAGGAAGGTTACGATTCCCGCCAGAGGTATCGAGCTACCTGAGACGCTTACGGTCAACGAGAAAGAGAGCCTGGACATTCCGCTGAAGCTGACTCCGGAGTCGGCGGATGCGAAAGGTATCCGCTGGACCAGCAGTGAGGAAGAGACGGTTTCCGTGGATCAGGGTGTGATCAGAGCCAATGGAACCGGAGAGGCTGCGATTACGGCAGTTTCCGTTTACAATCCGTCCATAACGGACAGCGTACAGGTGAGCGCGGTTCAAAATGAGAAATTAGATACACTGGCCAATGATACGATGACGGTTATGATCGACAAGACGTTTCCGAGGGTGATCGAATATCGCATGGCAAGCGGTGCGGTTATGGACGGCAACGATAAGGCGCTGACACAGATCAAACTGAACGGAAAGCTGTATACGCCGGAAGTCAGCTATGCAAAAGAGGATGCCGGTGCGGAATATAAGCTGAAGGTACCGGAGCTGGAAGCGACGATTACCATGACGGTCCGCCTGGAAGAAAACATTCTGAAATTAGATGTGACAAGCATTGAGGAAAGCTTGGACAAGGCAAAGAGAATCTTTACCTTTGAAATACCTGATCTCAATATTATCTCAGTGAGCAGTGACGAAGCCGGTGCAGCGTTTGCCGGATCTAAGATGGAATCGGATATAAGAAAAACCGGAGACCGTTATCTGGATCTGACACAGAACACCAGTGTCGACGCGAAGCCGGATGAATACGTTTATGGTTTTCTGAACAATGAAAATGTGGCTGCCGGAATCCGGAGCAACGGTATGGATACCAAGGTATATAAGCAGACGGTACCGGACGGAAGCGGTTACCGGACCGGACTATGGAACGGCACCTGGAGATACCGGGCCGATGATTATACGAAGAAATTCCAGGATATGCGCGGGGATTACGGGAAAGCCGGAGAAATCGTGACAAAGACCTACGAAGCAGACTATACGGAACAGCTTCCGCTGTTATATGTGGCACTGGCGGAAGATGTCAACGAATCCCAAGATGTGGACTGGCAGGACGCGGCGGTGGAATTCCGTAAAATCATGCCGACTGCCCAGGGAATGGAAGAGATTCCAGATGCCGTGGTACAGCGTTTGGTATTCCCGCAGTCAGGGGAGGGCAACTATCCCTATGTGGCTTCTCTGGATGAGACGAAACGGGTATACTTAAATACGGATGGACTGGGACAGCTGGTGCTGAACAAGTTCCACAATACGGGGGTTTGGGGAGACTTTACCGTATATGATGACCGCCTGGGCGGTTTGAGAGATTTTAACAAATATGTCAGCGACGCTGCCAACCTGTATAATTCCTGGGTGGGGGTACATACCAATTATACGGAGATTTTCGCCAAAGCGGGAGAGTTCCGTCCGGAGAGTATCCTGATGCAGGAAGACGGCATCACTCCGAAAAACGGGGGTTATCAGGCATACGGGTACTGGCTGGAGCAGGTATATACGCCGGATATCACCTTTGAGGCCTTAAGCCTGGAACGTCAGAAGCGTATGGTCGGTTTTAAAAACGAGGTACCGGACCTGGGTTTCATATACAGTGATGTATTCTCCGGAGGAGGATGGAAGGGCCGCCGGCTGGCAGAAGACTATAAAGAGGCAGGGCTCAGCTATTTCGTAGAATGGCCGTATCAGAATGAGGAAGAGGCGGTCTGGTCTCACTGGGCCGTGGAGAAGGTATACAGTCCGGCGAATCTGAAGGGGTATGCCAGTGATATCGCCAGATTTATTTACAACCACACAAAAGACCGGTGGGACAATAACGCGGAGGTGGACGGACGTTATCCCAACAGCTGTAACCTGCTGATGGGCGCCGACACCACCACCTATGAGGGATGGCCCCAGAGAACCACGAATAACAGTTTCAATCAGGCGATCCGGGTAGTCTTTGACAATAACCTGCCGACCAAATACATGCAGCATTTCCCGATCCTGCGCATGGAAAAGGATGCGGACGGATGGGCCAAACACATCTGGTTTGAAGACCAGGTGGAAGTGTATCAGGATGAAACCACCGGCAAGCGGATGATCAAAAAAGACGGCAAAGTCATCTATAATCAGGATAGTTATCTGATTCCCTGGGACGAAGGCCTGATCGAAAACCCGGAAGGGGAAGAGAAGGAAGTAAAGCTCTACCACTGGAATGAAAACGGCGGGAACAGCACATGGGATCTGCCGGACAGCTGGGACGGACTTTCCACCGTATATCTGTACGAACTGACGGATCAGGGGAAAATCGGAAAAACCCAGGTGGCGGTACAGAATGGAAAAGTGACGCTTAATAATATCAAAGCCAAGACGGCCTATGTCGTATACAAAGGCGAAGCGGCGAAAGAACCCGATCTGGTTTATGGAGACGGCGGATATGTGAAAGATCCCGGATTTAACTACGGGGACTTAAGGTGCTGGTCTGTGGACAAAGGCGAGGCTGCCGTGAAAAAGAATGACACCGAGTTTGATGATCCCAATACACCCGGATGGGGAAGAAACGCACCCTATGGGGAGCAGCGTAATTATGAATTGATCATCGATACGACGGAAGAGACCCAGGTGAGCCAGAAGATCACCGGACTGAAACCCGGCGAGTATGCCGCCTCCGTCATGGTGGAAGTCCAGCAGGGTAAAGAACGGGAAGCTGCGCTCATGGTTGACTGCGCTGGTAAGACTTCGAAGAATTATACGACGAAATCCATCCTGCTGGATTACGATGAGTACGATTCCAAGATCGGAACCTATATGCTGCGCATGCGCACCACATTTACCGTACCGGAAGGGACCGGGGAAGCGGTGATCCGGCTTGCCGCAGAAGCCGGAGAGGGTAAAGTGAGATTCGACAATGTGCGTATCTATGATACGACCACGCCGGATGCGCCAAAGGACGCGCAGGGAGTCGTGCTGTACCAGGATTTTGAGATCGCACAAAGAGACGGTGTACAGGGCAATGACCGTTACAAGGCCACCTATGAAGGCTACTATCCGTTTAACCTGGGCGGGTCCAACGGAATCCATGAGACGAGAATATCGATCCAGATGCGGCACAGCCCTTATACGGACAACGGAGCAGACTCTCCCTGGGACCCGAATACGGCAAAGGTGGATGATACCCTGGATCAGGAGCGCTCGTTAAAGGTACTGGGAACCCAGACCGGTATCGCGGTCCAGACTACCCCGCAGACAGTCCGTTTCGAGAAGGGACATCAGTACCGGGTAAGCTTCCTGTATCAGGTACAGCCGGCGGCTGACTATGCGTTTGTGGTGGGCGACGGCAAGGATACCAGCAGCAACGCGTCAAAACCGGCGAATCTGGTGAGCCAGTCCATACTGGAACCCACCTCTAAAACCAAAGAATTCGAATATCAGTTTACAGCGGATTCGGATCAGAACTGGATCGGAATTTACCGGGTGAAGCAGACCTACAGTGTATCCGTAGATCCTACCCCGCTGATCCTGGATAACATTCTGGTGGAAGATCTGACACAGGCCGAGACTGACAGCAGGGAAGCACTGGAAACATTATATGAACAGAATAAGGACCGGCAGAAAGACCTCTATACGGAAGAGACCTGGGAAGCTTTCGCAATCGCGCTGAATCTGGCGAAAGAAGCGTTGGAGCCGGGCGGCACGAAGACCCAGATCGAGGAAGCCTATAACGCACTGCAGGCAGCGGTGAACGGACTGGAACTGAAAGCGGAGGAGAAGCCGGTTCCGATACAAAAAGATGCCCTGAGAGAACTGGCGGCAGAGGCGTCGGCATGGAAGAAGGAGCATTATACCCAGAGCAGCTGGGCGGTGCTGGCGTCGGCACTCGACAGTGCGAATACCGTACTGGAAAATGCGGATGCGACTCAGGATCAGGTGGATGAAGCATACCGTATCCTGAAAGCGGCCTGTGAAGGACTGGTGACAGTCAAAGAAGTATCGGTCGATATCCAGCAAGGGACGGGCATGCCGAATGTCCGCTTCGGGGATAAAAACAGTGTCATCCATGCAGCACTGACCGAGGATGAATGGAATCAGTTACAGGAAGGAAAAGAGATCGGTATCATACTTCAGATGCAGGCGGCTGATCAGGAAAAATACGCACAGGATATTGCGGCGGCCAATGCAGCTCTGAATGCTAACGGCCAGACTCTGGGAATGTTACTGGATATCTCCCTGTTCAAAACCCTGGATGGCCAGAAGATGGAACCGGTCAATGAAACGAAACAGCCGGTCCGCCTGATTTTGGACGTGCCTGAGCAGTTAAGGGGAAATGCGGACGTGGTGAGGACCTTCTTCGTCATACGGGTTCACGATGGCCAGGCCGAGATATTGCCTGATCTGGACCGCGAGGATGGTACAATTACGATGGATAACGATAAGTACTCCCTGTTCGCTATCGCTTATAAGGATGAGGGGAAAAAGCAGGAGAATAACGATGATCCGTCCAAAAATGACGGGAATTCCGGCAGCTCCGGGTCCAGCAGCTCTGGCGGCTCTGGAAACTCCGGCAGTGACAGCCAGACGTCTTCTGTGGCTACAGGTGATACTGCCCCGGTCGCGGCTATGATGATCCTGGTGATCTTAGCGGCTGCTGTGTGTATATTGGTTGTCAGGAAAAAAACCAAGGGGAAAGGGCAGGAGTCTTAAGAGAAGGTACAAAAAGACTGGTATAAAAAGACTGGTATAAAAAGACTGGTACAAAGAGACTGGTACAAAAAGACTGGTACAAAGAGACTGGTACAAAGAGACTGGTACAAAGAGAACGGTATAAAGAGACTGGCACAAAGAGAACAGCATAAAGATAATGGTATAAAGAAAACGGAATAAAAAGAGGTTGCGCGGATGGGATCGAGTAAAATACAGATCCTAAACCGCGCAGCCTTTTTTGGGGGGGCTGTCGGGAAATTAAATAAGCATACCAGATATGGATGTAAAACTGGCGAACATGTTCCATATCTGGTATGACTTATTTATTTCCCGATAGCCCGTTCTTATCTCATTTACTTTCCTTAATGTGATTACTAATACGGAAGGCGATAGAAAAATGTGTGATGGGAACTTCTAAAACAAAATTTTGCTTTTTTTGTTGTCAAATAATTATATAACAATGCGAATAAAAACAGTTTCAACTAAAATCAAATTATCCGACCGACTTCTTATATCCGGATGGGGTAACCCCCATAATCTTCTTGAACACCTTACTGAAATAATAGGAATCATTGAAGCCCAATGTCTCTGAAATCTCCTTTAACGGCATGTTCGGGTAATTCTGTATCATATTTTTGGCTTTTTCGATCTTCAGACGCACGAAATAGTCAATCGGAGTCAGATCCGTCTGTTTCTTGAAAATACGGCACAGATAGACCTGGGATACATTCATCCGCTCACTTAACATCTGAAGAGAGATATTCGATGATATATTCTGCTCAAAATAATCCACGGCTGTCTGGAGCAGCCGGTCCGCGGACGTCTCCTTCACGGGAGCGTTAGTCTCGAACAGGTCCAGGAGCAGACGGTAAAAATGTTCCTCCAGATTCCGATAATCTGAGGCGGTGCTGATGATATCTTCAATATAGAACTGGCTGTTGAATTCGAATACGGTGCCCGAAGACATGGCATATTTCAGGGAATCCAGCAGATAGACCAGGTCCTGTTCCATAAACCAGACCGGACGTTCCGCCTGCTGCCACTGATCAAACAGCTGGTGGACACTGGTTTTCAAAATGTCGAACTGTTTCTGATCCAACAGCAGGTGATAGCGGCTGATCACGTCGTTCGTGATGGATTTCCTGTTGGAAAGGACAGGATCGTCCTGCGCGTACCGGACCGTGGATTTGTGGAGCAGGACGCTCTGGGCGGCTTTTGCCCGGCATTTTTTAAGAGCGTTTCCGAGGTTGTCGATCTGTCCTCTTAGATCGGCGTAGATCGTAACGGTATAGGATAATTCCGCAGCCAGCGAAAGAGGCAGTCCCTTCAGCCGGAGGCGAAAGGAGTCCGGATGGAACCGGGAAAAGTGCAGCAGCACCGCTTTTTCATTGGTAAAGATCCCGTCAAAGCAGTAGCATTCTCCGGCGGTTGAGAACTCCCGGTGGAGCCGTTCCTCCATCGTCTCGGAAGGGATATAGGGTACGGACGGATGAATAATATGATCCGCGCTTTGAAGGGGATTGCCGATGATGAGATAGAGGATGACGTATGTACCGTCCGAGTGGAAGGTCATAGGCATTTTTTCCTCATGCATCATGACGGAAACCATATTCGTCCGTTTTTTTGCCTGCTGTTCTTTGCAGCGTTCCCGACAGTGGGAGAGACATTCGTCCAGTTCCTGGATGTCTATGGGCTTGAGCAGATAATCCAGGACACCCATGGACATGGCCTGTTTGGCATATTCAAATTCCTGATATCCGCTGATAATGACCGCTATGGCGTCCGGGCAGAGAACGGCCATTTCCCGGATCAGCGTAAGGCCGTCCATACCGGGCATCCGGATATCCGTCAACACGATGTCCGGCGTCTGCTGCCGGATCAGTTCCAATGCTTTGGTTCCGTTGGACGCTGTTCCGATAATCTCATAATCCTGGTTCAGATCCAGGATTTTTTGTTCCAGACTTTTTAATACGTGAATTTCATCTTCCACCAACAACAGTTTCATACACTTCTCCTCCATGACTCATCTATGTATTCCGGGTATCCAGGATTTCGATATAGATCCGGCAGCCCCCCTGCGGACAGTTTTCAATGTGGAACGAGAATCCCTCCCCGTACAGAATCCGCATCCGTATGTAGATATTACTCAGGGCCAGATTTCCTATTTTCATGTTGATCACTTCATCGTTGGCCTTCAGGCGCTTGTCACAGTGGTCAAACTGCTGGTAGATCTCCTGGATCTTCTCCGGTGTAATCCCGCTTCCATTATCTTCGATCAGAATATACCATCCATCCGGCAGGGTTTGGATGCGGACCCCGATCTGCAGCAGCTGATCCGCTTCGTAAAAGCCATACTTGACAGAGTTCTCAAACAGCGGCTGGAGGGTGAATTTGGGTATCTCCTTCTGATACAGGACCGGATCGGCGTCGATCGCTACCTGAAGCTGCCCCTCGTACCGTTTCTTCATCAGATTCGAATAATTTTCCAGATGCCCCACTTCGTCTTTGACGGTATAGTGATGCCTGGTATAATCAGAGATATAACGCAGCATGCGGGAGAAATAGACACACAGCTCAGAGATCTCCTTATCCCCGTGCATATAACTGATGGATTCGATCATGGCGATCGTATTGTAGATGGTGTGGGGGTTCATCTGGGACTGGAGCGCCAGATAATTGGCACGCTCTTCGTTGGCCCTGGATTCCACGGTCTGTGCGATGGATTCCTTGAGCTTCAGGAACATGGTGTGGAAGGAATCGTTGATCTGGTCGATCTCCGCGATGTCGTAGGACTGGGACAGGGTAACCGCCAGATTATTAAGGCTGACCGTATGCAGCGATTCATTCAGCTCTGTCAGCGGCTGGGTCAGCCGGACGGTCAGCTTTTTCACCAGGATCAGCGTCACAAAGGTAATGGCCAGAAAGGTGAGGAATATGGCCAGGAAGATATAGTTGGAAAAAGATACGATCCGGCTGACGGGCTGGTAGATTACGGTGGTCCATCCGCTGTAGCCGGAGCGGGAGTAAGCCACCTCACACCGGTCAAAGCGGTAATTTCCCGCCTCTTTTTCCCTGGCTTCCACGGATGAATAAAGGGAAGACAAAAAACCGGTATCCCCCTCCTGAGCGCCCCAGGGATAGATGATCTGCCCGGTTTCGGAAAATACGGCCATCGTTCCGATGCTGGACTCGATTTTACAGATATCCTCCACTTTTTCATATTCATTCTGGACTTCCACCATCCCGAACTTCCGGCCGGTATAATCCGTGATATTGCGCAGAACGGAGATGACCGGGTTATCCTTGCGGCTGAATGTGTCCGGATGAGTGGGAAGGATGATCTTACTGCCTTTTACCTGATCGAGAAGTTCCTGATAGGGATAGTCCTTAAGGGCCTGGGCGATATAAGTCTGGTCCTCTCCGGATTTTACGAAGGTGTAATAGGCCTGCGGGGTAGAGACCATCACCCGGTATGTCTCGATGAGAGGGGCATCCAGACTGACGATCATGGACAGTATTTTTTTGTTATTCTCATTATACTGTGTCTGGGCTGCCGTGTCGTTCCGGATAATATTCATAAAATCCTGGTTGAACAACAGCCCGTTGGCCAGCTTGTCCATGGAGGAAAGCACAGAGTCCAGCTGCTGGGAGGTTTTTTCCAGGATCTGATTCTGGCTGTCGATGGCTTTTTCATAATTATAGCTGTAAAATAAAGTAAAGATCAGGACTGCGAGGATCAGCAGGATGATAAAAATTAAAGTGGAATAGGTATAGAATAGTTTGGTCTGATAGTTGTGCGGATTTCGTTTAGAGAGTGTTTTGATTTTCATAAATAGCCCCCCGTCGGACTGCGTAATTTCCTATATTCGATAGGTATATTATATCATGGAGACAGAGTGCGGGAAACCCGTGAAAACAGCCGCCGGTTAAGTATTTTACATCTCCCCGGTTTATGATCTTACATTTACCCGGGGGGTTTTGCGGTGTACGATTTAGGTACATCAAAACAAAGAAAGAGGGAATCAGATATGTGGAAAAAGACATTCGCAGCGGCCCTGGCCGTGGTCATGGCAGCCGGGATGATGACAGGATGCGGCAAAACAGAGGCTCCGGCAGAAAATGAGGCCGGCAGCGCGCAGGTAACAGCAGCGCCTCAGGAAGAACAGAAAGCGGCCCCGGCTGACGGGGAGGAAGTAACACTCTCCTTTATGCTTCCCCAGACGCATTACAAAGACTTTGTAAAAGATCTGACCGCGCAGTTCGAGGAAGAGAATCCGGGATACAAAATCGATGTCCAGGCGATCCCGGACAACCAGTGGATCGATCTGGTCAAGACCAAAGTAGCCGTGGAGGAGACTCCCGATATCATCCGGATCGACAAGAGCCTGATGCTGGAAGTGGGGGAGGATAACTTCCTGGAAATGACAGAGGAGCAGCCCTGGTACAGCCGGGCCATCGAAAGCCAGATGGAACCGAAGATGATCGACGGCAAATTATACGGCATGCCCGCCAGCGGCGATACCGCAGTCGGCCTTCTGTACAATAAGAAATTATTTGATGAGAACAATGTAAAGGTTCCTGCTAATACGGCAGAGCTCTACGAAGCCTGTGAGATATTTAAGGAAAAAGGGATTACACCGGTTTACGCTTCCGACAAAGACACCTGGACCACCCAGGTATGGTTTACCGGAGCGGCTCCCCAGGTAGTGCCGGAGGAAACCTTCGCAAAGCTTATGAGCGGCGAAGTGACATGGACCGATGTACCGGAATTTGAAGACGTCATCGCAAAAATGGGTGAATTAAGAGAAAAAGGTTACACGAACGCAGACTTTATGGCGGCAACCTATGACAGTGCGCAGGCAGCCATGGCGAACGGTGAGGCGGCCATGTATGTATCCGGCCAGTTCGCGATCGGCGATATCCAGAAGATCAATCCCGATGTGGACATCCGTATGTCCGTACTGCCTTATGAAAAGGACGTTCTGGCTGTCAGCAAAGGCCCCGGCCAGTTCTCGATCTTTAAAAATTCCAAGAACGTGGAAGCGGCGGAGAAATTCCTGGACTGGATGTCTCAGCCGGAACATATGGATATATTCCTGGCAGGCTGGGGAGAATACCCGCTGTTCAAAGATCAGAAGATGGAACTGCCCGCATGGCAGCAGGACTTAAACGACGGCTACATGACCACTGGAAATACCGCGGTTGAGACCAACAGCCTTCTGACCGGTATCGATCTGAATGATTTCTGGAGCTATCAGCAGGAGATGCTGACCGGAAGCATTACGGCGAAAGAAGTTATGGAGAAATGGGACGTATCCTTCGCGGATCAGGCGAAAGCCAAAGGTATGGAAGGATTCTAAAGACATACGGGCTGTAGAAGGTTTCATTCCAACAACCTTTTACAGCCTTTTTTCTGCCCTCTTTTCTGGTTGTTTTCTATGGATAGTATTGGAACATGTTTATATATTTGAGAAAGTGAGAGGATTTCCATGTTAAAGAATACAAAGAAAATTTATCCTTTATATTTCGTCCTCCCCGCACTGATCATCTATTTTATCTTCTTTATTCTGCCGTCTCTAAGCGGGATGTTCTATGCCTTTACGGACTGGAACTCCAGAAGTATACATACTTATCAGTTTGTGGGGATTGAAAATTTCAAAAAGATATTCAGCGATCCGAATCTGAAGCTGGCGTTATGGAATACCTTTTTCTTCGCCATCGTTACGGTAGTGCTGAAAAATGTGGTTGGACTTGGGCTTGCCCTGCTGGCCAGCAACAACAGCAGGTTATCCGGCGGATACATGCGGGGGATTTTTTACCTGCCGAACTTTTTAAATATGGTTATCATCGGTGTAATGTTCACCGCGATTCTGTATCCGACCGGCCCGCTCAATGCGGTGCTCTCGGTTTTCGGCATACAGGGCATGGACTGGCTCAACAACCGGAAGGTGGCTATGGGCTCGGTATGCCTGGTGGAAGTGTGGAGGACAGCCGGTTTCCACATGATTATTTATCTGGCCGCTCTAAAATCGATTCCCATGGATTACTTTGAGGCGGCAAAAGTGGACGGGGCCGGATATTTTCAGCGCCTGCGCCATATTATCCTGCCGCTGATCACACAGGGAATCACGATCAACCTGATCTTCGCCATCATCAACGGGCTGAAGGTATTTGACCAGGTATATATCCTGACCAACGGCGGGCCGGGCAACGCGACCCAGGTGGTGAGCACCATGATCTACAAAATGTTCGGCAACGGCCTGTGGGGCGTGGGAACTGCTTATAACCTGGTGCTTACCGTACTGATTCTGCTGATCTGTATTGGCGTGATTGTGTTGCTCAAGAGAAAAGAGGTGGATTACAATTGAAAAAGACAGTGAAAGCGGGTATCCTGAATCTTTGTATTTTCCTGTTGAGCCTGCTGATCCTTGTCCCGGTCTGCATCGTTGTTCTGAATTCTTTCAAGACCCAGGGGGAGGCGGCCTCCTTTACCCTGTCGCTTCCCACGAAATGGATTCTCGATAACTACCGGGAAGTGTTTGCCACCTCGGATATCTGGGGGTCCATGCGAAATGGGATCGTATACAGCGGTTTTTCATCCTTTGGGGTAATGATGGTGTCGGCGATGGCGGCTTTTGTCCTCAGCAGGAGGCGCACCGGTGGCTGCAACAAACTCTATTATCTGTTTATGGCCGGACTGGTGCTGCCCATGTCCATTATTCCGACCATCATGACGACCAAGCAGCTGCATCTGTATGGAACTTATCTCAACCTGATCCTGCTGTATATTGCATTCAATATCCCTTTTTGCGTGTTCATGTATTATGGATTCATGGAGACGATCCCCACGTCCCTGGATGAGGCTACGCTGATCGACGGCGGCGGAGCGGTATCCTTATTCTTCCGGGTAATCCTGCCATTGCTTAAGCCGGTGACGGTTACCAGTGTATTGATTATCGCGACCGGGATCTGGAATGACTTTTACTATCAGCTGTATTTCACCAGGTCTTCCGATATGTGGGCCATGCCTATGACGGTATATAACTATTTCGGACAGTACAGCAGGAGCTGGAACCTGGTATGCGCGGATATTGTCATCGCGGTGGTGCCGATTCTGATCGTGTTTATCCTGTTCCAGAAACAGATCGTGGACGGCATGACGGTCGGCGCGGTGAAAGGCTAGGTGCGGTGAAAGGCCAGGTGCGGTGAAAGGCCAGGCGCGGTGAAAGGCCAGGTGTGGTGAAAGGCCAGGCGCGCTTAAAATAGGCCGGAGATCTTTTACGAATATTTTATGGCGCAGCATATGCGCCAATGGAGGTAAATATGGAATATCATATCGACACGGCGGTCAAAAAACCGATCATACGCGGCCATCTGCGTATGGGCGGCGCTGATCCAAAAGGGAACAGGATAGAGGCGAACAGCCGGTATCTGACTTATAACCAGCGGCCCTTTATACCGGTGATGGGGGAATTTCATTATTCCAGAAATCCGGTGGAATACTGGGAGGAAGATCTCCTGAAATGTAAAGCGGCCGGAATTCAGGTGATATCCAGTTATGTATTTTGGATTCACCATGAAGAGGAGGAAGGAAAATTTTGTTTTAGCGGAAGCCGGGATATCCGTAAGTTCGTGGAGCTGTGCGGTAAACTGGGGCTTGGGTTCTTCCTGAGGCTTGGCCCATGGGTTCACGGGGAGTGCAGAAACGGAGGGCATCCGGACTGGATCTATGAGAAATGCAGTCATACCCGCTGCAATGACGAAACTTATCTGTTCTATGCAAAAAGGCTGTATACGGAGCTGGCCGGGCAGCTGGACGGCCTGTTCTTCCGGGACGGCGGCCCGATTATCGGGATACAGGTGGACAATGAACTGATCCGGGAGCCGGAACATCTGGGAACCTTAAAGAAATTGGCACAGGAGTGCGGTATGGAAGCGCCTGTCTGGACGGTGACGGGCTGGGGGCATCACGGCGGAACGAGATTCCCGCAGGACGAATTCATCCCCATGTTCGGCGGTTATCCGGAGGGCCCGTGGGAGCAGCACACCGCCCCCCTTGCACCCAGCATCCATTATCTGTTCCAGGAGGACCGCAATGACGCGGATATCGGTGTCGATGTTCTGGAGCTGACAGACAGGGAAGGGTATGAGGGAGCCGCTGATTTTTCCCGTTATCCGTTCGCCACCTGTGAGACAGGAACGGGAATTCCCGTGACCTACCACAGAAGACCTGTGATTCATCCGGATGATGTGGGTGCTATGACATTAACCGGTATCGGCAGCGGGAATAATCTGGTCGGTTACTTTATGTTCAAGGGGGGGATGAACCCGAAGACCGGTAAAACTACTTACAATGAGACGAAAGATACGGGATATCTGAATAATTTCCCGACTCTCAGCAATGATTTCCAGGCACCGGTCAGTGATTTTGGGGAGATTCGGGATGGGTATAGAGTTTTGAAGCGGTTTAATCTGTTCCTGGGTGATTTTGGAGGGATGCTGGCGAAGGCGCAGCCGTATTTTCCGGCGGGCGGCAAAGAGAACGGGAATAAGGAGGAACTTCGATATTGTGTCCGTGATGGGGAGGACGGCGGGTTCTTGTTCGTTAACAATTATATCCGCCTGGAGCGGATGCCGGAAAAAAAGAATACGGTGGTTTGTATACGGAGAAAAGAGGAAACCATCCGATTCCCGCTTTGCACCGCAGACAAAGAAGGCATGACCATACCGGAGGACAGCTATTTCTTTTTCCCGTTTTCGATGGAGATGGGAGGAAGCAGACTGGTCTACGCGACGGCGCAGCCGCTGTGCAGGTGTACGTTGGAAGGTAAGGAGTTCTTCCTGTTTTATAATCCGCGCGGGATGGTCAGCGAGTACTATTTTCAGGAACAGCTGGAGGTTACGTCCGCCCCGGATCTGATGGAAAAAATAAAGACAGAAACAGGGACTTTGCTGCGGGTCCGGCAGGCGGGAATGGAGTGCATGGCCGAAGTGCGGACAGCCGGCGGCCGTACGGTGTGTATCATTACGCTGAACCAGGAGGAGGCAGATAACTGCTGGAAAGAGGCGGCAGATAACTGCTGGAAAGAAGCGGCAGTAAGCCGCAGGGTAAGAGAAGTATGCCGTAGTACTGCCAAAGGCTGCCTTAATAAAACAGAAGAAGCCGCTCTGAAAGAAAGTGATACAAATCCGGATACAGAAAAGCGGATTGTCATATGTTCCGATGAGCTGTTCTGTCAGGACCATAATATACATATCCGTACGTCAAAACCGGATGGCTGTATCTGGATACTGGGAAAAGAAAGACCGGAAAATACACAGGGACTTAGATATATCGGAAGAAGAGGAGAATTTTACGGTTATGCATACCATATCGCAGAAAAAACGCGTGTGGATGCGGCATGGAAAGAGGAACCGGCGGATGAAAAGCTGGCCGGGCATTACAGCTACCTGAAGACGGAAAAAAGCGGGGCATGGGATGTACGGCAATGGGATATCCGTCTGCAGCCGCTGGAGCTTTCGGAGGGTGAGGATCTGATACTTACGGTAGATTATCTGGGGGATGTGGCGCATCTGTATCTGGGAGAGCGGCTGATCGCGGATGATTACTGCAAAGGGACTCCTTGGCGGGTCGGCCTGAAGAGATTCTACAGGGAACTAAAAGATCAGAAGCTGACCCTGCAGATTCTGCCGCTTGCGAAAGAACAGCCCGTATATCTGGAACGGTTTTCGCAGAGTCGGGAAGAAGAACTGGTGTGCTTAAGGGGAATACTCGCCGAGCAAAAGAAAGAGATACAGATTACATTTTGAATACAAAGCATCGAAAGGGATAAGGCGGAGGTAATATGAAGGCATATACATCAAAAATTAAAATAAACGGAACACGGCTGCCAAAAGAAAATCCGCTGCCAATGTTCCGGTCCCGGCAGGAACATCAGAAAGTGGAGAATGACGGAACCCTCTGGCCGGAGGAACTTGAGAATCTGGGCTGCTATACGGGCTTTCGCGTATTGCCCTACTGTATGCAGGACCGCTACGACGCAGAGCGGATGATGAGAGAATACAAAACTGTGGTACTTGAAAATGAAATTCTGAGGGCGGAATTTTTGCCGGAGCTGGGCGGAAGGCTGTATTCCCTCTATGACAAGAGCGCCGGGAAAGAACTGCTTTTTAAAAATCCGGTATTTCAGCCTGCCAATCTGGCGATCCGGAACGCCTGGTTCTCCGGAGGAATCGAGTGGAATATCGCGCAGACAGGTCATACCTATACGACCTGTTCCCCGGTATATTTTGCCAGGGTAAAGGATTTGTGGGGGATGGATTTCTTAAGGATGTATGATTATGAGCGCACCAGGGGGATCTTCTGGCATATCGATTTTCATCTGCCTTCCGGCTCCCATGCCCTCTACGCCTGCGTCCGGATTATGAATGACCACAGCGATGCGGTGCCGATGTATTGGTGGACCAATACGGCGATCCGGGAAGAGAAGCGGGTGAGAATTTTCTCGGGAACCAAAGAAGTCATCTATGTAAAACCGGCGTCCCTGGAAAAGGAGGATGCGCCGCACGGATTCGGCCACGCGCAGATGCCCTGTCTGCCGACGATGCCCGGCACAGATGTATCTTATCCCCTAAACTCCGAATATACGAACGAATTCTTTTTCCAGAACGGGAAGGAGGAGTCCTGCCCGTGGGAAGCCGCTGCCTATGACGACGGGTGGATGTTCCTGGAGAGATCCACACAGCCCCTTAGAATCCGCAAGATGTTCTGCTGGGGAAAGCACAGGGGCGGCCGGCACTGGCTGGATTTCCTGTCAGAGCCGGGGCAGGGAAACTATGTGGAAATTCAGGCCGGACTGTGCCCCACCCAGCTGCATGGCCTGGAGATGCCCGGACACAGTGAGATTATGTTCACACAGGCTTTTGGAAGCGGTATCATCGAAGCCGGCGACATCTGCGGGGCGGATTGGGAAGCTGCCCGGGACTGTGTCTATACACAGGTCTGCCGGACGATCCCGGAGGAACGCCTGCTATCCCTGCATGAACAATTCGTGCAGGATAGTATGCTGCCGGTCCGCCAGCTTTTGGCCTGCGGAAGCGGGTGGGGTTATCTGGAGCAGGAACGGCGCAAGAAAAATATAGAACATACAGTGCCTGAATGGTTATATTTTCCGGCAGAAGCGATGGGTGAGGAAGAACGGAAATGGTATCAGCTATTGGAGAATGGAGTTATGCCGAGGGCAGAGGCGCTGGAAAGCCTTCGCTCCTGGATGACGGATACCGCATGGGAACCCTACTTAAGGGAGGCGGTCAGAAGGGAACCGGATCATCCGGACTGCCTGATTCAGCTGGGGGTTTTGCTGTATGAAAACGGCAGGGAGGCGGAAGCGGGACAACTGTGGGAAAAATCCTTACAGATCAGGGAAAGCGCGATGGCCTACCGGAACCTGGCCTGTTATCTGAAGGATACAGGCCAAACGGGCGAGGCGGTCCAGATGCTTTCCCGGGCGGTACATTGTGACGAAGGAATGAGAGATCCCGCGTTTGCCCAGGAATATCTGGCCTTGCTATGTGAGCGCAGGGAGTTTGAGCAGATGTGGAACTTCTACCGTGAACTTCCGGAGGGATTGGCCGGGAACCAGAGAATAATCATAACCGTATGCCCGGCGGCGCTGGCAGTTGGAGAATATGAGTTCCTGGAACGGGCGTTTGCCTATCCGTTTTCTGTGATTCGGGAGGGAGAGAACCAGATGTGCGAGGTCTGGTTCCGGTACCAGGCATTAAGGGAATTAGGTACAGATTATACCAAACAAGAGTTTGAACAATGTCTGAGGAGGATAAAAAAAGAGAAGATGCCGCCGCGGAATATTGATTTCCGCCTGGTTTCGTGTTAGTGATTTCGGGACATGTCCAATTCAGTTTGGGACATGTCCAATTCAGTTTGGGACATGTCCAATTCAATTTGGGACATGTCCATTTCAATTTGGGACATGTCCATTTCAATTTGTGACATGTCCGTTTCGTGTACCTGTCGCTATTAGACGGTGAGAAAGTGAGGGAATTCGATCTCAGGATCGGTTGTAAAGGACACTTCCATTTTGTATAATAATAGAAAACCAGAACATAAGCGGGCCGTCACCAGGACAGTGCCACGAGGTTTATATGGAGGTACGAAAATGTTTCAGACCAGCAGAAACGAAGAGATAATTGATTTGTGCAAAAGGCTTATCTCGTACAGAAGTTATTCGGGCGAAGAAAAGGCCGTAGCCGGTGAATTAAGAAGATATATGGAGTATGCGGGATTTGATCAGATTACAGAGGACCGGTACGGCAATATAATTGGAAGGATCAGAGGAACACGCTCTGGAAAAAAGCTGCTGTTTGACGGACACATGGATACCGTGCCAGTGCAGGATAGTGGAAAATGGTCACATAACCCGTTTGAGCCAGAGATAGAAGACGGGCGGCTGTACGGCCGGGGAGCCTCGGATATGAAAGGCGCCATCGCAGGATTCCTGACGGCGGCCCGTTTTTTCGCTGAGGACACCGGAAGGAACTTTCCCGGTGAGATCTGTGTGGCTGGAGTGGTTCATGAAGAATGTTTTGAAGGAGTAGCCGCCCGGAGTATCAGTAACATGGTAAAACCGGACTATGTAGTGATCGGGGAGGCATCCGGTCTGAATATAAAAATCGGGCAGAGAGGTAGAGCAGAGATCGTCCTGGAAACTTTTGGAAAGCCGGCCCATTCTGCCAATCCCGAAAAAGGAATAAACGCCGTTTACCAGATGACCAGACTGATCCAGGCAATCCGCCAAATCATTCCACCGGAGCATCCGGTATTGGGGAAGGGAATCCTGGAATTGACGGATATCAAATCCAGTCCCTATCCGGGAGCGTCTGTCGTACCGGAGTATTGCCGGGCGACTTATGACAGACGTCTCTTGGTGGGAGAGACGAAAGAAAGTGTGTTGGCGCCGATCCGGGAGGTGCTGGATAAACTGGAGCGTGAAGATGTAGAGTTTTCGGCCAGAGTTTCTTTTGCCGTAGGGGATGAGATATGTTATACCGGGGAACACATTACCGGTGAGCGGTTTTTCCCGGGATGGCTTCAGGAGGAAGAAGAACCGTTTATCCAGGATGTCGTACGGCAGTTGAGATCTATGGGCTATGAACCGGTTATTACCCGATATAATTTCTGTACGAACGGCAGTCATTATGCGGGAGAAGCGGGTATTCCCACAATAGGGTTTGGTCCTTCTGCGGAGAGCCTTGCACATACCATTGATGAGTATGTGGAAACAGAGCAATTGGTTAAAGCGTCAGAAGGCTATTATGGGATTATGAAAGCGCTGTTGAAATAAAGGACACAAGATAATATAAAATCCTATGGATTAAGCCTGTCCGGGGGATCGCATAGCGGCCGATAATAAGATGCTGCTTATTAATATCAGAGGATTCAAATAGATCCCAGAGAAGACAGGGGTGTCCGCCATTTCCTCTGTACCGCCGTTTTATTTCAGTTTTAATATGGAAGAATATATACGGTATTATGAAGATCTGGCAGATGCGGTGGATGTTCCGGTGCTGATCTATAATATCCCGGCTATGTCGGGGATTCATTTTTCCAAGACTGATCTGGAAAGGTTACTCTCAAATGAGAAGATAATCGGAATAAAGCATACCAGTTATGATCTGTTTCAGCTTCAGCAGATTATCGAGGAGTATCCGGACAAGAGCGTGTTCATCGGGCACGACGAATTATATCTGAGCGCGCTGGCAGTCGGGGTGCGGGCCGGGATCGGGAGTACCTTTAATATTATGGCGGAGAAGTTCCTAAGGATGAATAAACTGTTCGATGAGAAGCGACTGGAAGAGGCACTGATTACTCCAATAACCATTATAACAGAAATTAAGGGATTTCCTGACAGAAGAATATCAGTTAGAGGCAGATTATGTGGGGGATCTGCTGACGCTTATATGGAATTGTATTTCAAAGGGAGGGGATCTGAAGGATGTCCTGGATCTGCTGATAGGAGAGCAGATGGATATATTTTCTTTATCCGAATCGGCGCTGGAACAATTTTCATCCATCCTGATGGAAGTCAACAACAACACGAGAATGCTGATGCACAGGGGACATACGCCAAGTGAAATGTTGGGCGATCGGTATTAAAGATCAGGAGCAAAGGCGTCTCACATCGTATCGATGAGAGATACGGCGGCTGACTATTTAAAAGAAGCGTATTCCAATACAGATGAGATACCGGTGACATTTCTGCCCGACGGTGTAAGCGGGAAGACGGTAACGTCGCCCAAGAAGATATATCCTAATGATCCCTGCCCCTGCGGAAGCGGTAAGAAATACAAAAAATGCTGTGGTAAGAAATAAAGGGCAGAGTTGATAATCGGGCATAAGCAGGTAAAAAAGATAATATGGGACATGTCCCAAACCGAAAGGGACATGTCCCGCATCTTCTCTAGGCCAGCGGTAATACGAGCTCAGCCAGAAACACAACCGCACAGGCAGCCAGCGAAACCTGAAACAGACTTTTTCCACGGTAAGCCAGGAACACTGCGGTTACAAGCGCCGCCGCTGCTGACCAGACACTGGCGGTGGCACTTAAGATTGCAGGGAAAGTCATTACCGACAGTGTGACGTAAGGCACATAGAACAGGAAGGATCTGATAAAAGGATTTTTTATCTCTTTTCGAATCAGTGTCAGTGGAAGTACCCGGATCAGATAGGTCACGACCGCCATTACTATTATGTAAAGAACCGCATGATTACTCATGGAGCACCTCCTCGGAGTCCCTGACCGGGAAGAAATAGGCCGCCGCACCGGCGATCAGGATGGTCAGCAGGATGATCTTAAATCCGGATGATATCGTGTTCAGCACAGGAATGAAAGTGAAAAGCAGGCTACAGGCCATGGATACCAGAATGACCCCGGCTAACACCTTGCTCTTTCTGGCAGGAGGGATAATGACCGCCAGGAACATTCCGTAGAGTGCGACGTTCAGCGCGCTGAGTACCCGCCCCGGAAGCAGACTGCCTGAGACGGCACCCAGCAGGGTGCCCAGCGTCCAGCCCGGCACAGCCACACTGATCAGGCCGTAACTGTAAAAAGGATTCAGCTTGCCCGGCTTACACACAGATACACCGAAGATCTCATCCGTGACACCGTATCCGACGAACAGCCGGTGATGGAATGGTGTCTGCTCTTCTAATTTCTGGGAAAGCGAACAGGACATCAGGCAATAGCGGAGATTGATGATAAACTGCGTAACCGCCATTTCCATGTACGAAGAACCTGCCTGTATAATACTGAGCGCGGCAAACTGTCCTGCCGAAGTCAGATTGGTAAAGGACATTAACACCGACTGCCAGGGAGTCAGCCCGGCCCCGGCGGCCATGATACCGAAAGTAAAGGAGACTGCCAGATAACCCAGGCCGATGGGGACACCATCCTTTAAACCATTTCTGAATGCAATTCCATTGTGTTTCATAGTTTCCTCCAAAAGTGCGTTTTTTGCACATATAGGTATACCTTGACAGGTACTCTTAATGCATGCCCTACGGGCGGGTTTGCAGCAAAGCTGCAAAATAAGGTATGGGTGAACAGCTTTATGTTCAACCGTTCCTCTAAGAGTGCGTTTTTTTGCACATATAGGTATAACATCTATTTTCTAATCTTTTTGAATTTTCATGTAAATATTCCACCTGCACAACCGTAAAAAATAAGCGGTGGTAACAGCCTTTACTATCATATAATAAGAACTAAAAAAAATCCACACCAAAAAAATAGGAACAGTAAGTTTCGGTAATAAGAAAAAGTAAATTCCCTTTTTCATTTGATCCCCTATTTTTCCTTTAGAATCAGCTGCAGAAAAAATATACCAGTTTCCATTAAAAATGATTGACAGTTTGTAGTTTTATGATTACAATAGAACTACAGATAATCAATCAAAGAAAGGAGATCCCAATGTCGAATCGAATATCCATCTCCGAATCAGAATGGCAGGTAATGAAGATCATCTGGAGCGACCCGCCCCAAACCCTTCAGGAAATATTGGAAAAATTAAAATGTACGGACTGGAGCAAAACCACGATCCAGACTTATATCGCCCGCCTGGTAAAAAAAGGGGCATTGTCAACGAAAAGACAGGGAAAAGGATATCTTTATTATCCGGCTGTTTCAGAGAGCGAATGCCAGCTTGCGGAAAGCCAGACGTTTCTGCGCCGGGTCTATGACGGTTCCTTATCCAGTATGGTATCCGGTTTTGTGAAAAGTGGAAATCTGTCCAGGGAAGAACTGGATGCCCTCAAAGCATTAATTGAAGAACAGGAGGAGAAGTAATGCAGATACTTGGAAATATATTCAGTATCATCCTGTATTTATCGTTTATCGGAAGTATCTTTTCCTTTGCCGCCCTGTTTTCCAAAAAGGTTCTGCATCTGGTACAGCCGCTGTGGTTTGGAGTGACCGGTTTTCTGCTTTATCTGATTCCGGTTATTGTGCCTCAGGTGCAGCTCATTCCCGGTGAGAGGCAGATGTGGCGTTACGGCTTCCGGATCGCATCCGTGATTTGGATGGCCGGAGCGCTGCTGTTCGCCCTTTACTTTCTGATTCGTATACGATTTGCCTCCCGGTCTATGAGGAAATGTACCATTTGCCGGGATGAGCGAGTTCTGAAGATCTTATCGGAATGCTGTACCGCAGTACGGCTTTCGAAAAATCCCCGTGTCCTGTTCGGGAATTTCAAAGATCCGGTCTGTGTTGTGACTATCCTGCACCCGGTCATTCTTTTGGACAAAACGATTTTACCGGAGCTGACCGATCAGGAATTGGAGATTATTCTAAAGCACGAAGTTTTGCATATTAAGAGAAAACACCATTTATTCCAACGCTTCTATGACCTGGCATCTATCCTACACTGGTGTAATCCTTTTGTATGGATTTCCAGGAATGATTTTGAGTTGATATGCGAAATGGATTGTGACAAAAAAGTACTGAATAGCTGCGCAGAACTGACTCCCGGTGATTATACAAGAACCATGCTCCATCTGATGGAGATCTCATCCGGTACGGGAAAAAACGCCGGGGGAAGAATAGAGGCTCTGGGGTTCCTGATGGCGAAACAGCGGTTTGCTGCTCTTTTGTCTTATCCAAAACAGTTCTGGCGGATTATTTCTCTGGCCGTTTTAGGGGGATTGGTCACCATGACGATTTTGCTTTCTATTTCAGCCAGCCGGACATATTTTTATCCGTATCCGGCCTTGATGGGTTCTGTAGAATACAGTGAGCCTGATTAAAAGTAACAGACCATTAACAATAACTGAGCCCAAAAAAACTACAAATGTAGATGAAAGGAACTGTAATGAATCAGATAGAAATAACCAATTTGTCAAAGCAATACAAAAATCACGTAACCGCCCTAAAGGACATCAGCTTCCAAGTGGAAAGCGGCGTATTCGGGCTACTGGGTCATAACGGAGCCGGTAAAACAACGCTGATGAAAATCCTCTCAACCATTATGCAGCCGACCTCCGGATCCGTACGGATCGGAGGCTATGACACAAAGACACAGGGGGAAAAGGCCCGTCGGCTGATCGGCTATCTGCCCCAGGAACTTACCATGTATCCGGCGCTGACCGTATTCGATTTCGTCAGTTATATGGCGGCATTAAAAGGGGTAAAAGGCCGTGAGAAAGTAATGGAAGTATTGGAACAGACAGACATGGTACAATATGCGGGCCGGCGGATCGGACAATTATCCGGCGGAATGAAACGCCGGGTCGGAATCGCCCAGGCACTGGTGGGGGAGCCGCGGGTTTTAATTGTGGATGAACCGACGGCGGGACTGGACCCGGAGGAGCGGGTTCGCTTTCGCGGTGTTCTGTCCCGGTTCGCGAAAGACGGCAACTGTGTTCTGCTGTCCACGCACATTGTGGAGGATGTCTATCAGTTATGCGGGAAGCTTGCCGTACTTCGGAAGGGGACACTGTGTTTTGGCGGCAGCGCCGCAGAGCTTTTATCTAAAGCCGCCGGTAAGGTAAAGATCGTGGAAATAGAAAAGGAAAGGGAATTGGCGGAACTGCAGAAAAAAGCCGTCGTTCTGTCCGTCACATATGAGCACTCCGGCATACGGGCCCGAATTCTGGATGAGAGGGGGGTGTTCCCGGTCCCTCCGGTTTCGGAAACGCTGGAGGACGCCTATGTATATTGTATGGGAGGTAAAAAATATGAGTAAGCTGACCGCTATTGCCAAATACGAATACAAAATGCAGATCGGCCGTCCCGCCGGATGGGGTGTGCTGCTGTTTACCACAATATCGGCATTTCTGGACTGCCTCCCGACGGCGGCCAACATGGCCCGTGTGGAATTCCTGGGAGAAATCCACTATTATGTGAAGCGTGTATTCGCATTTGACGGCCTGATCCTGCTGTTTGGTCTGATGTTCCTGATGGCCGGCCGGATGGTGGGAGACCGGAAAGCAGGATTAAAAGATTTGTTTATGGCGGCCCCGATCCGGAAAAAGGATTATATAGGAGGGAAATTACTGGGAAATCTGTGCTATGCGCTCACGATGATGTTTGCGCTGCTCGGAATTTCTATCTGTGGATTTCTTCTGTGCCGCCGGGGGGCGGAAGGGGCCGGAAGCTATCTGCAGGCCATTTGCTCCGTCACGCTGTATCTGATTTTGCCGGCGGCCTTTTTTGTCGCGGCCAGCAGTGTCATGTTTCCTGAAATACTGGATATACGCTTCTTCTATCTGCTGTATTCCATTCTGTTTATGACCAATGCTTTTTCCATCAATTCCGCAGAAAAAATGCCGTTTTATATCTTCACTCAGGGAGATCTCACAAAATACATCTGGCAGCATCCAAAGTGGCCGCAGGTCTATCCCGGAAGCGCGCTGTTAAACCTGGCGTTCCTGCTGGGAACCGGAGTTTTAGCGGTCACCCTGGTGGCCGTGAAACGATCATTTTGGAGGGCGGATGAATGATAAAAAAGGAATGTAAAATAATGGGGATTCATCCGGTCTGGATCACAGCACTGCTTACCGGAGCCTTTCTGGCAGTCTGCGCCGCCGGCGGCAATAATATCCATTGGGGCTATGTGGGATTTGAGATTGTCTTTCCTTTCTATACGGCGATTGCCGTGGGAGAATGGTGCAGGGTCAGAACCGATCCGATGTTTGAAGTTATCGCAGCGCAGGGGAAATCGCTGTTCCTATGGATCATACGCAGATATATCCTGCTGCTGGCGGGTGTCCTTCTATTTACCATTGCCGGTATATGCGGCACCGTGGCGCTCAAACCGGGTATGGATGCGGCCGGGCTGCTGCTCACATATATACCGGGCGCTTTCTTTCTGTCCAGCCTGTGTGTAGTGATATCAATCCGGACCAGTACTCCACATATGCCTGTTATGATAACAGGAGTGATCTGGCTGTTCTCACTTATAGCGGTCAGTATGACAAGATATAAGCCGGTTTCGTATATCTATCTGTTCATCCGCTATGCGGCCGGCGGCGACCGGATCTGGTATGTCAACAAAACTATTTTAATCGTATCAGGACTCTGCTTGTGGTTGATTTCTTACGGAATGTGCCGGAAGAGGGTATTTGCTTTGTTTGATCCCGGGGAAAAATAAACTCTGACCAGGGAATTCCTTAAGACCACGCCATGTGCAGCACCTAACATAAGCAGCATCCATACCATGAGGCTCTCCCCCCTCCAACCATGAATAGTTTGACATTTCTGCAAGTGAATATTAGAATGAAAATAATTGTGCTGAATCTTTTCGTTAGGCGGAGAAATCACCTTTGATTCGGCGTTCAATAAATTTTAAAAGCGAGGTGATTATTATGGAATTTCATGAGAAACTGCAGGAGCTCAGGAAACAGAAGGGCTTAACCCAGGAAGAACTCTCAGCAGCACTGTTTGTTTCACGAACTGCTATTTCTAAATGGGAGTCTGGCCGCGGCTATCCAAGTATTGATTCGTTAAAATCAATCTCTGAATTCTTTTCAATCACTATAGATGAACTCTTATCGAACAGGGAACTCATATGCATAGCCGAAACGGATAACATAAAAAAGACACGGCATATGCGGGATTTCGTGTTTGGTTTACTGGACTGTGCTGCCGGGATGATGTTTTTGATACCCCTTTTCGGGCAACAGGAAGGAGACAGCATTCGTCAGGTATCGTTACTTGCTTTCACGCAAGGGCAAGGGTTTATAAAAGAAGCCTATTTCACGATTGTACTTCTCACCATCATCTGGGGGGTCACAACGTTGGCGTTACAAAATTATAATGGTCAGATTTGGGTAAAAATAAGTAGTTTGACCTCTGTTCTGTTAAGTATTTTCGGTGTGCTCATCTTTATTGCAAGCCGGCAGGCTTATGCCGCTTTTTTTGTATTTATTCTTTTGATCATAAAGGGGATTTTGCTGTTAAAACGTCCATGACACGTATCATATCATGGATGTGACGATGGTATTCTTACATTTTCAGGCCTCCAAAGTTATAGTCAGAGTGTGGTCGGATAAAGACCGGCACACAAAATGAAAACAAAGGAGTCTTGAAAATGAAAGAAAGAAAAACAAAGGGTATCCATTTTTTTACCCCGGCAGTCTGTTTCCTGATCTTATTTATCCTCTACACCGTTTCGCTTATGTCTTTTGATCGAAGACCGATCGGTCCTCAAAATTCTCCCGTTGGATTCGCAGCGATTAACGCACCTATACACGAGCTGCTGGGTGTGAATATGCGGCTCTATTACATAACCGACTGGTTAAGCCTGGTTCCGGTAGTTATTGTAATGGGGTTTGGCCTGTTGGGTATGGTCCAGCTGGTGAAGAGAAGGAGTATCCTGCGCGTGGACCGCAGTATTCTGATTCTGGGAGGTTTTTATCTGTTGGTGTTTTGTGCTTACCTATTCTTTGAGTTTTATGTTGTCAATCATAGACCTATACTGATAAACGGCGTTTTGGAAGCCTCTTATCCTTCCTCCACCACAATGCTCGCCATGTGCATTATGCCTGCCGCTATGATGCAGTTCCACAGCCTCATACAAAACCAGGCGGTCAGGAAAGGCATCAATATTCTCTGCGGTTTCTATACGGCCTTTATGGTTATAGGACGGTTATTGTCGGGGGTGCATTGGTTTACCGATATTATGGGCGGTATGATACTCAGTGCGGCACTCGTGATGCTGTATCACGGAACGATTCAACTATCCGCATCTAAATCGTAAGATCTGCCGGATAGCTGTCATAGATCAAAATACAATGACACCCGTATTTTCTGCACATGTCCAAATGATAGGAATTTTCTTTGCGTACGGAATCTTTGGTACACAAGGAATCATCCAGCCGATGCTCGATGGCATTTGCATATTTTTTTATATCATCAAAATGGCTCTCAATGTATGATGCTGTCATGGCGAGACAATAAAACCTTATGTCGTTCCGGTATTTGCTGTCAAAATCCTCTTCCCAGCGGAAGGGAATATAGCAGCCCTCCACAATAAGATTTTGCTGATTTTCAAGAGCGGTCTTTATCATCTCTCTCACGATCGGCCAGAGATAGCCCATCAGTTCCACATCATCTTCCGGCGTCAGTATCGTATTCCCGCTTCTTATAAGCCCCATTTTTAATAAATCTATGGAGAAATATGGAAACTTATATTTCTCCATTAGTCTTTGCGCCAATAAAGTTTTTCCGGTATGGGAAGCCCCTGTTATTAAAATAATCATTTGTTTTTTCTGTAAACCTCCTATTTTCGGATAAGACGTATACGTTCTATTCCTCAGTGTAGAATACCGTACTTTGCCTGTCAATGCATTTTCTCCTGGCAACTGCGTGGGTGACTGCGCCAGGTTATCGGACAGTCCCACAGTTCCAAAGTACAATTTGGTACTGAAAATCCAATCGTTTCCTAATGGAACGAAAGGATAAATCCATTCCTGTCCCGCAAATGAAAAGTTGGCGGTGGTAATTAAAAACGTGACAGAGTATAATAAAAAGAAATACACGAAGGACAACTTCGGTCGGAAGATTCTGCCGTTTGAAGCACAAAAACGGCCGCCTTACTTATACCGTAGATTTTAGATGCTAAGATAAAGTCACAAAAGGAATAACAAAAATGCCGGACATTTCTCCTTTCACAGAAAGGAATCCGGACCGAAGAAACGGAGGGTAAACATGGGATACGAAGATTTTGAAGATTATGAGGACGAGGAATTGGAAGTGTCAGAAATCGGTGAAGAATTGGCACAGCCGGAAATAGTGGAGGTGGAGGACAGGGAGTCCGACGATACGGCAGAGATCAGCTTCGGTTCCCGCAGCAGGGAATCCATAGAACGGAATTTAAGGGATGTCAGATCCGAATACAGCAATGCGCTGTCCAGCTATGAACAGTTGAAAGAAGATGCGGCCAAGGGATGGATCGGTGTGGAGCCCAATATCAGTAAAAGGAAAGCGGAGATGGATTATTGTAAGTCCAAGATTGCCGAGCTGGAGCGGGAACTGAGCCGGGCCGGGGAATAATACAAACAGAAAAGAAAAAGGGGGAATCGCAGCATGTCTGACAGAATCCGAGACGTAGGTTTCCGGGATCTCTTCCGGGGCCTTGATATGGCGGAGATCGAAACTCCGAATGAGATTAAAATTCCGGATGAGGTGTTCAAACGCCTGTTGGAAGGCACGATGGAACGCAGTTATCTGAACGGGGTCAGCCAGTTTGATTATTTTATGCCCGATGAGACAGAGCGCCATGGTGAGGTGGAATGGCTGCAGATCATCAGACTTCCGGTGCATCCGGACAACATCGAGGACTATGACCTGATCAACCGGTGGCAGGGAGTGCTGTCCACACTGCATATCTGGGGATACCGGACAGTATTTTTACTACAGAGAACCGGCGGGCAGACCAGTCTGTACCTGGGGGTCACGACAGCGACCCAGGGTGTGGGGTCCAAGGACGCGCTGGATCAGATGATGGAGGCCACGGCGGCCAATATGCCCGGTGTCGCGATGGAATGGGTCAGACACGACCAGACCCGGGACGACCGGCATGAGAAGATCTACGATGTGCTGAACAACTACCACGCCATCGGTGCGGTGACCGGAATACCCTCCTTTATCAGCGACGAGAGCAGAAGTGTGCTGCAGACGCTGGATCAGCTGGCCTTCGGTGTGCGCAAGATCAACGGGCGGGAACGGGATTATTCCCTTCTGGTGATCGCAGATCCGATCCCGGACGAGGAGATCAGCAGTATCATCAACCGGATGCGGGAACTGGGCAGTGAGATCCACAAATATGTGTCCCGCACGGTCACGGAAAATGAGGGCTCCAGCAGCCAGAAGGATGTGGGAATGGGCGGAGCGGTCGGCGGAATCCTGTCAGGCCTTGGCACCGTGGCGGGCGCTTTGATCGGCAGCTGGCTGGGGGCTCCCTATCTGGGAAGTAATCTGGGCCGTGGAATCGGAGGGGCGGTTGGCGGAGCTATGGGCATGAACAAGACCAAATCCGTGTCCATCAATTTTTCCCGTTCGGTGACCACCGAATATCTGGATAAATTTGCCCAATATGCCGAAGAAATCATGGAAAAACATATCGCCCGCCTGAAAGAGGGCCGGAACCTGGGCTATTGGAATGTGGGCACTTATGTGCTGGGCCGGACCAAGATGGATATCACTACGGTGACAGGTATGCTGCGTTCCATCTATTCCGGGGACGAGACTTATCTGGAGCCAATCCGCCTTCACGTCCTGAGGGAAGACAGCAATGCCGCGGAGATCGTCAAGGGCTTCCAGCTTATTTCCCTGGAAAATGAAAATATCGATAAAATGCTCGACAATGAATATAAAAGAAAATATGAACAGGATCATATCTGGCATGTGTTCGGGCGCCGGTATCAATACTTAAGCACGCCTATGAACACAAAGGAACTGGGGCTTACCACCTCCCTTCCCCGCAGAGACGTTCCGGGCCTGCGGTTTGTCAAGACGGCCGTCCGGTTTGCCAACAATCCTCCGGTGCTTAAGGAGGATTCCATATCCATCGGTAAGGTAGTGGACATGGGCGTGGTGCAGAACAACGAATACCGGATCGATCCCAATTCCCTGGTGCGCCATGCCCTGGTTACCGGAGGCACCGGTTCCGGTAAGTCGACCACCTGTAAATCAATTCTGAACGAAGTCGTATCCCGGGGGGTTCCGGTTCTGATCATTGAGCCGGCGAAGGACGATTATGTGCGCTGGGCCCTGGAACTGAAGGAAAAGAAGGGAATCCCATTTCACATCTATATGCCGGGGGCGGCCTCCTTTAACGGGCAGCCTCTGGAGGAGCTGGCGGTGAATCCATTCGAGCCTGCGGCGGTCAGGGGGGCAAAAGTGGACCTGATGGCCCGGTGTGAGAACCTGGTCTCCCTGCTGGTGGCCAGTATCCCCAGCATCGAGGATGTTCTGCCGGTACTGATCGATGAGCTGGTCTATGCAAAAGCGGAGGATTTCTTCAAAGAGGATTTCCATTCCGGCGAGGCGGTGAAGCCGTTCTTATATCCGAAGATGGAAGACCTGATTCCTATGGTGGACGATCTGGTGGAAGGATACGATCCGAGAAATTATAAGACGATCCGGAAGTCTTTGATCACCCGGTTAAAATATCTGACCCGCGGGAACAGAGGCCGCCTGCTGAATGTCACGAAATCCACAGACTATGATGTGCTGTTCGGACAGCCTACGGTCATCAATCTGAGCCGGATCGCCGGGAGCCGGGATAAGGCGCTTATCATGGCGCTGCTGATGTTAAGCCTCTACGAATACCGGATATCCGCTTATTCCTGTCAGGAGGACTACCGGAAGAGGGCACAGCAAAATGAGCTGCTGCACCTGACCATGATCGAAGAGGCCCATAATCTTCTGATGAACCCTTCCGTGGTAACCAACGATTCGGGGAATCCCCAGCAGGTGGTCGCGGACCTGTTCAGCAATATGCTCTCTGAGATCCGGGGCTACGGGGAGGGGATCACGATCGTGGACCAGGTGCCGACCCGGCTGATCCCGGACGTGATCAAGAATACGAATTATAAATTCGTGCACCGCCTGACCTCACCGGATGACTGTGAAGTGATGGCTGCCTCCCTGGCGCTGCGGGAGGATCAAAAGTCCATGATCCCGGCGCTGGAGATCGGGAATGCCATCGTCTACGGTGATAACGACGATGCGGCGGTTTGGGTGAAGATGAATAAGCCCGGGGTTTGAGGAACGGGAAGAGGATGGATAGGAGGTAAACTGTATGGAAGTTTGGATTTATTTTGCGGTTGCGGCTGCAGTACTGATCGCCTCGCTTTTGATTTATTATTTCGCAGGGAAAAGGAAGGCAGGCCGGACACAGGAACCGGTCAAACAGCAGGAACAGGCTCTAACGCCGGAGAACGAAGAGATCATCCGTACCCTGGCCGGGGGGATCAGCCAACATAAAACAGAATTCACGGGTTTATACGAGTTAATGTATCAGATCAGCCTGGGCAATACGGATAATGCCTCCGGTACGTTCGGGGAATGGTGCCTGAGAGTGGAAAACTTCGAGGAAGACTCCGCATTTTCCGGACTGTTTGCAGAAAGGTTCTCTAAGATGGAATCAGGAAACGCCGAAGAACAGGTTCGAAATGCAACGCTTATCATTCAGGGAATCTTCGCAAGCGGTATCAGGCGGGATGAGGCACAAAGTATTCAGGCGGAAAAACGTACGGTTTTTACCTATGTAACCCTGGATGACACGGCCATTACTCCCGGCCGGATTTATGAGGTATACCGGCCCTGCTGGAGTGAAGGAGCATTGACTCTGGAAAAAGGGATTCTCAGATCCCCGGAGCAAGCCGGAAATAATGGAACGATACAATACAGGCAGGAAACTATACAGGCAGGAAACAATACAGCCGGCAGGAATGAATAAAGCAGGAGGATCAAAATGGGAATAGAAGACATGGAAGATTTTGAAGAACTGGAAGGCCGGGACCGGCTGGAGGACACTTCGGAATTTGAACGTTCCCTGGAAAACAGCCAAGGACTGGAGACTTTAGATGAGACTCATATACGCCAGACAGAAAAGCTGGAGGAGGGAATATACCGGGATACCATAGGCAGCATCGGGATGCCCGCAGGGATGGAAGGCCTGGAAAATGAGCTGATATCAGGAGAGCCGCTGGAAGATATGGAGCACTGGCATATGCAGGAGGGCGATATGTCCTGCGCGGTGGTGTGCCAGGAATTCGTGGCGGAGGAGCTATTGGACACGGAACTGAATGAACAGGACCTGGTGGAGTTCGCCGTGTCAAAAGGATGGTTCGATCCGGAAACAGGAACTACCCTGGAGGATACGGGCAACATTCTGGAATATCTGGGCCTGGAGGTAGTGCAAAACGAACACGGCAGCATCCAGGATATCGAGAGAACCCTGGAGGAAGGCGGAAAGGTCATAGCCGGTGTGAATAATATATCCCTGCTGACCCCGGACTCCACGGAAAGCATCTACTATCCGTCCCTGACCGCAAATCATGCGGTGGAAGTGATCGGCATCGATAAAACGGACCCGTCGAATGTGAAAGTAATCCTGAATGATTCGGGGCTTCCGGGCGGACGCGGGATCAGCTATGATCTGGAGGAATTCCAAACAGCATGGAACACCAGCGGCGGTTTTATGGTAAGCGCATATCGGGCTGATAAATGAGAGGAGGAGCCAGCATGAGAGACTTTATAAAAGAGGTACAGGAAAAACAGGCGGTGCGGAGTATGATCCCCATGAATTTCCAGATGGGATTGCCGGTATTGAAACAAAAAGACCAGGAACTTCTGATAATATTTCCTTACTACCGCACGAAAGTGGAAGGCACTCAGATTCACATGAGTCTGCCCAGATTCCATGCCGTCATGGCTTATCCGTCCGTCCGGCTGGTACGGGTGGAGGATCTGAAATACAACAGCAGATTTCAGGATATAGATTTTTCGGAATATGAAGGTACCTTCAGCCGGGGTATAGGAGAACAGGCGTCTGCCTACCGGGAGGCGGTGGAAGGGTACCTGGACAGGGCCGGAGCGCTTCTTAGGCAGCGGTCGGGCGGTGCGCAGATTACAGAGCAGCAGACCGGGCTGATGCAGGAGGAGCTGTTTCAGATTATCGAACCTTTTTACACGGAATATTACAGAAGATTGTTGGAGGAGTGAGACGGATGAAGCCTGTAGTACAGCTGGCAGTGGTCGATACAGACCGGAACAATATTGAATGTATCAGACAACTGCTGACAGATACAGCGGTGAGATATGATGTGGATATGCAGGTGGTCTGGATCACAGACCTGCGAAAGGCTGGCCGGCTGTTCGAGTCGTCCGACACCCTTCAGCTGGTATTGATCAATTTGGGCCTGGGGAGAACCGCCGGCAGACTGGCGGAAGAGTTATACCAGAGCAGCCACTGTTACGTGATGTATTACGCCCAGAAAAAGCTGGACCTGGAACCCTACCTGTTGGCCAGGCCGGTCGCTTTTCACGCGGACTTGTCGGACCGTGCCTTATTCAGCGGCAAAGTGCTGGCGCTTTGTACCATGATCCTTCAGGATAAAAACCTGTTCGTCCGAAACGCCAAAAGCAGTACGATTCTGATTCGATTCAGGAACATCCGGTACTTCGAGAGCAATTATAAAAATGTAATTCTATATACCAGCCAGGGGCACAGCTATACATTCCGGGGGCGGCTGGACGAGATCGGCCGGCAGGTCCCGGGGGCGGTTTTTCTAAGGGTCCACCAGAGTTATCTGGTAAATCTATCCTATGTGGAGAGGGTGGATAAAAGTAAAAAAAACCTGCTGCTCACAGACGGTGAGGAATTACAGATCAGTAAGCCGTATTATGAAGGGGTCATAAGCCGGTTGCTGGCGGAACCAGAAGAGATCTAGCCCCTATATCTGAACTTATGCGCGGTAAACGCGCTGCTGGAGGAACGGTTGAACTAAAAGAAGTTCACCCATACCTGAATATATGCGCGGTAAACGCGCTGCTGGAGGAAAATATGAGTGCAAAGCGTGTAATTGGAATAGATTTCGGCACCAGTAATTCGGTGGTCAGAGTGAAACGGTACGGGGATGACGGACAGCCATTTGGGGACCGGCTGTTTGTATCGAACGTACTGTTTGACGGAAATGACAATGTGCCGACCCTGGTGCAGATCCCGGATGATGTCGAGATTACCCCGGGCCTTGAGCTGGAGGAAGAGGACTGTGAGTTCGGGCGTTCCGCCGCTGTCGAACAGCCGGGGATGACCACCTACCGGAATTTCAAGACGGATCTGGAAAGCCCTGACGCCGGGGCCCGTATGAGGGCATGCTGGCTGACCCGTCAGTTTCTGCGGTATATTTACCGCCAGTATCAGGCACAGGCGATACACCTGGGAGGGAGCTTGGACGAGGAGCTGGTCTATGTCAGCTACCCGGCGAAATATTCGGAAGAAAACCGGCAGTTTATGATCGGGGCTGCCAGGGATGCAGGATTTCCCAACGTGAGAGGTATCACAGAGCCGGAGGCAGCAGTTAAGGCGTTCCTCATACAGGGGGAGAGCGATTTGCGGCAAAAGGCTCTGCTGAAACCCGGGAAGGCATCTTATCTGCTGTTTCTGGACATGGGTGCGGGTACCACGGACCTGGCCGTGTGTAAATATGAAGAGGGCAGGACTAAGATTATATCTACCTGGCCGGATGATCACACCAATATCTATTTCGGCGGAAAAGATATTGATCAGGTTCTGAACGGTTATGTGGAAGCTTATCTGCGTGTTAACAGCCATGTGGTGCCGGAATATTTTATGAAGCATTTCGGGGAAAAGTACATCGATGCGGTCAAAGCCTGGAAAGAGGTGACAGTTTCCAGAACGCTGAAACGCAATAAGAGCGTACCGTATTTCAGCGCTGTTAAAAATCCATATCCGAATCTCCCGGATTTCTCGCCGCCTATCGGCCGGGAAGAATTTGAGACGGCCTGCGGGGACTATCTGAGAGGCTTTCCTGAATTAGTGAATGGCTGCCTTGCCCACACGAAACAGACAGATCCCGATTTCCCGGGAGGGGAGGGGATCGACCTGGTGCTTCTCACCGGAGGCCACAGCCAGTGGTATTTTATTCCGGAGATTCTGGCCGGGAAGCAAAGGAACTTCGGCAGCGTGATCCTGCCAAAGATCCAGGCAGATCCTGCCAGAATTAGGCTTAGCGGGAAACCGCAGGAGATGGCAGCTGTCGGGATGGCCTATGAGTTATTGGAGACAGGTGATACAGACACGCCGCCGGTCCGCAATCTGCCGGATAAGGTGTTGACAAGGAAAATCGCGGAGCAAAAATTCCTGGCTGTAAGAAACGTTATCGTACCGGAAGGATATACAGCCATAGGGATGTTCGCCTTTCCTATACATCCGGCAGGTGGCCGTAGTGCCATCCCGCAGGTAGAGACGGTAGTGCTGCCGGAAGGATTGCAGCATATTGGAGCCGGAAGTTTTAGCCAGTGTTCGAAATTAAGAAGTATCAACTTCCCGGATGGGCTGCTTACAATCGGAGAAGGAGCTTTCCGTTTTTCCTCCTCGCTGGAATCAGCTGTGATACCGGGGAGTGTGAGACAGATAGAGTGTAACACCTTTGAACAATGTAAATCACTGCGTACGGTTACACTTGGGTACGGCATTGATAAAATCAAAAGTTATGCTTTCAGCAGATGTTATTCCCTGACTTCGATCACCATACCGGGCAGTGTAAAAATAATTAGTAATTTCGCTTTCCGAAACTGTAAAAACTTGATAACACTCAATCTGGAATATGGAATAGAGGATATTGGTCAAGAAGCATTTTTAGGTTGTGCTCTTACTTCGATCACTATACCGGGCAGCGTGAAAATCGTGCGGGGCAATGCTTTTTCATTATGCCCTCAACTGAAGATAGTGACGGTGGAGGAAGGCGTCCAGAAAATTGAAACATTTGCTTTTGATCAAGAGACTATCACAATTCGCTGCAAGAGTGGGTCCTATGCGGAACATTTTGCCAGAGAACACGGGATAAAGCTTGAAATCATATAAAAGGCAAAAGGGGACATGTTAACAGATACTCAATTGCGGTACTGAATAGGAGATAGGAAAATATAGAAAAGCAGGTGATCATATGGCGGCAAAAAGAATCATAGGAATTGATTTTGGAACGAGCACATCTGTAGTAAGGGTAAAAAGATATGGAGAGGACCGGACACCGATCGGGGACCGTCTGTTCGTCAATAATGTATTGTTCGACGGAAGGGACAGCATACCGACGCTGGTCCAGCTGCCGGACGATATGGAGATTACTCCTGAGCTTACGTTATCGGATGAAGACTGTGATTTCGGTTACTACGCGGCTGCGGAACAGCCGGGCATGACAACCTACCGGAACTTTAAAGTGGAGCTGGAAAGTGACCAGCCTGCTATACGGATGCGGGCCAAATGGCTTACCAGCAGGTTTTTCCAGTATCTGTATGAGGTCTATCAGCAGCAGAAGAATCAGCTGGGCGATAATTCCGATGAGGAAATTACCTACGTCAGTTATCCTGCAAAATATGCGGAAGAGAACCGTCAGTTTATGATAGATGTGGCAGCGCAGGCGGGCTTTCCAAATGTAAAGGGGATCACAGAGCCGGAAGCCGCTGTCCGGGCGGTCATGGTACAGGAAGAAAAAGAGCTGAGATCGATGGGACTGCTGGGAGGAGACGGCTGTTCCTATCTGCTGTTTTTGGACATGGGGGCGGGGACTACGGACATCGCCGTCTGCCGGTATGAAAAGGATGAAACCCAGATCATATCTACCTGGCCGGATAAAACAACGAATCTGTATTTTGGCGGAAAAGATGTGGATTACATTCTGACCGGTTATATCGAAAGGTATCTGAAAGAACATCGGGATATCGTTCCGGATTACTTTATTGACAGTTTTACGGAAAAGTACATAGATAATATAAAGACCTGGAAGGAAACGACGGTATCCCGGACACTGAAGAGGGATAAAAGTATCCCGTACTTCCAGACCGTAAAGAATCCCTATCCGGCCCTTCCGGATTTTTCCCCGGCGATCGACAGGGAGGAGTTTGAGCAGGCATGTACGGAATATCTGAAAAACTTCGCGGTTCTGGTAAATGGAAGCCTTGACCATACCCTGGCAACCGTGCCGGAGTTCCCGGGAGGCCAGGCAATCGACCTGGTCATCCTGACCGGAGGGCACAGCCAGTGGTATTTCATAAAAGATATGCTGGAGGGCAAAAAGCCGGAGTTTGGCTTCCTGGATCTGCCGAAGATACGAGCTAACCCCTCCAGAATCTGTGTCAATGGTAAACCCCAGGAGACGGTGGCGGTGGGGATGGCCTATGAACCGCTGCGGGTAATCTGTCAGAGCGGGCTGAGGGTGCAAACTGCGTCAGATGGAAACACTGCGCCGGCGCACAAGGATCTGTCACCGGAGAAACCCCAAAAAAGTCTGGATGAGAGCATCGGGGAACTGTCAGGGTATGAACTCTATGATTTGGCGCTGAAAGAACCTGACCGGAAGCGTAAACTGAAGTATTTCCGCTTGGCGGCCGAAAAAGGCGAACCCCGTGCCCAGTACCGGATGGGTACTTACTATCAGCTGGGGCTGGATTCCGTGGTAAAGGATGATAAAGAAGCGTTAAAGTGGTATCAGCTGGCCGCCGACAGAGGGAACGTGATCGCGCTGGATAAGGCAGAGCAGATGAGAAAAACCATGCCGGCTCAGGCAGCAGGATCGTATGCGGGACAGCACGCAAATCAATATGCGGATCAAAACACAGAACAACATGGGGGAGGAGGCTCCCGCATGTCATACAGCAGCAACAAAGCGGCCGGCAGGGTAATACCGGCCAATGGGCTGTCCTACACGGTAAATGATATGTTAAGCTGGCTTCCGGCAGAGGTGGAGAAGAGGGTATACCGTTGGAACAGCAACCCCAGCCTTCGGTGGAAATACTATGAAAATCATTATAAAGAAATGAACGGCTGGTCACAAAAACTAAGACTTCAGCTTCAGACGGATGAAGTCCCGATCCTCTATCTGAACCGGAAGGGCGCCGAAAGAGGGAACCTGATCGAGTACGGACTGATATTCACCAATAAGCGGATCCACTGGCGGTTTGATTTCTTGTATAAAGAAAGTATTTTTTATAATGATATCGTGGATATCAAGCCGATTACCCCGCCGAATTATCAGGTACCTTCGGATCAGTCAGCTGAGAATAAGGTAACCGGGCTTGCGGTCAGACATTTTTATATGGAGCAGAACACGAGAAAAATAAAAACAACCAATATCTGGCTGACTTATACAGAAGATCATATTATACCAGCATACCAGCTTTTTGAGGCATTTTTTAAAGAGTTCAGAGGCTAGTGGTAAGATTACTGCATTGATTATAGGAAGGTAAAAGGGGACATGTCCATTTCGGTTTGGGACATGTCCATTTCAACTTGGGACATGTCCATTCCGGCTTGGGACATGTCCGGATTTTATCTGGATTAGTATGTCTGGATTAGATTAGTATGTCTGGATTAGTGGTTTTGCGGGAAGAGATTGTGTGTTATACTATAAGAACTGTGGTAATGAAGATTGGTGATCGTATAGTCTGCGGCAGAAAGAATCCGTCCGGCTGAATTCATTTACCATCAGAACATTCGCTTGTTTACAGGCAAATACATAAGAAAAACACGCAGGAGGTTACACATGAGCAGGGCAACGGGGGAGAAACACAACGGAACAGGCAACAAAAATCAGTGGGCCAGCAAACTGGGATTTATTCTGGCAACGACAGGGGCAGCCATCGGACTGGGGAATCTGTGGAAATTTCCATATCTCATGGGAAAAAACGGAGGATTCTCTTTTTTGGCGGCGTACCTGTTTTTTATATGTGTTTTGGGATTGCCGGTTATGATCACGGAGATGTCCCTGGGAAGAAAGACCAGGCATGATCCGGTCCAGGCCTATGGGGATGTCCACCCCCACGCGAAGATAGTCGGGGTGTTCGGAGTGCTGGCCGCTTTTATCATTCTGTCTTATTACAGTGTGATCGGCGGCTGGATTTTAAAATATTTTTTCAGCTATGCTACCACGTTTCAGGCGCCGGCAGATTTTGAAGCTTTTATCGGAAACGCAGGAGAGCCGGTGTTCTGGCACTTCCTTTTCATGCTGATGACAGCGCTGATCTGCTTTTTCGGTGTCCGGGGAATAGAAAAAGCCAGTAAATTCATGATGCCTGCCTTATTTGTGATTCTTCTGATCATTGTGGTGAGAAGTGTCACTTTGCCGGGGGCTTCCAAAGGGCTGGCATTTATATTTTCCATCAAAGATTCCAAATTCAGTATCGGTTCCATCAATGCGGCACTGGGACAGGTGTTTTATTCGCTGAGTCTGTGTATGGGTATCACGATAACCTACGGAAGCTATTTGAGTAAAAAAGAGAGTATACCCAAGAGCTGTATCAGTGTGGCCCTGCTGGATACCTGTATGGCGGTGCTGGCCGGGGTCGCCATCTTCCCGGCTGTATTTTCCTTCCAGCTGGAGCCGGGCCAGGGACCAAGCCTGATCTTCGGCACATTGCCCAAAGTGTTCAGTGCGATCAAAGGGGGTTCGGTCTTTGCCCTGCTGTTTTTCTTACTGGTCTTTTTTGCGGCGGTGACCAGTGCGGTGGCATTGCTGGAGGTTACGGTATCATTTCTGATTGACAAATGGAAGTGGAAGCGAGGCCGGGCTGTTCTGATCGTGGCTGTCCTGTTGTTTTTACTGGGCATTCCCAGCTCACTGTCTTATGGGGTTCTGGCGGACTTTAAAATCTTGAATTATAATTTCTTTGATTTTGTGGGTATGCTGACGGACAATATTCTGTTGCCGGTCGGTGGAATTCTGATGTGTTATTATATTGGATGGAAATGGAAGCCTCAGTATCTGGTTGACGAGATCGAGCAGGAGGGTGTGCGGTTCCGCCTGAAGAAGCTTTGGATTTTCTGCATTCGGTTTATAACTCCGATTTTGGTATTGATCGTTACGATATCCGGATTTGCTGGTATCGCAAAGGTCGTATTCTAAGCAGGTAACGGGCGTATCTTGAAGGCATGGCTTTGACAGCCTGCGGTTATAGGTATGGGGCAGAGGTTAGAAAGAGAGTGTGTCGTATGATAAGAGCAGCGGTAATATCAGATACCCATAATGTACTGCGGCCGGATGTCATCGGTATTTTAAAAAAATGTGATTCTATTATCCACGCCGGCGATATGAGTAAACCAGAAATTTTGGAACAGTTAAGGCAGATCGCACCGGTTTATGCGGTACGCGGCAACAATGATAAAGACTGGGCAAAGGATCTGCCCCGGGAATTGTATTTTACGCTGGGGGATCTGAAGGTTTATCTTATTCATAACAAAAAAGAGGTGGATATTCAGCAAGGAAAGCCGGATATAATCATCTTTGGACATTCCCATAAATATCTGGAGGAAGAAATAGACGGGGTCCTCTGGCTCAACCCCGGCAGCTGCGGGCGCAGAAGATTTGATCTGCCGGTAACCATGGCAGTATTAAAAATTACGGGGGAGAACTACCGGATTGAAAAAATCAATTTTCCGGTTCTGGAAAATTAGCGGGGAATGTGTTTGAATTTCAAAAAAATAGCGCCCGATACAGCTGGCTGCCCTATAGGGCACGTTCGTACCGGGCGGATCGGAGCGGGCTGCGCAAGTTCAAACCTTGCGCAGCCCGCTCCGATCTTGTAAGCTGACTAGTTATCATATAAAGGCAGTACTTTACTCCATAACCCGAATCGCATGATAGCCTTCATGAACAGCAGTCAGAATCTTTCTGGGCGCTTCCGCGTCTCCGATGACGGTCATATCTTTGACAGCGCCTTCCAGAGCCGTTTCCAGCTGGTTATTCGCCTTATAACCGGCCGCGATCATTACGGTATCGCAGGCAATGGTCACTTCTTTTTCATCCTTTACATATGTAACGCTCTCAGGAGTGATGCGGGTCACTTTTGCACCGCAGATGGCGGGAACGTTCCGTTCGGCCAGCATGGCGCGCAGCGCCTGATCATTATTCAGACAGTGATCGGCGGTAGCCAGAATATCATCCAGCATTTCGATAATCGTCACTTCATCCGCGGTCTCTTTCATGTAGGCGGCAGCTTCACAGCCGACTAATCCACCCCCGATGACAACCACCTTCCTGCCGGGCTTTTTCTGTGCGGTGAGATAGGCATTGGCGGAGGCGGCGTACTCGATCCCGGGGATCGGAGGCATAACGGGTGTGGAGCCTGCAGCCAGAATGACCTTGTCAAATTGGCCGGCGGCCACAGCTTGTGCGGTGGCTTCCTTCAGAAAACGCACTTTCACGCCCAGCTTATGGATCTGCCTTTCCATATAGGTAATCAGGCGCAGGACGTCGTGTTTGAAGGTGGGAGTCCCCGCAGCCCACAGATTGCCGCCCAGCCTTCCGGTCTTTTCCCAGAGTTCCACGTCGTATCCGCGTTTTGCTGCGGTCATGGCCGCAGACATTCCTCCGGGGCCGCCGCCGATCACCAGGACTTTTTTGGAAGTACCGTCCGGTTTCGGGAGCGCGTATTCTTTTTCCGCGTAACACAACGGATTTACCGCGCAGTAGTAGTGCTTACCGGAGAAGCCCGCCAGCAGGCATTCATTGCAGCCCACGCAGGGGGTGATATCCTCGATCGCGCCTTCTTTTACTTTATTGGCCCAGTGGGGATCTGCCAGCATCTGATGGGCGAGAACTACATAATCGGCGATGCCGTCTTCGATCACTTTTTCCGCCATTTCCGGATCAAAAAGTTTTCCCTGGCCCAGGACAGGGAGGCTCACGGTGTTCTTTACCGCTTCTACGATTCTTAACTGATGCCCTTCCGGTGCGTATACGGTAGAGATCGCTTTATACCAGGCCTCGTAGCAGCCGACATCCACATGTAAGGCATCGATTCCGGCATTCTCAAGGATCTTCGCCATCTCCAATCCTTCCTCCAGCTCCCTTCCGCCCTCTACCCCGTGATACGGCGTGAACTTCACCAGGATCGGGAAATCAGGGCCCACATTGGAGCGGATCGCCTGAATACATTCCAGTGTAAAACGCATCCGGTTCTCAAGGGAACCGCCGTACTCGTCAGTCCTGGTATTCCATTTGGAAGACTGGAACTGGTCCAGCAGATAACCGCCGTACGCGTGCAGTTCCACGGCATCCGCGCCGGACATTTTCGCAAGAGAGGCGGAGTATCCTACTTTGTCAGCCAGATAGTGAATATCCTCCACGGCAAACGGTTTGCACTTCAGCTGGGGGAACCAGAATGCAGGACAGTCGCCGGCAGAATAAGGAGGGGTAAAAGGATCGGTAAACTGCTGACGGCCCAATCCCGGTGAGAGCTGAACACAAACCTTGGAACCAAAATGATGACAGCGGTCAATCAGCATATTCAAACGTTCCACGTGATGAAAATTACTGAGTTCCGTACAGGGCCTCGGTTCATACTTCGTAGACACAACGTTGGCTCCTGTGATAATCAGCCCGGTTCCCCCTTTCGCGCGCTCCATAAAATAATTGATCGCGTCGATGTTGTAAGCGCCGTCAGCCTCACCGGTCGTACCCATAGGCCCCATAACAATGCGGTTTTTTAATTTCATGGAGCCGATCTGCGATTTTTCAAACAATTTGGACATAGGATCTCCACCTTTCTGAAATATTACTATAGTTATATATTTGTATTACTGCGGTAATAATAGTATAGAATATTGTTATTTTATTGTCAATATATTTCTCTGGTGGTTGTGAGGTTTTTTTGCTATACTGTCAATATGTTCAAAAATGGCAGAAAAAAAGAAATGCTGCAGCAAGTGCGGCAGCGGAGGAAATTATGGCAGAATCAGCAACAAAAGAAATGATCATTGAAAAAGCCAATCTGCTTTTCCAGGAAAAAGGCTACGACCAGGTAACCATCCAGGACATCTGCGATGCCTGTGAGATCACAAAAACCACATTTTACTATCATATGAAATCCAAGGACGATCTGATTATCAATAACTACGATATTATCACGGACAATCTGACGCAGCTGATGGTATCCCTGATCTCAGCCGACAACTACTGGGAACAGTTATGGATGTGTTTTGAAGTCCTGATCCGGGAATCCGTCCGTTACGGTCAGGACCTCTACAGCCAGCTCTTCATCGTCAATCTGAAGGAAGACCGCGGAAGCTTTGATATGCGCGAAGACCTGACCCGCATCGCGGTATCTGTCATCCGGAAAGGCCAGGAAGCCGGACAGATCCGGAACCAAAACCCGGCCGAACAGCTCTATGAAGCATCCGCTTATCTCTTCACGGGATACGAAATTACCTGGTGCATCAAGAAAGGAAACTTCGACTGGATGCAAAACACCCGAAGATCGATGGAAGTAATGTATGATATACTGCCTGAGCTGCGATATGATTACAAATAAAACCAGGGCGCAGCCCACCAGGTATCCGCTCGGTAAGGACACCTGGTGGGCTGTACCTGGTTTTCGGACTGCCTCCCGGAGGAGAGCTCTGGTATTTATGACACTTACCGGGCTTTCTTTGCCTTCCGGATCAGTATCTGCGTCCCGTAATTGAGCAGCAGGCCCACAACGGCCAGCGCCACACATACCCAGAAGATTGCTTTATACTCGGCGGCTCCGGGATTATCCCCCATCATCTTACCGAATACGGTGAACATGAACGCGTCGGGAAGGAAACCAATGAAGCTGACGATTCCGGCGGCTGTACCGATATATTCGTTGGGGATAGTAAGCTCTGTCATCGGTACAAAGTAAGTACCACGCATCATATAGATCACAAACGATGCGGCAAAGCCGATGATAATGGAAACCACCGCCATGTGATTCCCGGCCGGGGTGATCGTGAAGGCGGCCATAGTTACGATCAGCAGGAGAAAGGCCCTGGTCAGGAATTTGGTGGCGGATTTTAATTTGTCCACCAGCACTCCGGCGAGAGCAGCGGCCAGGAACGGCAGAAGATAGAGCCGGACGCTGGATAAGGAGGCAGCGACTCCTGTATCCACACCCATGACGGAGGTCCAGTAGGGCACCAGTTTTCCAAGACCCGCACCGCTGACACAGTAGGCGCAGAAGACCATCAGACCCACCATCCAGATCGCCGGCATTTTGCAGACATACGCAAGGCCGTGCATCAGATCACCGAAGCTAACCTTCTCTTTCTTCTGGGAAGCGGAAGAATCAGGAATGAACAGGAAGGAGAGGACGGCAGCCACGAAGTAGATGATGGAATAGTAGATGATGATATTGCGCACACCGGTGATGTCGGGGGAAGCCTTGTAGATCAGCCAGGTGCCCAGCTGGCTGTAAACGAATGCAAACAGTCCGAAGCCGGCCTCCCGGAATCCGAACATCCGGCCCTGCTCGTCGTCGGAGCCCAGCAGTTTGACCGCCTTGATCATAGCAGGCCAGTAAGTGAATACTGTGGAGAATCCGTAGATCAGCATAATGGCCATCAGCTGCGGGTAGGAAGGAAATGTGGCGAACCAGATGCCGGCGGCGCCGGTAATGGCCAGGGATATACAGATCAGCCAGCGCACATTGAACTTGTCGGCCAGCAGTCCGCCGAAAAGGTAAGCGATGGAGCTTACGATACCCAGAACCGTCATCAGGTTACCCATCTGCAGGTTGCTGATTCCAAAGGCGGCCTGCAGATCGTCGTAAAAGGAATATTGGATATAGGGCAATATGTATACGATACCGCCGCCGACACAGATAATAAACAGGATCAACCATTTTTTTGACAACAATGAACTACTCTTTTCTCCCATAAGTAAGAATCCTCCTTCTCTTTTCAAATACAGCCTTTATCAGCGTTTCAGCATATCCACGAACCAGTGCCAGAATCCTTCAATGTCAATGTCCACTGCCGCATGTACATTGGGAGCCTTCTCCTCCACACCATGGAAGTCGGCGATCGTCATTCCCCGTGTGATGGTCCCTTCGGTCTCCACGGTCATGAAAAAATCTTTGGTGGTGATCAGATCCGGCCGTACGATGCTGGCCAGTGCGATCACGTCGTGCAGATTCGGGTCATCCCCTCCAATCTCGGTTTTCCTCCGTTTCATGAAATCAAATATTTGGGAAACCAGATTTGCATAGGGGGTATTCACAGAGGCGGTTTCGGCCACCACCCAGTCGGGAAGTTTGGGCTTTAAGGTGACATCCAGTCCGATCATGGTCAGCTCGATTCCGGAGTCAAAGACGATTTTGGCTGCATCGGGATCGTTGTAGATATTAAACTCACTGGTCATCGTCATGTTTCCTCCCCATACCCCGCCGCCCATAATGGTTATCTTGCGGATCAGGGGAACGATGTCGGGATGTCTGGTAATCGCCAGGGCCAGATTCGTCAGCGGTCCTACCGCCAGTAGCTGCAGCTGCCCTTTTTCTTCCAAAGCATGACGGTAGATCACTTCCCAAGCCGGCTCATCCAGAAATCCGTGGGGGGATACGGGCAGGATTACATCGCCGAGCCCGGTATTGCCATGGCTTTTTGCGATGGTCAATTCATGCGCGAGCGGTTTTTCGGCTCCTTTTGCCACCGGAAGGTCATAACCCAGGTAACTTACGACATTGCGCGTGTTCTGGCTGGTCTTGTCAAGGGATACATTTCCGCAGACGCTGGTAAAGGCTTGAATGTCGAGCTGATCCTGATGCAGCAGCGCTGCTGTGATGCAGATCGCATCATCCGTTCCGGTATCGACGTCAATGATGATAGGGATTCGTTGCAATGCAGATACCTCCTTCAATAAAATAGATTTGATAAATAGTTCTTGAAAAAGTAAAACGATTGATGTAAAATGATATACGTAAAACGTTTGCGTAACTTAATATTAGTCGATGGATTTTTATTTGTCAAGTAATTTATGGACAGGCAAGACAGACGGGCAGACAGGGCAGACGGACAGACAAGACAGACGGACAGGCAAGACCCGTATGAAATGGAGGGATGAGATGGAAGAGATTGTCAGATACCTGACCAGTCATAAGGAAGAGATCCTGCGGGCATCCGTGGAGCATATCACCTTATCCGGTCTGGCAGTGCTGATCGGAATCGGGGTATCACTGGGAATCTGTATCCTGGCAGTTATGAAAGATGCTGATATGGATAAGGTGATCAACCGGATCAGTTTTTTTAGATTGATTCCCGGTGTCGCCATTCTGGTGGTGGCGATGCCGGTTCTGGGTGTGGGCTTCCTGCCCGCCCTGTGTACGCTGACCCTGGTGACGATCCCTTCCATATTGGTGAATCTCTATGCCGGCATTAAGAATATAGCAGCAGATACAATGGAAAGCGCCAAGGGGATCGGGTTGTCCAGACAGCAGATCCTCTTCCAGATACAATTGCCTATGGCAAAACCATTTCTGCTGTTAGGAATCCGCACCGCCATCGTGGACGCGGTGACTATCGCTGCGGTGGCCTCCTTGATGGGCGCCGGCGGGCTGGGAAGATATGTGATGACGGGACTCACGATCAATGATTCCCGGCTGGTGGTGATCGGCGGGATTCTGATCACAGCTATGGCACTGGCCGGCGAGATCCTGTTTGGATGGATGCAGCGGTCGTTGGAATATAAGTATACAGGGCGGCATTAGAGAGGCCGCCGGACTGGAGGTAAGGATGAAAAAACGGGTACTCAGCTTATTACTCATTCTGGTCATTTTAACCGGGCTTGTTGGCTGCAAAGGGAAATCATCGGAAAACGCGGTAAAAATCGGGTCCAAGGATTTTACGGAATCTTTCCTTGTGGCAGAGCTTTATGCGCTGGCTCTGGAACAGGCGGGCTTCGAGGTGGAACGGAAATTCAACCTGGGAGGCACCAATGTCACGCAGGAGGCGATGGAGAAGGGGGATCTGGATCTCTACCCGGAATATACGGGTACCTGTCTTCTAAATGTCCTGAAGGAAGCGCCTATAAAAGATCCGGAAGAGCTGTATGCGCATGTGAAGGCGGAATACGAAGCGGATTACCATATGACTTTGCTGGATGCGTCTGCCGCGAATAATTCCCAGGGACTGGTCATAACACGGAGTATCGCAGCACAGTATGGCATACGGACGATTTCAGATCTGCAGAAAAACGCCTCTGTGATACGGTTCGCCTCTCAGGGGGCATTTGAGGAAAATGCGGACGGTATGCCGGCGCTGACCGGAACTTACGGAGAATTTACTTTCGGGTCGGTGGAGTTTTATGATAACGCGATCAAATACGAACTGCTGAAAAATGATAAAGCGGATCTGGCGGTTGCCTTTACCACAGACGGACAGCTTACCGATCCTGATTTTGTACTGCTTCAGGATGACAAAGAGGCATGGCCTTCTTACAATATCGTGCCGGTGATCCGGCAGGATTCCCTGGAGAAGTATCCGCAGATAGAGGAAGCGCTGAACCGGGTCTCAGCCGTCCTGGATACGGGAACCATGCAGCAGTTGAATGCGAAAGTGGACCTGGATAAAGAAGAGCCGGAGGATGTGGCGGCCGAATTTTTTAAGGAAAATCTGAACTAGCGGAGGGTATGGGGTGCGGGATGTAATATTGGAATTTCAAAATGTTGACGCCGGATATCCGGGTCAGGACAGACAAATATTAAAGAATATCAGCTTCCGAATCATAAAAGGGGAATTTATCACGATTCTGGGAAATTCCGGTTCCGGGAAAACAACGCTGCTGAAACTGGTGAACCGTCTGATCAGCCCTGCCGGCGGCCGGATCTTATTTAAGGGCGGGGACATTGCGCAGGGAACACCCGAACAGCTGCGAAGGAACATGGGGTATGTGATTCAGCAGGCGGGTCTGTTTCCGCATATGACGGTGGCTGAGAATATCGCTGTGCTGCCGAAAGTATTAAAATGGGACAAGAACACCATCAACGCCCGGGTGTATGAGCTTTTGTCCATGACGAAGCTCCCTTCGGACAAAGAATTTAAAAACAGGCATCCCTGGCAGCTCTCCGGCGGGCAGCAGCAGAGGGTGGGCATCGCCAGAGCCCTTAGCACGGACCCGGATATCCTGCTGATGGATGAACCCTTCGGGGCATTGGACGCGGTGACCAGAAAGGAACTGCAGCAGGAATTAAAACAGCTCCATCTTACCTTTGGTAAAACCATATTATTCGTAACTCATGACCGGCAGGAGGCGATCGACCTGGGGGACCGGGTGATGGTCTTAAATGACGGTGAGATCAGCCAGTTTGACACACCCCGCCGGCTGATTCTGCATCCTGCCAATGAAGCTATCCGGGAATTGTTCCATGCGGACACGGCATTGAAAAAGCTGAGTTATTTTAGGGTGAGTGATTTTGCTGACCTGCTGCAGGGAGGACAGGGCGGAGGGGGCAGATCGGTAGAATGGGATATGCCCATGGAGACGGTGCTGGACTGCATGCTTCAGGGACAGGAGCGGGTTTCAGTGTACCGGGAAGGGATCTGTATGGGAAGTTTCCGGCACAGGGATCTGATTCCGGCTGACGGGGATACAGATAATCAGGCACGTGGTCAGACGGGTGGAATGGTATGATCAGCTATACATTCAAAAATTATGATAAATTGTTAAGTGCGCTGGCGGAACATCTGGAACTGGTGGGAATCACTCTGCTGATTTCCGTCCTGCTGGCCGGTGGGGTTTATATGGCTCTTAGCCGGTTCCCGCTTCTTAAGAAGGCTGTACTGCTGCTTTTGCTGGTGGCATACTGTATTCCCAGTATAGCTTTGTTCGCATTTCTGGTGCCGGTTTTAGGGCTTGGGAAGGGAACCGCAGTGGTGGGAATGACGATCTATAATCTGTTTCTGCTGTTGCGCAGTATTCAGGCGGCGGAACATGCGGTGCCGGCGGACATCTATGAGGCAGCCCGGGGAATCGGCCTGAGCGGGATGCAGAGCCTGCGCCTGGTCTATCTGCCGGTGATGCTGCCTTATCTGGTTGCCGGTATCCGCATTGTTACCGTGAGCACTACGGGGATCGCCACCATGGCCGGACTGATCCATGCGGGAGGATTGGGAAACATACTGTTTGAAGGGATGCGGACCTATCATATGCCCAAACTGATTTGGGGAATCCTGATGGTTTCGGGACTTGCCATGCTGATCAATTTTCTTTTTATCAGGGTGGAAAATCGTGCGGTGCGGTACGCCCAGGGAAAATCCGCCGTTTGGCGGAAAAAATAGAGATGATAAAATTCTCCCGTTGTGATAGAATAGGTTCAGATTGTTTTAGCAGTGTAAATAAGGGCCAGAGCGGTAGTCAGGAGAGGTTTCAGCATGGCGGTAACGATAAAAGATATTGCAAAAATGGCCGGGGTGTCGATCACGACGGTATCCAGGATCTTGAATAATAAAGAGGGATTTATCAGTGAAGCTACCAGGGAAAAGGTTTTGAAGATTGTAAAAGAGCAGGGGTATACGCCCAATTCTTTTGCCAGGTCCCTGGTAACGAATCAGTCGCGGATGCTGGGACTGATCCTTCCGGATATCGTGAACCCGTATTTCCCGGAGCTGTATCGGGCCTGTGACGACCAGGCACAGGAAAAAGGATATACCCTGCTGCTGTGTAATTCCGATGATGAGAGTGAGAAGGTAAAAGGCTATATGGAGTTCCTGGCCCGAAGGGGCGTGGACGGGATCCTGCTGGCCAGCAGCGGTGTTAGTCCGGAACTTGAGCAGATCGGGCGTCTGGGTATTCCGATCGTGACCATAGACCAGTATCTGGAAGAATGCAGCTGGCATGTGGGAGATATTGGAAATGACAATACATATGGCGTATATCTGGCAGTCAGCCATCTGATCGGGCGGGGGCATGAGAAGATCGGCTTCCTCTGTGGAAAAGAGGGAACCTTTACCTCGAAACGCAGATACCAGGGATATAAACAGGCGATGCAGGAGCATGGCCTGGAAGTACAGCCGGAGCTGGTCTGCTTCGGTGAATACCAGCACCGGTTCGGCTATCAGAAGACCAGGGAACTGGTCCGTCAGGGGCAGTCATTTACCGCACTGTGCTGCATGAGCGACACGGTGGCTCTCGGCGCTATGGCCGCGCTGAGGGAAGAGGGCATCCGGGTGCCAAAAGACTGTGCGGTTATGGGATATGACAACACCTATATCAGTGATCTGATAGAAAAACCACTCTCAACCATCAACCGGTTCACTACAGATATGGCGAAACTGGGCGTACAGGTACTGGTGGATTATATCGAAGGGAAAAATAAAGAATACGTGGAAAAGATTCTGAAGCCGACCCTGGTGGTCCGCAAAACCACGTAATTGGGGGAATAGAAAATGGCGAAGTCCATGACGAAAGATATGACAGTCGGTACTCCGTACCGGCTGATTTTAAGGTTCACCCTGCCGATTCTGTGCGGCAGCCTGTTCCAGCAGCTGTACAATATGGCGGATGCTGTGATCGTGGGCCGTTATCTGGGTATCCGTGCCCTGTCTTCGGTGGGAGCCAGCTCTTCGCTTATCTTCCTGATCATCGGTTTCTGCACCGGCATGTGTACCGGTTTCGCAATTCCGGCAGCGCAGAGCCTGGGAGCCGGAAAGCTTTCCCAGATGCGGAAGTTTGCATTTAACAGCTTTTATCTGTCCGGTATTTTTGCCGTGGTGATCACAGTGGTGACCGCTGTATTCTGCAGGGATATTCTGATTCTGATCCGTACGCCCGAATCGATCCTTAAGGGAGCCTGGGATTACCTGTTTGTTATTTTTCTTGGAATTCCATTTACGATCCTCTACAATCTTCTGGCCAGTATTTTAAGGGCACTGGGAGATTCAAAAAGCCCGTTCCTCTTTCTGACCGCCGCAGCGGTGATTAATATTGGCTTGGATCTGCTGTTTATCACTGTATTTGACTGGGGCGTGATGGGGGCGGCCATCGCCACGATTACGTCCCAGGCAGTGTCCGGGGTGCTGTGTATCCAATGTATCGTCCGTAAATTTCCGGAACTGAAAGCGGACAGTGAGGAGCGTAAACCGGCCAAACGGCATATGCTGAAGCTTTTGAATCTGGGATTACCTATGGGGCTGCAGACGTCCATAACCGCCATCGGCAGCATCATGCTGCAAAGCGCTGTGAATCATTTAGGAGAGGTCAGTGTGGCGTCATATACCGCGGCGCTGAAAATCAAATACCTGTTCCTGTCGGTCTTTGAGGCTGTGGGAACGGCCATGGCCACTTATGTGGGTCAGAACCTGGGAGCCGGGAGGCTGGACCGGATCCGGGAGGGAGTCCGGTCTGCGATTCTGATCCAGTGTATCTATGCGGTGGCGGCGGCCATCGTCCTGCATCTGGGCGGACGGTATATCGCGATGCTGTTCGTGGATGGTGCTGAGACGGAGGTGCTGGATAATGTGCAGATGTTCCTGAATATCAGCAGCATGTTCTATATAACGCTGGGGGTGTTGTGGGTATTACGTTCTGCTATACAGGGGATGGGATATGGAAAATCCGCCATTTTTTCCGGTGTGTCCGAGATGGTCGCCCGAACAGCTATGAGTTTGTTCTTTATCCCGCAGATGATGTTTCTGGGGGTGTGCTGGACGGATCAGATCGCCTGGATGGCGGCAGATCTGTTTCTGATACCCGCATATCTGTTCATTATGTATAGGAGGGGAGGTTTCCGTAAAAAGATACCGGCTGCCCAGAATGGGAAAGTCCCAGCGGATGGAAAGAAGTAAGTCCTATACGAGAAATGCTGAAGATTCCTGAAATTCCGGGAGAACAGGAAATAACCATGGGGTGTAAGGGGCTGCTATGCGAGGCATAGCGGCCTTTTATTGAATTTCCGACTATAGATTTCCAGGCAGAAATTTGGAATACATGTCTGCGAAAACTGCCGTTTCAGCGGAAAAAAAGGGAAGATATGTGCCGCTTAACGAAAGGTATGTTATATTGATCCCATCAATCGATAAGGGAGGAGAGAATATGAATACTGAAAACAAAGTACAGAAAATAGTTGTGCTGGGAGGTTCCTTCTCACCGCCCACTATCGCACATCTGGAAGTTTTGCAGGCGGCCATGGACGCGATACAGGCAGACAGCGGAATCTTTGTTCCGGCTCCTTACCGTTATGTAAAACGGAAATTAAAGAAAACCGGTTATACCCAGGAGGCCCTGCCGGATGATCTGAGACTTGAGATGCTGGAGACGATGTGCAGGAAGGATGGCAGATTGAGCATTGACGACTGTGAGATGTACCGGACAGAGCGGGGATTTACCTATGAGACGCTGATCACTATTCAGGAGAAACATCGCCAAAGCCAGATATACTTCGTGGCGGGAAGTGATAAGCTGCATGTGATACCCAGGTGGCATCGAATCGGGGAATTTGTGGAACGCTTTCGGTTTCTGGTGACAAAGCGGGATGGGGAGACACCGGAGCAGCTTTTGGAGGAGCATCCGTTCCTCTAAAAGGGCTGGGGAGCATCAGTTCCTCCGCTGTGCGGGAGAATCTGCGCTGCGGCGGTACACAGGCTGAGGGCATGGTGACAAAGGAGGTTTGGGAGATTATGAAGAAAAATGGAATGATAAAGGAGGCCTGTATCCAAAGATTTCGGGAGGAATATGATTTCCTGAGTAATTTCTATGGGGCACAGGTTGAATACCAGGGATTATATTATCAAAATGCAGAGGCCGCTTTTCAGGCCCAGAAGTGCCGGACGGATCAGGAAAAAGTGCAATTTTGTGAACTCCCGCCAAATATGGCCAAGAGGCAGGGGCGGCAGGTAGCGCTTCGGGAGGACTGGGAAGAAGTGAAGGTGGGAGTGATGGAAGAAGTCGTTCGTGCAAAGTTTTTCCAAAACCCGGATTTGGGGAAAAGGCTGCTGGCGACCGGTGATACGCCTCTGGTGGAAGGAAATACCTGGGGGGATACCTGCTGGGGAGTGGATACCCGGACCGGACAGGGAGAGAATCACCTGGGCCGGATTTTGATGAAAATAAGAGGGGAGCTGGCGATTGGGAAGGGATAGATGATTATTCGTGTTAACATCCGGGGACAGGCCCCATAGGCGCGAACTTAAGCAAAAAGTCTAGGAAAAATAAAATAAAAAATAAATTCACCCTGCCTCCTCATTTTGTTGTAAAATAGTTTTGCGAAACAAAT